>CACGTU010000008.1 GCA_902576045.1 uncultured Pelagibacteraceae bacterium | reverse complement strand
TGTTATTTGTGAAGACCCAGAACCTGAAACTTGGCCGCTAGTTACATCAATTGTTTCAACTGTAGAATTATCTGATGTTTTTTTTATAGTGATGTTTCCACTTTCAACATCAACATTTTCACTAAAATTAAGAACAATAGTTGAGTTAAGTGCCACACTGGTTGCATTATCTGCTGGAACTGATGAACTTAGTGTCGGAACTACATTTACAGTTGTAAAATTTAAAGCAGTTGTACTCGATATTCCCTCATATGAATTTCCTACGCTATCATCAAATGCTGTTGCATCTATTAAAACATAATATTGAGTTAAGTTCTCAAAGTTTGAAGACGGAGTGACTGTTATTTGTGAAGACCCAGAACCTGAAACTTGGCCGCTAGTTACATCAATTGTCTCAACCGTTGAGTCATCCGATGTTTTTTTTATAGTGATGTTACCAGTTTCAACATCAACATTTGAGCTAAAATTAAGAACAATAGTTGAGTCAAGTGCTACACTGGTTGCATTATCTGCTGGTGTTGATGAACTAAGTGTTGGTGGAGGAGTGTTCTCAATATTATATAAAGTTTGAACTTCTGAGGCAGTTAAATTTGTTTTCCATAAACGCAATTCATCAGCTGATGCATTTAAAGTATTACCTAAGGTCCAATCCATAAAACTTCTGCCAAGAACCAAGCCCACATTTCGAATTCTAAAAACATTAGTCTGAGTATTTTCAGCAGCTAAAGATCCATCAATATATATTCGTCTGGAATTGCTGCCATTCCAAGTGACTACATAATGATGCCAAAGACCATCGATGTTTGTTCCACCTGTAGGAGTATTAAAACCTCTATTACAACTATTAAATTGAATACTGCTAGCTAATCTAACAATTGCACCGTACTTCCCACCTCCACAAGAAACCATCCCACCATATGCGAATAGGTCCATTGTTGTACTTTCAGATGATTGTGCCCAGACACTAATTGTAAAAGCATCAGTTTCACTGTTTCCATTATTTGCAGGAAGTGTATCGGTGCCAAAATAAATCCAATCTCCATCTCCATCAAAATTATATGCAGAGTTTGAATTTCCGAACCTATCAGTCGTCAATTGAGGGTCTCCACTAATAGTACCATCATACCCGTTTCCGCTGCTATCATTTGCATTTCCAGAAAATGGATAATAGGCAATAAGATTACTAGATTGAGGAATCTGTCCTAACGCAAAATTATTTATAAATAAAAATAACAAATATATTGCTGTTATTAAATAACGCATAAATTAATTAAAATTATAAGCAAAAACAGATAAAAATAAAAATAATTAAGTATTTATTAAACTCTAGATCTTATGATTGCTTATTTTTTTTTTAAAATAAACAGTTATAAATCTCATCTTTTTGGCTAATTACATATAAAAAAAAAATTAATTTTTTAATGATTGTTGTTATCTAGAATAATATTCGATAACTAGATTAGGTTCCATTACAACTGGGTATGGAACTTCTTCAAAGGCTGGAACTCTAACAAATTTTACCTTTTTATTTTTTTCATCAAGTTGAAGATATTCTGGTACTTCTCTTTCTTTATTTGCAAGTGCAATATCTATCAATGCTAGTGTTTTTGATTTATCTCTAATTTCAATAGTATCTTCTTCTTTAACTTGAAAACTCGCAATATTAACTTTTTTTCCATTAACTTTTACATGACCATGATTAATCAATTGTCTTGATGAAAATATTGTATTTGATAATTTTGATCTGTAAATAACTGCATCCAATCTTCTCTCCAGTAGACCTATTAAATTTTCTGCAGTATCACCTTTCTTCATAATAGCTTTTTTATACATATTTCTGAACTGTCTTTCGTTCATATTACCATAATACGATTTTAATTTTTGTTTTGCTTGAAGTTGAATACCATAATCGGATGGTTTTGCTGACTTTGTTTGTCCATGTTGCCCTGGAGGGTAAGCTCTAGTATTAAATGGGCTCTTAGGTCTTCCCCAGAGGTTTACTTTTAACCTTCTGTCGACTTTGTGTTTAGAGTTTAATCTTTTTGTCATTGAATATTGGGCTTTATAAGCAGATGTTAGGTTTTGTCAATCAACCTTTTTTTAGTCAAACCAGCGAATACACTTGATAAAATGCGAGTTTCTTTTTCAGATAAGTTCATTTTATAAAAAATACTTCTTAAATTTTCTAACATAATTGGTTTTTTTTCTGGTGGGTTAAAAAAATTTCTTTGTTCTAAATTATTAACACATAATGAAAGCATGCTTTGAATATCTTTTTTTGATGCAGGTTTAATTTTTTTTGATTTTTCAAACTTGTGTTTGTTATATGAAATAAGACTGCTCATTATTTGTGCAACTATAATCAGACTGTGTGATAAATTTAATGATCTAAAATTTATGTTACTTGGAATTTGTAAAGTATAATCTGCATAACTTACCTCTTCATTTGATAAACCTGATGCCTCAGAACCAAATAAAAAACCAATTTTTTTGGAGTAATCAATTTTATTTAAATCTGAAATAGATATATGTTTAATATTTTTGTTTCTAAATCTTGCAGATGTTGCAACTAAAATATCAATTTTTTTAAGTGATTTTTCTATATGATTAAATACTTTTGCATTTTTGATAATATCCTTTGCTCCAACGGAGGTTGCAATAATTTTATCATTTGGAAAAATTGGTTTTGGATCAATTAATAATAATTTTTGAAAATTAAAGTTTTTAAGAGCTCTAGCGCATGCACCAATATTTTCTGATAATTGTGGCTTATGTAAAATAAAAGAAATGTTTTTAAAAGACATTAAGTGCTAGCTGGAGCATTATCTTTAAATAATTTGTAATCTAAACTATCCACTAAAGCTTTAAAGGAGGCATCAATGATGTTTGGAGAAACGCCAATTGTAAACCAATTTCCATGTTTAGAATCTGCACTTTCTATTGAAACTCTTGTAACAGCTCCAGTACCTGTATTTAAAATCCTAACTTTATAATCAACTAATTTTAAATCTTTTAAATATGTTGAATACTTTTCTAGTTTATTTACATTTTTTCTAATGGCATTATCCAGCGCATTAACAGGACCGTTTCCTTCTCCTTCACAAAGTATTTCATGTCCATCCACTTCCAGTTTAGCTTTTGCAAATGAAATTACCTCTCCGGTTGAGTCTTTTTTAACTGACACATCGTATTCATTTATTGAAATATATCTTGGAATATCTCCCATTAATCGACGTGCTAGTAATTCAAAAGACGCATCCGCACCGTCATAACTATATCCAATAAACTCTCTATCTTTTACCTCGTGTAAAAGTTTTTTAATTTTTGGATCATCCTTTTTAATATCAATACCAATTGCGTTTAATCTAGACATAATATTAGATTGTCCAGATTGATCAGAAACAACAATATTTCTTACATTCCCTACATTTTCAGGGTTAATATGTTCATAAGTTTTTGGATCTTTTTGAACAGCAGATACATGCATTCCTCCTTTATGTGAAAATGCAGAAGCTCCCACATAAGGTAAATGTTTGTTTGGTTTTCTATTTAATATTTCATCTAATAATCTTGAGCACTGAGTTAAATTTTTAATATTTTCTGGTTTAATACTTATTTCATATTTATCTGAAAAATCTTTTTTAAAGAAAAAAGTTGGTATTAAAGACATAAGATTTGCATTCCCACATCTCTCCCCTAACCCATTTATTGTGCCTTGTACTTGTCTTACACCTGCTTGAACAGCTACCAAGCTATTAGCAACGGCATTTTCAGTATCATTATGCGCATGAATACCTAAATTTTTTCCTGGTATATGTTTTATAACATCTTCAACAATTTTAGATATTTCATGAGGTAAAGTTCCACCATTTGTATCGCAAAGAACAATCCATCTTGCACCGTTGTCATATGCAGACTTTAGGCATGATATAGCATATTCAGGATTTGATTTATAACCATCAAAAAAGTGCTCTGCATCAAACATAAATTCTTTACCAGAGCTCACAATATGCTTTGCGCTTTCACTAATGTTTTCTAAATTCTGCTCATTTGAAATACCTAAAGCAACATCAACATGAAAATCCCATGCCTTGCCAAATAAACAAACAGATGAACTTTTAGAATTTATTAATGACGATAACATTGGATCGTTATTTGCACTATGCTCTGATTTTTTTGTCATGCCAAACGCAGTGAGATTTGCATTTTTAAAATTTTGATCTTTATTAAAAAATTCCGTATCAGTTGGGTTAGCTCCAGGCCATCCTCCTTCAATATAATCCACTCCTAAATGATCTAAAGATTTTGCAATTTTTTCCTTTTCATTTAATGAAAAGTCTACTCCTTGAGTTTGGGCTCCATCCCTTAATGTAGTATCAAATATATAGATTTTCTCTTTACTCATTTTAATTTCCACGAGGTTGTACCATCTTTATCCTCAATTAAAATACCCTTATCCAAAAGATCCTGTCTTATTTTATCAGCCAATTCATAATTTTTGTCAGATCTTGCTTTATTTCTTTCTTCAATTTTAGATCTAATTTCATCCTCAGATATATTTATCGAATTTTTTTTAAAACTCATCCATTCCTCTTTAGTTTCTGTTAAAAGACCAATAAAGTTACAAGCATGTACAAAAATATTTTTATCTTCGTCTGTTCCAGAAGACGCTTTAGAGAATAAAGAGTGTAAATTTGCAATATATCCCGGTGTGTTTAAGTCGTCATAAAGGGGGGATAAGATATCCTCAGAAACTGAAATTTTTTCCTTAACTTCAATATATGTAGAGTACCATTTTGTTAAAGTCTTCTCACACTCTGATATTAACTTATCATTCCAATCAAGTCCTTGTCTATAATGACTAGTAATTAATGCTAATCTTAAAACTTGACCATTATATTTTGTTTTAAAGTCCTTTATTTTCAAAATATTACCCTGAGATTTAGCCATTTTTTCATTTGATAAAGTAATAAATCCATTATGAACCCAATAATTTGCGAACGATCTAGTTCCATTCGCACATCTAGATTGTGCTATTTCATTTTCATGGTGTGGAAATATTAAATCTCTGCCACCTCCATGAATATCAAATTCATCACCTAAGTATCTTTTTGACATCGCTGAACACTCTAAATGCCAACCAGGTCTACCTTTTCCCCAAGGGGAGTCCCATGACGGTTCATCAGCTGTAGATGGTTTCCATAATACAAAATCTTCAGGATTTTTCTTGAATTCAGACACCTCAACTCTTGAGCCTGCAATTAATTCATCTAATTTTTTGTTTGAAAGCTTTCCATAATCCTCAAATTTATTTACTTCAAAGTATACATGATTGTTATTTGAATAAGCATAACCATTATTTTCTAAATCAGTTATCATATCGACCATTTGATTTATATTATCAGTTGCTTTAGGTTCTTCCGTTGGCTGCTCGCACTTTAAATATTTGCAATCATCGTGAAAATTTTCTGTAATTTTTAGAGTTAAATCTTTTATAGAAATTTTTTTATCATTTGATGCTTTAATAATTTTATCATCTATATCTGTAATGTTTCTAATATAGTTAACAGAATTAGATCCATATTTCTTTTTTAAAATTTTAAATAGAATATCAAAAACAACTAAAGGTCTTGCGTTTCCTATATGTGGATCGTCATATACAGTTGGTCCGCAAACATACATGCCAACTGATTTTTCATTTTTAGGTATAAATTTATTTTTCTTATTATCGAGGCTATTAGTTAAAAATATATCTTTACCCATTCAACTAGGAATATACTTAAATTATAGATTTGTGAATCTATTTGATTAACTTGGAATTTTGCATACTGGAATTGGTTCCATTTTATGCAAATTTGTTCTTCTTATTGAATTATATTTCTCTCTATTTATAGAGTTTTCATTTTCCATTGCTTCTTCGAGCTCTTTATAACTTAAGCCAAGCTGACCTTCGTCAGTACGTCCATCATCCCACAAACCATCTGTTGGAGGGGCCTCTATAATTTCTTTTAATATCCCAAGTTCTTTTCCAAGTTCCCACACTTCTGATTTGTTACAATCTGCTATTGGAGAAATATCAACTCCTCCATCACCATATTTTGTATAAAAACCTACACCAAAATCCTCGACTTTATTTCCTGTTCCAACAACTATTCCACTATTTGCAGCAGCAACTTGATATAATGTTGTCATCCTTAGTCTTGCTCTAGAATTCGCCATGCCATGTTCATTACCAAAGTTATTTAGTGTTCCCTCAAATGATTTAAACAAACTATCAAGTTCTAATGTATGACCCTCAACGTTGCTAAAATTTTTTTTTAACCATTCTTGATGTGCTAAACTTAAGTCATGTTGTGCTGATTTTTGTTTAATTGGCATAGATAACACTATTGTTTTTAAACCTGTCATTGCACTTAATGTACTTGATACTGAAGAGTCAATTCCTCCTGAAATACCAATTACCAATGACTTGGCTTTATTTGGCATTGAATTAACGTAATTTAAAATCCAATTTTTTATATGGTCGACTTTGTCTTTTGGATGCATACTACAAATATAGAAATAAAATTTTATTTTTAAACGGTTAAGATGCCGCTTTAATTGCAGATTTGGAATACAAACTATTCTTTTTTATCTCATCTGAAATTAAAAATGCTAATTCAATAGCTTGATCCGAGTTTAATCTTGGATCACAATGGGTATGATATCTACTTGATAAGTCGGTATCAGATATTTTTTTTGCTCCACCTGTGCACTCTGTCACATCCTGACCAGTCATCTCAACATGCAACCCTCCAGCGTATGAGCCCTCTGCTTGATGAACCGCAAATACATTTTTTACCTCTTTAACTACATCATTAAACGGTCTTGTTTTAAATCCGGTTGACGCTTTAATTGTATTTCCATGGCAAGGATCACATGACCATAGAATATTTAATCCTTCTTTTTTAATTCCTCTTATTAATTTTGGTAAAAATTTTTCAACGTTTTGATGACCAAATCTAGAAATTAAAGTTATTTTTCCTTTTTCGTTTTTTGGATTAATTGCTTCACAAATTTTAGCAATTTCATCTGGTTTTGACGTTGGTCCACATTTAATACCAATAGGGTTTTCTATCCCTCTACAAAACTCAACGTGTCCACCATCTAATTGTCTTGTTCTATCACCAATCCATACAAAGTGAGCAGAAGTATCATGATACTCACCGGTTGTAGAATCTACCCTTGTCATGCTTTCCTCAAATGGTAAATGCAGAGCTTCATGGGATGTCCAGAAGTTAACTGTATATAGCCTGTTATTAAAATCTGATGTAATTCCACATGCTTCCATAAATGCTAATGCATCAGCAATTTTATCCTCTAATTCTTTAAATTTTTTCGATTGTGGGCTCTTCTTAATGTAATCTAAATTCCATAGGTGAACTTTATTTAAATCAGCAAATCCACCTTTTGAAAAGGCACGCAAAAGATTTAATGTTGATGCTGATTGAGAATATGCTTTAAATAATCTCTTTGGATCAGGTCTTCTAGCTTTCTCATTAAAATCAATAGCATTGATGTTGTCACCTAAATAGCTCGGTAATTCTTTATCACCCTGTTTTTCAGTAGGAGCACTTCTGGGTTTAGAAAACTGCCCAGCAATTCTACCAAGTTTCACTACCGGTAATGATGCAGAATAAGTTAAAACTAAAGACATCTGAAGTATGACTTTAAAAGTATCTCTAATATTGTCTGGATGAAATTCCGCAAAACTCTCTGCACAATCACCTCCTTGTAAAAGAAAAGCTTTACCATCAACAACTTCTGATAATTGATTTTTTAAATGTCGAGTTTCGCCTGCAAAAACTAAAGGTGGGAACGTTTTTAACTTGTTTAGAACAACGTCTAATTCCTTTTCATCATCATATTTTGGTTGATGTTTTACAGGATATTTTCTCCAACTATTTATTTTCCAATTTTTCATTTCAACTTGAAATTGTTTTAACAGACTTTACTAATTATTCAACAGTAACTGACTTAGCAAGATTTCTAGGTTTATCAATATCAAAACCTTTATCTAAAGCAGAGTAATAAGCTAATTTTTGCAAAGGGATTGTAGTTAAAAAAGGAAGTAGTTCGTCAGATATATTCTCAACTTCAATTTGCTCCCAAATATTTTCAGAAAAAATTTCATCAGAGCTCTTATTGGTTATAAGTAATACCTTAGCACCTCTAGATATAACCTCTTGCATGTTTGAAATAGTTTTTTTGTAATGTTCATCTCTTGGTGCAATTACGACGACTGGCATACCTTCCTCTATAAGTGCTAGCGGGCCATGTTTCATTTCACCAGCTGGATACCCTTCGGCGTGTACGTAAGCAAGTTCTTTTAGTTTTAGAGCTCCTTCAAGAGCAATTGGATAAGAATAACCTCTACCTAAAAACATTGATCCTTTTGAATTAGCAAAATGTTTTCCTAAATTATAGATTTTGTTATCTGTATTTAATGTTTCTTTTGCGCATTTAGAAAGCAGTAACAGATCTTTTATTTTATTTTGATAAGTTTTGTTTGAAATTGTTTTTTGTTCGTAAGAAATCTTTGTACAAAGCAAGTATAACACAAGCATTTGACCTAAAAAAGCTTTTGTAGAAGCAACTCCAATTTCTGGTCCACAATGAATCGGCAAAACTAAATCAGCATCTCTTGCAATTGAACTTTCAACAACATTTACTATCGCACATGTTTTAACTTCATTTTTCTTGCATAAATCAAGTGCTGCGAATGTATCTGCTGTCTCTCCAGATTGAGAAACAAATACGTAAAGAGTATTCTGTTTAAATTTTATTTTTCTATATCTAAATTCGGATGCAATATCCACAGAAACATCTATATTTGTATTTTGTTCAAACCAGTATTTGGCAACTAGGCAAGAATGATAGGCAGTACCACAACCTATTAGTACAACTGAAGAGATATCACTTATATTCCATGGAAAATTATAAATATTTATTTCATTATTATGTTTATCTATATACTCATTTATACAATTTTTAATTGTTATAGGTTGTTCGTCTATTTCTTTTGCCATAAAATATTTGTATTGACCTTTCTCATAGTTTTGCTCATTTTTTGATAGGTTTAAAACTTCTTTATTTGTTTTAATTCCATCTGAATCAAAAAATTCAACCTGATCTTTTTTTAAAATACAAAACTCACCATCATTTAAATATGAAATCTTATTTGTCATTGATTTTAGCGCGTAAGAATCTGATCCTAAATAATGTTCATCAGGACCATAACCTACAGCTAAAGGAGATCCTCTTCTTACGCCAATAATTAAATCTGGTCGATCTTTAAAAATGATACCCAATGCAAAACTTCCATGTAATTTCTTAAGAACTTTAATGATTGTATCTTTGAGATTATTCTTTTTTAAATAATCAGTTACTAAATGAACTATTACCTCCGTATCCGTTTGTGATTTAAATTTGTATCCTTTTTTTTCTAATATTTTTTTAAGAATGGTAGAATTTTCAATAATACCATTATGTACAACTGAAACATTATTAGAGGAATGAGGATGAGCATTTATTGCACTTGGTTTTCCATGAGTTGCCCATCTAACGTGACCAATGCCTATTGTGCCTGATAATTTTATTTGATTAACATTTTTTTCTAATTCATTTACTCTTCCTTCACATTTTACTTCATTGATATTATTTTCAAATATTGTTGCTATACCAGCAGAGTCATATCCTCTGTATTCAAGTTTTTTCAATGATCCTATAATTCTAGAAGTGACCTCTTTAGTGCTTGTTATGCCTACTATCCCACACATTTATTTTTTTCTATTATAATTTTTAATCGTTATTTGATTTGATCTCGTTAAAGCAAGACTTTTCGGCAATACATCTTTTGTTATAACTGAACTTGCACCTACAATGCTGTTTTTATTAATTGTAACTGGTGCTACTAATGAAGAATTAGAACCGATAAATACTCCATCTTTTATATTTGTTTTACTTTTCTTCACCCCATCATAGTTACATGTAATCGTACCAGCTCCAATATTAACATTTTTACCAATAGTTGTATCACCTATATATGACAAATGATTGACTTTAGAATTTTTGCCTATATTGCTTTTTTTAATTTCAACAAAGTTACCGATTTTTGATCCTTTTTGAATTCTTACTTCCGGTCTAATTCTTGCATATGGACCAATTTCCACGTTGTCTTCGACTATAACGCCTTCAAGATGAGAAAATGATTTTACTGTAACATTATTTCCAACTTTAACTTTTTTAGAAAATACGACATAAGGTTCAATTGTTACATTTTTACCAATAACAGTTTCTTTAGAAAAAAAAATTGTTTCAGGAGCTATCATTTTAATACCTTTTTTTAAAAACTTTTCTCTAAGTTTATTTTGATCAATTTGTAAATTTTTCTTAGGCATATAAACATTGTATATATTTGAGAATTGTTTTAATTAATTCACAATATATTTCTTAAAAAAACTTAATTTATGCAAAAACTTACAATTCTTTTTGATTTAGACGGAACTCTTGTAGATTCAGCTCCAGATTTAATGAACGCACACAATCATGTGATGAGAAAATTTGGATTTGAAACAAAAACAACTGAAGATATTAGAAATCTTGCTGGTAAAGGTGCATCAGTAATGATTGGTAAGTCTATTTGGGGACAAGCCAAAAAAGAATTCAGCAAGGTTATTGATGAAAAGGTAAAAAAACAAATGGTCAAAGAGTTTATAGATTATTATGGACAAAATATTGCCATTGAAAGTAAATTAATAAAAGGTGCAAAAGAGTTTTTAGAATGGTCAAAAAAAAATAATATTCAAATGGGCATATGCACTAACAAACAAGAACATTTAGCTATTAACTTGTTAAAGGAGATAAAAATATACGATTACTTTGAGTATGTTGCTGGAAGTAACACATTTGATTACTGCAAACCCGATCCAAGACACCTTACAAATGTAATAGAAATTATGCAGGGTGATATAAAAAAAAGTATTATGATTGGAGATAGTGAAACTGATGCGGAGTCTGCAAAAGCAGCTAAAATACCATTTATACTACTAGAGGATGGCTACACTGATAAGAAAGTTTATGATATTCATCACGATTATTTAATCAAGGATTTTGACGGAATTGAGGAAATCATTAATAAATATCTAATAGATTAATATTGATTAAAACATGTGTTAAGGGTATTTAATTTTCCCTATATGATCAGACACTTAGTAAAAGTTTACCCGTCAAAAATTAAAATAAATAAAAAAAATCAACTTGCATGGAAAATTGCAGAAATAGCAAGTGATAATGCAAAATTAGATAATCATGCGATTGATATGGCTATTAATAGAATTATTGATAATGCATCAGTTGCAGTAGCATCTTTAAATAGACCACCTGTAATTTCTGCTAGAGAGATGGCATTAGCACATAAAAGAAAAAATGGTGCAACTCTTTTTGGAGTGAGCTCAAAAGCAAAATTTGATTGTGAATGGGCTGCATGGGCAAACGGAACCGCAGTCAGAGAATTAGATTTTCATGACACTTTCCTAGCTGCTGATTACAGCCATCCTGGTGACAATATCCCACCTTTGATTGCTGTAGCACAACAACTTAAAAAAAATGGTAAAGATTTATTAAAAGGAATAATTACTGCTTATGAGGTACAGGTTAATTTAGTTAAAGCAATTTGCTTACACAAGCATAAAGTAGATCACATAGCTCATCTTGGACCAAGTGTGGCTGCAGGAATTGGTTCAATGCTAAATTTAAATACTGAAACAATTTATCAAGCTGTACAGCAAGCACTTCACGTAACCATTTCAACAAGACAATCAAGAAAAGGGGAAATTTCAAGTTGGAAAGCTTATGCACCAGCACATGCAGGTAAACTTGGTATAGAAGCAGTAGATAGAGCAATGAGAGGTGAACGTGCTCCAAGTCCAATTTATGAGGGAGAGGATAGTGTTATTGCCAGAATATTAGATGGCAAAAATGCAAAATATTCTGTGCCTCTTCCAAAAAAAAATGAGAAAAAAAAAGCTATACTTGAAACATATACTAAAGAGTATTCAGCAGAATATCAGGCTCAAGCTTTGATAGATATTGCAAAAAAATTAAATAAAAGAATTACAGATTTAAGAAATATTAATAAGATTGATATATATACAAGTCACCATACACATTATGTAATTGGAACAGGCGCAAACGATCCACAAAAAATGGATCCAAATGCAAGTAGAGAAACTTTAGATCACTCAATTATGTACATTTTTGCTGTCGCATTAGAAGATGGGAATTGGCATCATGTAAAATCTTATACCAAATCAAGAGCTAACAAAAAAAGTACAATAAAAATCTGGAAATCAATTAAAACTCACGAAGATAAAAAATGGACAAAGAAATATCACGATTCAAATCCCAAAAAAAAATCATTCGGGGCTAAGGTAATAATCACCATGAAAAATGGTAAAAAATACACAGAGGAATTAGATAGAGCTGATGCTCATCCATATGGTACTAGACCTTTTAAAAGAGAAAATTACATAAATAAATTTTATACTCTAACAGACAAAATAATTTCAAAGAAAGAATCTGAAAGGTTTTTAAAAGATGTTCAAAGCTGTAAAAATTTGAAAAATGGTCAACTGGATAAACTGAATATTGAGATAAGTAAAAAATTTCTTAAAAGAAATAGTAAAGCAGGAATTTTTTAATGCATTTTATTGAAAAAAAAGCTGAGCAAAAAAGAATTGATTTTGACAATAAACTTAAATCAAAAAAAATATTAAGAATACCAGGTGCTTATAATCCCCTTACTGCAAAATTAATTGAAGAGATAGGATATGATGGAGTTTATGTCTCTGGTGGAGTAATTTCGAATGATTTAGGATATCCAGATATTGGTCTTACTACCTTAAATGATGTAAGCAAACGTTCGGAGCAAATAGCTAGAGTAACAAATTTACCCACAATTGTTGATATAGATACTGGTTTTAAGTCTTGTAAGGAAACAATTGAAACGTTCGAGAGTTGTGGAATTACAAGTGTTCATATAGAAGATCAAATTGAGAGAAAAAGATGTGGACATCTTGATAATAAAGAACTTATCTCAAGTGAGCTAATGATAAAAAAAATAAAAGAATGTGTTTCCTCAAAGAAAGATAAAAATTTTAAAATTATTGCAAGATCCGATGCAAAAAATGTCGAAGGATTAGATAAAATGATTGATAGATGTAAATCTTATACTGATGCTGGTGCAGAAATTATTTTTCCTGAGGCACTTAAAGATGAAAGTGAATTTGAGAAAGTAAGAAAATCTTTGGATTGTTATTTATTGGCGAATATGACTGAGTTTGGTAAGTCAAAACTACTCAACTTCAAAGAATTAGAAAACTTAGGATACAATATTGTGATCTATCCTGTTACTACTCAAAGATTGGCTATGAAAAGTGTTGAGGATGGTTTGCGTGCTATTTTTGACGATGGACATCAAAATAATTTAATAGATAGAATGCAGACCAGAAAAAGATTATATGAGTTGGTTGAATACGAAAAGTACAATTCTCTTGATGAAAAAATATATAATTTTAGTACAGAGGGGCATGAATAATGAGTGATGAAATAAAAAAAGGATTGTTGGGTATTGTGGTTGATGAAACAGAGGTTTCAAAAGTAATGCCTGAAATAAACTCACTCACATATAGAGGTTATGCTGCCCAGGATTTATGCGCAAAGTGCAAGTTTGAGGAAGTTGCATATTTAATACTTAACGGAGAGCTTCCAAGTAAAAAACAATTAAAAGATTTTGAAAAAACAGAGAGAAAACATAGAAATCTATCAAAAACACTAATTGCTGACCTAAAAAAAATACCAAAAAAAGCACATCCTATGGATGTTGCAAGAACTGCAGTTAGTATAATGGGTTTAGAGGACAAAGAAACTAAAGATAATTCTCCAAAGGCAAACATGAGAAAAGCTATGAGAATCTTTTCAAAAACTCCAGTTGCCTTGGCTGCATTTTATAGAGCTAGAAAGGGAAAAAAAATTATTCCTCCTAGAAAAAACTTATCTTTTTCTGAAAATTTTTTTCACATGTGTTTTGGCAAAGTACCAAATAAAGATATTGTAAAAGCATTTGATGTATCTTTAATTTTATACGCTGAACATAGTTTTAATGTTTCAACTTTTACTGCGAGAACAATCACAAGTAGTTTATCAGATATTCATGGAGCGATAACAGGTGCAATAGCTAGTTTAAAAGGACCATTGCATGGTGGTGCCAATGAAGAGGTAATGCACATGATGAATAAAATCAAAAAACCTGAAAAGGCTCATAAATGGATAAATAAAGCATTAGATAATAAAGATGTAATCATGGGTTTTGGCCATAGGGTTTATAAAAGTGGCGACTCAAGAGTTCCAACTATGAGAGAATACTTTGGTAAAGTTGCAAAGATCAAGAAAGACAAAAAATTTGAAAGAATTTATGACATTGTGGAAAAAGTGATGATAGATAGGAAGAACATACATCCTAATGTTGATTACCCTACTGGACCCACATATCATTTAATGGGATTTGACACTGACTTTTTTACTCCTATTTTTGTAATCTCAAGAATTACTGGTTGGTCTGCACATATAATGGAGCAACATGCCGCAAACAAATTAATTAGACCTCTTGCAAGCTACAAGGGTAGCAAGTATCGAAAAGTTGTTCAGTTAAACCAAAGATAAATTAAGCAAAAGCTTCGGTCCAAGATCCTTGGGTTGATGCTTTTGAATATTCCGTGGCTCTTCCCTCAAAAAAGTTCATATGCTCTACAGCATTTAACATAGTATCAAGCCAGGTTAATGGATTTTTTTGAACATCATAAATAGGTTCAAGACCTAATTGAGCTAATCTTCTATTTCCAATGAAACGTATGTAGTCTTTTACCTCTTGGGCAGTCAATCCATTCATCGGCCCCATTTCAAAAGCAAGATCAATAAATGCATCTTCGTGATGTACAATAGTTCTGCAAGCTTCATATAATTCTTTCATTAGCTGTGGTGTCCATATGTGTGGATTTTCATTAATGAACTCCTTAAATAATCTTATCATTGAATTACAGTGCAAAGTTTCATCTCTTACAGACCAAGTTACAATTTGGCCCATACCTTTCATTTTATTAAATCTTGGAAAATTTAACAAAATAGCAAAACTTGCAAATAGCTGAAGCCCTTCAGTGAACGCACTAAAAACTGCAACAGTTTTTGCAATATCTTCTTTAGACTCCACGTTAAAATTTTGCATGTAATCATATTTATCTTTCATCTCTTTATATTTCATGAAAGCTGAATACTCAGACTCTGGCATACCAATTGTATCAAGTAAATGAGAGTAAGCTGCAATATGAACTGTTTCCATGGAAGCAAAAGCAGTCATCATCATTAAAACCTCTGTTGGTTTAAAAACTGTAGTGTAATGTCTTAGGTAACAATTATTCACTTCTACATCAGCTTGAGTAAAAAATCTGAATATCTGAGTTAAAAGATTCTTCTCTGATTGAGTAAGATTTTTTTGCCAATCTCTTACATCGTCACCTAGTGGCACTTCTTCTGGTAGCCAATGAATTCTTTGCTGTGTAAGCCAAGCATCATAGCACCATGGATATCTAAATGGTTTATAAACAGGATTTTCAACTAACAAACCCATATCCTTTGGTTTTATTATTGGTGATTTCAAATTTTTTATGCTTTCTACTGACATGATAGACACTCCTCGTATTCTGGTTGATCTGATTGTTGTTTTTTTGATTTGTATACATTTGCTGTAACATCTGTTGAGCTGGCATCGTTAACATTCTCAGCTCTTTGAATTGATTTTGATCTACAATAATAAAGGCTTTTCAAACCTTTCTTCCATGCTTGGAAGTGAATTTGATGAAGATCCTTTTTATGGATATCTGCAGGAATAAAAATATTAATTGATTGGGCCTGTGAAATGTGAGGTGTTCTATCTGCTCCCAAATCAACAATCCATCTTTGATCAAGCTCAAAAGCTGTTTTGAAAACATCTTTTTCATTTTGAGAAAGAAAGTCTAAGTGAGAAACTGAACCTTGGTTAGTTGTAATACTTGACCATGTCTCTTCATCATTTTTACCGTGTTTTTCTAGAACTTCAGTTAGATATTTATTTCTAACATTAAAAGATCCAGAAAGTGTTTTATGAGTATAGCTATTCGCTGCAATTGGCTCTACTCCTGGAGATGTTCCACCACAAATAATAGAAATTGATGCTGTTGGAGCAATTGCTGTTTTATTTGAAAATCTCTCATTAATTCCATAATCAGCAGCATCAGGACATGGGCCTCTTTCATCGGCTAAATCTTTTGATGCTTGGTCAACTTGTTTTTGTATATTTGAAAATATTTTTTTATTCCAAACTTTGCTCATCACAGACTCGAATGGTATTTTCTTTTGTTGAAAATAGGAATGAAGACCCATTACACCTAAACCTACACTTCTTTCTTTTAAAGCAGAGTAAGTGGCATCACTAAATGATTCTGGTGCTTTTTCTATAAAATCTGTTAGCACGTTATCTAACATTCTCATTACATCTGGGATAAAGTTATTATCATCTTTCCATTCATCATATTTTTCTAAGTTTAAAGATGATAAACAACATACTGCGGTTCTATCTCTCCCCTCTTTATCAATTCCTGTTGGTAAAGTTATTTCACTACAAAGATTAGATGTTTTTACTGTCAATCCAGCTAGCTTATGGTGTTGAGGTATCATTCTATTAACCGTGTCAATAAAAACGATGTAAGGTTCACCAGTTTCAATTCTTGCAGTTAACAATCTTATCCATAAATTTCTTGCTGAAACTGTTGCTTGAACTGATTGATCTTTAGGACTTTTAAGTGCCCATTGTTCATCTAGTTCAACAGCTCTCATGAATGCATCTGACACCAAAACACCATGATGAAGATTTAGCGATCTTCTATTTGGATCACCTCCAGTTGGTCTTCTCATTTCAATAAATTCCTCGATCTCAGGATGATCAATTGGTAAATAGCAAGCTGCAGATCCTCTTCTTAAAGAACCTTGGCTTATAGCCATAGTTAAAGAGTCCATAACTTTAATGAAAGGAATTATTCCAGATGTCTTTCCAACTCTTCCAATCTTTTCACCTATAGATCTTAAATTTCCCCAATAACTTCCAATACCACCCCCTTTAGCTGCAAGCCAAACATTCTCGCTCCATAAATCAAGTATTCCTGTTAAACTGTCTCCTGCTTCATTTAAGAAACAAGAAATAGGTAAACCTCTTTTTGTGCCACCATTTGATAAAACAGGTGTTGCAGGCATAAACCATAGGTTACTGATATAATTATAAAGTCTTTGAGCGTGTAAGTTGTCATCTGCATAATGACTTGCTACTCTTGCAAAGAGATCTTGATATGACTCGTTTAAACCTAGGTATCTGTCACTTAAAGTTGCTTTGCCAAATTCAGTTAAGTTACTATCTCTTGACCTATCTATTTTGATAGTAATTCCTTTTGAGTTTTGAAATAATTCTGTGTCATTATTTAATGAGAATAAATCTGGTCTTTTTTCGTTGTTTTCAGGACTAATGTTAGGTTTAAAATCAGAGACAGCTTTTCTGATGGCTTGTGACAATATTTTGTTCATATAAACCTCTTATTAATGTTGCTCTATTATGTAAAAACAACTAGATGTTGTGTGTTGAATGACTAAATATACTATATAAATAGGAATTCAAGAGAACATTTATAGAACTTAAAAAATAATTATCAATAATTAATTTAAGAAAATATAGATATATCCACATGAAAAATTCCACAAAAATAGACCCATATGGATTTAGAGAATATGACGCAAGATGGATTTACGAACAAGATATCAGCATTGAGGGAATCGAAGAGCTTGGAAAAGGATTAGGAACTCAAATTAAAATACACACTAACAAGGAAAATCCAAGAGTAGTAGTTGGTCATGATTATAGATCTTATAGTGAAAAAATAAAATCATCATTAAAAAAAGGTCTAATTTTTACAGGATGTTATGTTGAAGACATAGGACTATCATTATCTCCTATGGTTTATTTTGCACAATTTAATTTAAATACAGATGCAGTTGCAATGGTTACAGCTAGTCATAATGAAAATGGTTGGACAGGTGTTAAAATGGGTATCAAAAAAGGTTTAACTCATGCACCAGAAGAAATGAAAGAATTAAAAGAAATCACTCTTAATCAAAAATTTAAGAAAGGGAATGGTAATGAAAAACAAATAGATGATTTTCAACAAATATATAAAAATGACTTAATTAATAAAAATAAAATTACAAAAAAAATAAAAGCAGTTGTAGCATGTGGAAATGGTACAGCTGGAATATTTGCTCCAGATATATTGAGAGGAATAGGCTGTGAGGTCATTGAGCTTGATTGTAATTTAGACTGGACTTTTCCAAAATATAATCCAAATCCAGAAGATCTAGAAATGTTACATGAAATTGCAAAAGCTGTTAAAGAAAATGAGGCAGATATAGGATTTGGCTTTGATGGAGATGGAGATAGAGTTGGTGTTATAGATGAACAAGGAAATGAAATATTTTCTGATAAAATTGGATTATTGATTGCAAGAAATTTATCAGAAAAACATAATGGTGCAAAATTTATTGTAGATGTAAAATCAACAGGTCTTTATTCTACAGATAAAATTTTAGCAAAAAATAATTGCAATACATTATATTGGAAAACTGGACATTCTCATATCAAAAGGAAAGTAAATATCGAAAATGCATTAGCAGGTTTTGAAAAAAGCGGGCACTTTTTTTTTAATGAACCTTTGGGATATGGGTACGATGATGGTATTAACTCTGCTATACAAGTCTGTCATTTATTAGATAATCAAAATAAAAAAATGAGCGAAATTACAAATGAGTTACCTAATACTTTTCAGACTCCTACAATGGCTCCATTTTGTAAAGATGAGGAAAAATATAATATTGTTGATGATTTAGTAAAAGAGATTAAACAGATAAAAAATAATAAAACCTTGATTGATGGACAAGAAATTAAGGATATTTTAACAGTAAATGGTGTAAGATTTTCATTTGATGATGGTTCTTGGGGGTTAATTAGAGCGTCTTCAAATAAACCTTCTTTAGTTATTGTAACCGAAAGTCCTACATCTGATGAAAGAAAAAAAAGAATATTTGATTTTATTGATAATTTACTGCAAAAAACTGGTAAAATTGGTGAATACGATCAAAAAATTTGAAATTTAAAAAAATGTTTTTCAACTAATAAGTGATCAAAACATTCTATAGAATCATTTAATATGAACATTGAGGTGACGGAGGGAGACTGAAGTCACCTCCTTTTTTTCAGCACAAATATTCCAGAGCTTTAAGTATTCCACCTTTTTTATATGGTATATTTGATTTCATTAATCCCATCTCTACTCCAGCTAAAGTTCCTGCTAACATTAGTTCATTAAAATCACCTAAATGACCAATTCTAAAAATTTTACCTGCAACCTTTGCAAGTCCTGTTCCTAATGACATGTTATAGTGATCTAAAATAGTTTTTCTTAAAAAATCAGCATCATGACCTTCAGGAACCATTACTGCCGTTAATGAGTCTGAATACTCATCTGGATTTTTACAAAGTATTTCTAATCCCCACGAATTAACTGCAACTCTTGTGGCTTCTGCAAATCTTTTATGCCTTTTGAAAACATTATCTAAACCTTCTTCTGTAAGCATATTAATTGCTTCATCCAATCCATAAAATAAGTTTGTAGCTGGAGTGTAAGGAAAGTAACCTTTTTTATTGTTTTCTAACATTGGTCCCCAATCCCAATACGATTTTGGTAATTCAGATGTTTTGTATGCTTCTAAAGCTTTAGAACTTATTGCATTAAAAGAAAGTCCTGGAGGTAATAACAATCCCTTTTGAGAACCTCCAACAGTTACATCAACTTTCCACTCTTCATGTCTATAATCAATAGAACCTAATGAAGATATCGTATCAACAAAAAATAAAGCTGGATGTTCCGCATTATCCATAGCTTTTCTAATTTCTCCAATTCTACTTGTAACACCAGTAGAAGTTTCATTATGTACAGCACAAACTGCTTTAATTTTTTTATCTTTGTCTTCTTTTAGTTTTTGTTCAACAATATTTGGATCAACACCTGTTCTCCAATCACCTTCAACAAAGTCTACTTCAATTCTGAATTTTTGAGCAATGTCCCACCAAAGTGTTGAGAAGTGTCCTGTTTCAAACATCAAGATTTTATCACCAGCACTTAAAGTGTTTACAAGTGCAGCCTCCCAAGCACCCGTTCCTGAAGCTGGAAAAATTATTACTGGCTCTGAAGTTTTAAATATTAATTTTATTCGATCTAAAACTCTTAATCCTAATTCAGCAAAGTCTGGTCCTCTGTGATCTATAGTTTGATAATCCATAGCTCTTAAAACTCTATCTGGAACGTTTGTTGGTCCAGGAATTTGTAAAAAATGTCGACCAGGTCGTATATTATTTGAAATTGCCATAACGGTGTATATGCTAAAGAATATATATAATCAATTTTATAATGTATGACAAATAGTAGTAATTTAATTGATAGCCTAGAAGTTTATGTTCTTAATAATCCAGATGAAGTAAAACCACATTGGGTTAGTCACTTTATAGTACCAACAGCTAATGAACTCTTAATTAAAATTAAAACTAAAGATGGTTATTCTGGATTTGGTTTAGCAACAAGTTATACTGACATTGCTCCTATCATCAAACCATTTTCGAATGGGTTACAAGATTTAATAATTGGAGAAGATCCATTTTGCCCTGAAAAAATTTATGAAAAAATTTTTAAATTAACTGATACACGACTTAGTAGCGAAAAAGGTTGGAGTAGAGAAGCATTAATTAGAATTTCAGCAGCTTTAGATATTGCCTGTTGGGATTTGATAGGAAAAGCTTCAAATATCCCATTGTATAAATTGTTTGGAGGATACAGAAATAAGATTCCTGTTTATGTTACATGTGCTTATTACAGAGATGGTAAAGATGAAAAAGAACTAATAGATGAAATACAAAAATTAGTAAATATTGGTCATCAAAGTTTTAAAGTTAAAGTTGGAGGACTTCCTATCAAAGAAGATGTCAAGAGATTAGAAATTATTAGAGATGAAATTGGAGATCAAAAAAGTTTAATGATTGATGTCAATAGAGCATGGGATCTAAAAACCGCAATTGAAGGTGTGAAAGAGTTTGAAAAATTTAAACCTACATGGATTGAAGAGCCCGTTAGATGGGAAGATGATAGAAGGACTTTAAAACTTTTGTCAAAACAAACTAAAATTCCATTATCAGGTGGTGAAAGTGAAGTAACTATTTATGGATGTAGATCCATGATAGAAGAAGATGCAATTCAAATTTTACAATTTGATTGCACAATGTTTGGTGGTTTTACTAATGGAAAAAAACTTTCTGCATTGTGTGAATTAAATCATATAGATGTAGCTCCACATCATGATTGTTATATCCATGCGCCATTAGTAGCATCAACTCCAGCTGGGAGAATAGTTGAGTCATTTGATGATGAGAGAGATCCTCTTCAAGCACAATTATTTGAAAATCCACATAAAATGAGTGAAGGATGGATTCATTTAAATAAAAAACCTGGTTTAGGTTTAGAGATTTCAGATACCGCGTTAAAAAAGTTCGGTAAACTAGTTTACAAAAATAAATAAACCTTTAATTAAGTTTTATGGGGTTTAATTCAGCTCAGATACAAAAAATTGGTAAAGAAATTAGAGATAAAGTTAATGGAAAGACTTTATTCGATGAATTCTCACGTGGTAGATACAGTACAGATGCCTCTGTATATCAAATTAAACCACTTGGTGTAGTTCTTCCAAAAGATACCAATGATGTTTTAAATTTAATGGAATATTCACAAAAGAATTCTGTACCTCTATTAGCTAGAGGTGGAGGAAGTTCTCAATGTGGTCAAACTGTTGGGGAAAGTGTTGTGCTAGATTACTCTAAACATCAAAATAAAATTTTAGAACTTAATGTTGAAGAAAAATATGTATGGGTACAGCCAGGTGTCGTATTAGATCATCTTAATGATTATTTGAAACCTCACGGTCTTTGGTTTCCTGTAGACGTTTCAACAAGTAGCAGAGCAACTATTGGAGGGATGTCAGCAAATAATTCTTGTGGATCTAGATCATTATATTATGGCAACATGGTTCATAACGTATTAGCTATTGAAGCAATATTAGACGATGGTTCTATATTTCAATTTGATCAAATAAATAAGAATTATTTAGCCACAAAGAACAATCAAGATAGACTATATAAAATTATAGATAAATTTATCGATGTAAGACAAAAAGTCGGAAGCGAAATTGATGCTAATTGGCCAACAACACAAAGAAGAGTTGGAGGATATAACATTGATTTAATTGATCCTGAAGGCTTCAACTTATCAAATCTTCTTGTTGGATCTGAAGGAACGTTATCTTTATTTAACAAAATAAAATTAAAATTATCAGAGATACCAAAGAATAAAATTTTAGGTGTCTGCTACTTTGACAATTTCCATCAAGCAATGGAATTATCAAAAGAGATTGTAAAATTAAAACCAACTTGTGTTGAATTAATGGACCAAAATTTATTAAATTTGGCAAAAGAAATCCCAATGTATGCTGGAGGTATAAAAAAATACATCAAAGGAAATCCTGAAGCTGTTTTGATGGTAGAATTTATTGATACTGAGAAAAGTGTATATGAAAAGAAAATAAAAGATCTAGAGTATTTGGTTTTAAACCAAAACAAAAAAAACGAATTTTCTTTTTATTCGGATTTGTCAGAACAAAAAGAAGTTTTTGAAATAAGAAAAGCTGGATTAAATATTTTGATGTCAATGAAGGGCGATAAAAAACCAGTTGCCTTCATTGAAGATTGCGCAGTTTCTCTAGAACACCTAGCTGACTACACTGCAAGATTAAAAGAAATTTTTAAAAAATACGGAACAAGTGGAATGTTTTATGCTCATGCTTCTGTTGGAACGCTTCACGTAAGACCAGTTTTAAATATGAAATCTGACAAAGATATAGAAAATATGAGATCTATATCTGAGGAAGCTTTTGAAATTGTCAAAGATTATAAAGGTTCTCATTCTGGTGAGCATGGTGATGGAATTGTTAGATCAGAATTTCATGAAATGATGTTTGGTAAAAAAATCATCAATGCTTTTGAAGAAATAAAAGATACATTCGATAGCAAAAATCTTCTAAATCCTGGAAAAATTGTTCGACCGTTTAAATCAAACGATAGATCTTTAATGAGATACAAATCAGGTTATCAGACAGAAAATATAGATACACATTATGATTGGTCTAATTGGGGTAAATTTTCTGATGCTGTTGAGATGTGTAATAATAATGGAGCTTGTAGAAAATTAGATTCTGGTGTGATGTGTCCATCATACAGAGTAACTAAAGAAGAAAAAGATTTAGTCAGGGGAAGAGCAAATACTTTAAGGTTAGCTTTATCTAACCAACTTCCAGAAGGTTCATTTGCATCTAAAGAAATGTACGAAACTATGGATTTATGTGTAAGCTGTAAAGCTTGTCAAAGAGAATGTCCAATGTCGGTTGATATGGCTAAGATGAAATCTGAATTTCTTTCTCATTACTATAAAAAATTTAGTATGCGAATTAAAGATAGATTTGTCTCAGATATGCCAAGACTTATTTGGTTATTAAAGTTTGTTGCTCCTATATTCAATAAGATCAAAAACATACCACTAATCTCAACAATTGTTGAAAAGTTTGGTTTTGCAACTGCAAGAACTATGCCTGAAGTTCAAAACCAGAATGCTTTAAGAGAGATTTACGACAGTCAGACAGTATCAGAAAATAAAGTAATTTTGTTTGCAGATACTTTTAATATTAATTTTGAAAATGAAAATTTAGTTTATGCAATTAAAGTACTAAATAAATTCGGTTATCAGGCAATTATACCAAGTTTTGGTAAAGATAAATTAAAGAGACCACTTTGCTGTGGAAGAACTTATATATCTTACGGCCAATTAGACAAAGCCTCTGAAGAGCTAAATAGATTTAATGATTACGTTATACAAAATAATTACATTAATTTACCGGTTGTAGGTATTGAGCCATCATGTTTATTAACATTTAACGATGAGTATCAGACTTTAAAAAAAGTAAATAATAGAGAAAAAATTAAAAATAAATTTTATCTACTTGAGGAATTTATTTTAGAACAAATAAGAAATAACAATAATATTAAAGCTAATAGGTTTGATCAAAATGTATTAATACATGGGCACTGTCATCAAAAATCACAAGATAGAATGAAGGGTCTGACTAATCTTTTATCAGAATTAAATATTAATAATAAAATGATAGAGACTAGCTGTTGTGGAATGGCTGGTTCATTTGGTTATGAAAGTAAAAATTATGAAGTATCAAAAAAAATGGCTAATCTTTCTTTAATACCTGCAATCAATAATAGTGATGAAAAAGATTTTATAGTTGCAAATGGTACGAGTTGTAGACATCAAATATCTGATTTATCTGAGAAAAAAGGTAAGCATGTCTCAGAATTATTATTTAAGATTTTTGAAACTGTTAATTAAAGAATTACTTTTCTATTATAAAAATCTTCAATCTGGTCATTTTTGTAACCAAAAATTTGCATAACTTCTTTTGTATGTTCTCCCAAGTTTGGAGCACCTTTTGATTTTTCAGTTTTACTTTTTGAAAATTTAATCGGCATACCAATAGCTTTGCTTTTACCAGTTTTTTTATTTTCTACTTCTATAACCATTTGTCTTTCAATTGCTTGAGGATCTTTAAACATATCTGTTATCGAGTTAATAGGTCCGCATGGTAATCCATTCTCATCAAAGATTGTTAACCATTCACTCGAAGTTTTTTTAATTAGTTCTTTATTTAGAATATCAACTAGTTCTTTTAAATTTTGTTTTCTATTTAAATTAGATGAAAAATTTTCATTTTCTTGCAAATCTTCACGACCAATTGCTTTGAGTAACATAAGCCAAGTGTTTTGGTTTGAAGCACCTACTGTAATCCATTTATCTTTTGTTTTAAATGCTTGATAAGGAGCTGTTAAGGGATGTGCTGATCCAAGAGGACCAGGTGACTTTCCAGTAGCACCTGCAATAGCAGACTGCCAGTATGTATGAACTATTCCGGCTTCATACAAAGATGTATCAACTTTTTGTCCTTCTCCTGTTTTTTCTCTATGAACTAATGCAGCTAAAATTCCACTAGCTGCAAGTAAACCTGCTGTTATATCTGTGATAGGTGCACCAACTTTCATCGGTGGCTTATCTGCACTTTCCCCTGTAATACTCATTAATCCACTCATACCTTGTGCTACTAAATCAAATCCACCCTTATCGGCATAAGGGCCAGTTCTCCCATATCCAGAAATTTCACATAAAATTATTTTAGGATTAATTTCTGATAAAACATCATATCCAACACCTAATTTTTCTAAGGTTCCTTTTCTAAAATTTTCTAAAACTACGTCTGAATTCTTGACCATAGTTTTAAATATCTCTATTCCATCTTTATCTTTCAAATTTAATGCAATACCTTTCTTATTTCTATTCATCATCATAAAAGCTGCGGACTCCCCATTGATTTCTGGTGGAAGAAAGCTTCTAGTATCATCTCCACGTGGGGTTTTCTCTATTTTTATAACCTCGGCACCTAAATCAGCTAATAATAATCCACAAGTTGGACCTGCCATTATTTGAGCCAGCTCAAGAACTCGTATGCCTTTTAACGATGTAGACATTAATTATTTATTTTTAAATTTTGGTTTTGTTTTATTTAAGAAAGATTGATATCCAATTTTAAAATCTTGGGTATCATAACATTTATAACCAAGATTATTTATTTTTTCTGTAACTTTTCCATTTTTTAAAATGTTTCTTGCAAATTGTTTGTGCCACCTAGCAACCTTTGGGGCTCCTTCGCATATTAATTCAGCTGATTTGTAAGCTTCTTTTTCAACATCTTTATCATTGACCACTCTATTAACTAGTCTCTTCTGTAATGCTTCGTCAGCTCCAAATACTCTTCCTTCAAATAATATTTCCATTGCTGTAGTGTAATTAGTTACTTTTAAAAGCACCTCAAGTTCTTTTGCAGCCATTGTTAAACCTAATCTTTTAATTGGAACTCCAAACCTTGAACTTTTACCACAAATTCTAATATCACAACATCCTGCTATTTCCAATCCACCTCCAACACATATTCCTTCAATCAATGCAATTGTTGGTATTGGGCAATCAAAAATTGCTCCAAGTGTACCATGTAAAAATTTACCATAAGATTTTGCTAATTTTGATGAAGATCTTTGTTTTTTAAATTCACCAATATCATTACCTGGTGAAAAAGATTTACCACCCTCACCTCTTATAATTATACATCTTAAGTTCTTATTTTTAGAAAGCTTTTTGAAGATTTTACCTAGCTCAATCCACATAGGCTTAGTCATTGCATTTAACTTTTCTGGTCTATTTATAACGACTTCAACTAAATGAATATTTCTTTTGTTTAGTTTAATTAACTTGCTCATTTAGCTCCTGTAAAAAAATTCAACTAATGTCATAGGTATAGCTGGAACATATGTTACTAACATTAACAATACTAACAAAACACAAATAAAAGATATATTTGATCTT
This sequence comes from uncultured Pelagibacteraceae bacterium, assembly GCA_902576045.1. Taxonomy (GTDB): domain Bacteria; phylum Pseudomonadota; class Alphaproteobacteria; order Pelagibacterales; family Pelagibacteraceae; genus Pelagibacter. Next base: position 19,333 of record CACGTU010000008.1, on the reverse strand, counting down.
GTAACATCCCAAATATCAGCTTTAGCAACAGAACATGCTGTAACCAGAACACTTGCAACTGGTGGGGTTTGTTGACCAATTGCTAAATTTAAAGTCACTATGATTCCAAAATGCACAGGGTCAATACCTACAGCATTAACTAAAGGCATTACAATTGGAACTGTTAAAATTATTGCAGCAACTGAATGTAAAAAGAAACCTATTACTAATAGAAAGACGTTTAAAATTCCCAAAACTGCATATTTATTATTTGTAAAATCTATGATCGACTCAGCAACTTTTTGTGGGATTTGCTCAATTGTTAAAAATTCACCTAATAATACAGATGCTGCTACCAATAACATAACTGAAGCTGTTTGAATTGCACCTTCACATGCAGACTCATACAATCTTTTAAAATCTATTTCTTTATAAATAAAACCAATTACCAAAGACGCAACAACTGCTAAACCTGCGCCTTCGGTTGCAGTTACAACTCCACCAAAAATTCCACCTAATATAATAATAGGTAATAAAAATGCTAATGCTGCATCTTTTGCAGTTTTCTTAACATTTGGAATATTAAATGTTTCTTCAACAGGAAAGTTTTTTCGTCTTGCAGTAATATATGCAGCCAACATTAGGAAAAAACCACCTATTACACCAGGAACTATTCCAGCTACAAATAATTGCACTACGGAACTTTGGGCCATTACAGCATAAACAATCATTGGTATTGATGGTGGAATAATAATTGCTAGAGATGCTGAAGAAGAAGTAACTGCAGCAGCAAAAGGACCTGGATAACCTTTTTTCTTCATTGCAGGAATTAAAATAGATCCAAGAGCAGCAACATCAGCAACTGCTGATCCCGAAATTTCAGCAAAAAACATTGAAGTTGCAATGTTGATCATGCTTAAACCGCCTTTGATAAATCCAACAAGAGCTGAGGCAAAGGCTATTAGTCTTCTAGATATGCCAGCACTATTCATTATTGATCCTGCGAGGATAAATAATGGGATAGCAATTAATGGAAATTTCATTGACCCATCAAACATAACTATTGCAGTGTCAATTAAAAAACTTGTTCCCGTCTTCAATACCATTGCAATAATTGTTGTTACAGCAAGGCCTATAGCGATAGGTACATTTATAGATAACAAAAGTAAAAGGACAGCAAACATTGTAAGAATTATCATTAAATATCTCCTGTCTGCTCGTCACCTGTTGTTTGTAGAACTAAATTTCTGTAGTCCTCTGGAATTCTTAAAGTTTCAGATAAAATAAATAAACATGATGCAATTGGAATGACAGATTGTACAAATGGTTGTGGAACCCATTCTAATGTTACCAAGGTTTCACCAGTAATAAGAGTTAAAACTAAATATCCGTAGTAAGCTAGTAATAATAAGAAACCATAAACAACTATTTTAGAGACTACGAAGAAAATTTTTCTAAGTGCTAATGGAAATGCCTTAAATATACTGGGGACACTTATATGAGAACCTTTTAATGCAGCGTAGGCTGAACCATAATAGGTAATCCATGCAAGTTGTACAGCAGCAACTTCATCGTACCAAACTAATGCACTACCTGCAAAACGAAAGGTAACTCCAAGTAAAACTGTTACTGCCAATGCCACCATCATTATAAACAGTATTAGTTTTAGTATTTTTTCGTAGGTATTAATAAAGTTCTGTAATTTCATATTATGTACAGGCCCTCTGAATGAGGGCCTGATAAGATAAATTAAATTAAATTAATTTGCTAAAGCTGATACTTTATCGACTAAAGCGCCACCTGTAGGAACTTCTGATCCAAACTGATCATAGATCCCTTTACTAGCTGCAATAAAAGCACCTTTGTCCGCTTCATTTACTTGGACTCCAGCATCTTTAATTACTTTTAATAAAGATTTTTCAAGTTTAGCAGCTTCAGCATAAACAAACTTTTGTGTATCTTGAGCAGCCTTTTCTAAAATATCTTGTACATCTGAAGGTAACTTACTCCAGTGATCCTTATGAACAGTTACATAAGCAGGAGTATAGACGTGACCTGTAATTGATAGATATTTTTGAACTTCTTGAAATTTAGCACTAGCTATTTGTGCATATGGGTTTTCTTGTCCATCCATTGTTCCAGTTTTTAAAGCAGTGAATACTTCGGAAAATGACATCGGAGTTGGGTTTGCGCCATATGATTGGAACATTTTAACTCTCCATTTTGATTTTGGAGTTCTTAATTTAATTCCTTTTAAATCATTAGGAGTATTAATTGGTCTAGTATTATTTGTTATATGTCTAAATCCATTTTCCCAAACAGCAATTACTTTATATCCTGTTTTGTCTTCAAGATTTTTAAACATTCCAGGTAAAACATTTTTTTCAACTTTAGCCATGTGTTTTCTATCTTTAATGATAAAAGGCATATCAAATACACCAAATTCATCATGAATAGATGCCATCACTGACGATGGTAACCACATATTTACAGTGCCTAATTTTAGTTTTTGCATTCCTTGTTTGTCTTTACCAAGTTGTGAAGAACCAAATACAGAAACTTTACCTTTGCTTCCTAATCTTTCATTAGCAAGTTTTGCAAAGTGATCTACTGAGGCAGAAAAAAGTGAACCAGGTTTACCTACGTGTCCAAATTTTACTTCAACTGAATTAGCTGCGAAACTCAAGAAAAATGTTGAGAATACAACGACAATTGTTTTTAAAAATTTATTCATATTATGTCCTTAGTTAGTTTTTTATAAAACAAGGGTATATAAATTAGATAAAGAGATCTAGTCTATAAATTGTACAAAATTAAAAAGGAGAACTATGGCAGATAGAAAAATGAGATCGGTTGCCAAGACATTTTCATGGAGATTGATTATATTTATTTATTGGGTTATTTTTGGTTATATTTATACTGGAACATTTAGTGGTGCTGGTATTTTGGGTATTGGTTCTATCGTTCCTCTTCTATTCTATTATTTTCATGAGAGAATTTGGAATAAAGTTAAATGGGGTTCAGATTAGATTTTATTCATTTTTGAACTTTTACTAAGCTTCTCCTCTATCCTAATAAGCTGGTTATATTTTGAAACCCTCTCTGACCTTGCTAGTGAACCTGTTTTGATTTGATTTGAATTTGTACCAACTGCAAGATCTGCAATAAAAGTATCTTCACTGTCACCTGATCTATGTGAAATAATTGTATTATAACCTATAAGTTGAGCAAATTTAATTACTTCAAGTGTCTCTGTTACAGTACCAATTTGATTTAATTTAATTAAAATTGAATTAGCTGATACATTTAAAAATCCAACCTTTAATCTTTCTAAATTAGTTACAAATAAATCATCCCCCACTATTTGTACTTTTCGTGTTTTGCTTAAAAATTTAGTCCATGCAGTCCAATCATTTTCTCCAAACGGGTCTTCGATTGATTTAATTTTATATTTATTAATTAGTTTTAAGTAATTTTTAATAGATTTATCAACAGAAATAAATTTTTTAGAGTGAATTGAATACTTTTTATTTTTAATTAGCTCATTAGCAGCGACATCCAAACAAATTGAAATATCTTTTCCATTTTTAAATCCAGATAAATTGATTGCTTTTACTATAAGTTTTAATGCACTTTCATTATCATTAATCATTGGAGCAAAACCACCTTCATCACCTACAGATGTAGAATGTCCCATTTGTTTAATTAATTTTTTCAAATTATTTATTACTATGAAACACATTCTAACGGCTTCAGAAAAAGACTTTGCCCTATCAGGTCTAATCATAAATTCTTGGATTCTAAGTCCATTATTTGCATGAGCACCACCATTAATTATATTCATTAATGGATATGGGAGCTTATAATTACTTTTAATTAGAAAATTTTTATATAAGGGTATTTTTTTTATTTTTGCTGATAATTTTTTTGCAGCCATAGAAACAGCCAATATAGCATTAGCGCCTATTTTTTTTTTCTGTTTAGTGCCGTCCAATTTAATTAAAATATGATCAATTCTCTCTTGATTATGAATATTTTGATTTTTTAATTTTTTTGAGATTACAGAATTTATATATTTAATAGGAATAAAAACACTTTTACCGAGATATTTTTTATTGGCTTTGTCTCTTTTTTCAAATGCCTCATATGTTCCGGTAGATGCTCCAGATGGACAAATTGAACTTGAGCTTAAATTTTTAACAAATATCTCTGCTTCAACTGTTGGATTGCCTCTGCTATCAAAAACTTGTCTTGCAACAACTTTTGTAATTTTGCTCATTAATTTTTTTTAATCAAATTATCTATTTCTACAATTTGGTTTATTAAACTATCTAATTTATCTAATGGCACCATGTTTGGCCCATCTGATGGAGCATTATCTGGATCTTGGTGGGTTTCTAAAAAGATTGCAGCTATTCCAACGGCAACGGCAGCTCTTGATAAATATTCAACAAATTCTCTCTGTCCTCCGCTTTTATCACCCTGTCCACCAGGTTGTTGAACAGAATGTGTTCCATCAAAAACTATTGGATAACCATTTTTTGCCATTATAGGTATTGACCTCATATCAGATACTAGCGTGTTGTACCCAAAGCTGGCTCCTCTCTCAGTTACAAGAATTTTTTCATTACCACTTTCAGATATTTTTTTTGTAACGTTAACCATATCCCATGGTGCTAAAAATTGACCTTTTTTTACATTAATAACTTTTTTAGTTTTTGCAGCAGCAACTAATAGATCTGTTTGTCTACAAAGAAATGCTGGAATTTGCAGAACATCTACATGAGGTGCAACAAGTGAACATTGATCTTCATTATGAATATCTGTTAAAACCGGGATATTATTCTCTTTTTTTATTTTATCAAAAATTGGTAAAGATTTTTCTAAACCAGCCCCTCTTTTTCCCTGTAAACTCGTTCGATTGGCTTTATCAAATGAGGTTTTGTAGATTAAACCTATTTTATATTTTTCAGTAATTTCTTTAATTTTACCAACCATATCCATTGCGTGTTGCTCTGTCTCCAATTGGCATGGGCCAGCGATTAAACAAATTTTATTTTTGTTTGAAATTTCAATTCCGTTACAATTTACTATTTTATTTTGCATAATTAGACTTGCTTGCTTTAATAAAGGATGAAAATAAAGGATGAGGATCCAAAGGTCTAGATTTAAATTCTGGGTGAAACTGAACACCAATAAACCATGGATGACTATTTAATTCAATAATCTCAGGTAATTTATTGTCCGGTGACATGCCAGAAAAAATTAAACCATTTTTTTCAAATTTCTCTCTCAAATTATTATTTACTTCGTATCTATGACGATGCCTTTCTTTTATTTTTGATGATTTATATATTTTTTTTATGGCAGAATTATTTTTAAGCAAAGCTTCATATATACCAAGCCTCATCGTACCACCTAAATTTCTATCTGTGCCTTTTATAATTAAACCATCTTTACTCCACTCATTTATCAATCCGATTACTGGATAAATCCTTTTATCAAGTTCAGTTGATCCTGCGTTTTTGATTTTTAGTACATTTCTAGCAAATTCTATTATTGCCATTTGCATTCCAAAGCAGATACCTAAAAAAGGTATTTTTTTTTCGCGTGCATACTTAATACAAGCTATCTTACCCTCGGTACCTCGCTTTCCGAAACCTCCTGGTATCAATATACCAGAGACATTTTTTAATTTTTTTCTTATATTGTTTGATTTTAATTTATCTGACTCAATTCTTATTAAATTAATTTTAACTTTATTCTGAATTCCACCATGTGTTAAAGCTTCATCTAAAGATTTGTAAGCATCTTTTAAGTTCACATACTTCCCGATTATTGCAATATTGACAGTTTTTCGTGTATTTAAAACTGTATTTGTAATTTTTTTCCAAGGTTTAAGATTTGGTTTTCTCTTAGATTTTAATTTAAAATATTTAAGAACTTGTTTATCTAATTTCTGATTAAAAAAACTTATAGGAGCTTCATAAATAGTTTTTACATCTACAGTTTCTATTACGTTTTCTATTTGCACATTGCAAAAGAGTGATATTTTTCTCTTTTGATCAATCGGGATAGATTGTTCTGATCTGCATATAACAATATCAGGTTGAATGCCTATACTTCTTAACTCTTTTACAGAATGTTGTGTAGGTTTGGTTTTTATTTCGTCTGAGGATTTCATAAATGGAACTAAAGTTAAGTGAATAAATAACGATTTAAGTTTTCCATTCTCATTTGAAAATTGTCTAATAGCTTCTAAAAAAGGTAAGCTTTCTATATCACCGACAGTTCCACCAATTTCACATATTACAAAATCCTCATTTGTAATATCTTTCTTGATAAATTCTTTAATCCTATCAGTTACATGTGGGATAACTTGTACAGTTTTTCCAAGATATCCACCTTTACGTTCTTTTTTTATTATGTCAGAATAAATTCTTCCTGTTGTTATATTGTCTGATTTTTTAGATGAAATATCTATAAATCTTTCATAGTGTCCTAAATCTAAATCTGTTTCTGCCCCATCATCAGTTACAAAAACTTCACCATGTTGAAATGGACTCATGGTGCCTGGATCAACATTTAAATACGGATCCATTTTTCTAATACGGACTTTAAAGCCTTGTGATTTTAATAAATACCCAAGTGATGCTGATGATAATCCTTTTCCTAAAGATGATACCACGCCGCCGGTTACGAATATATATCGCGCCATGGAATTATCTTATAGACTGATTATTTAAAAATGAAAAGTACTAATTATTATTTTCTGGCACTTTTGGTGCATCATCTGCATTTTCTTCAATTTTATCAATTACAGATGTTGTTGGAGTAAGTTCTCCCCTAGAAATAATAGTTAAACCAAGACTACAGATAATAAATAATGTTGCAATAATTGAAGTTGCTTTGGTTAAAAAATTTCCTGCTGATCTTGAAAACATAAAATTATCTTGGGATACACCTATTCCAAGAGCTCCTCCCTCTGACTTTTGGAGCAAAACAAGTATAACAAGAATTGCTGCAAGTATAATATTTAGAATTAAAAGTATATTTTCCACGAGGATTAATTAGACGATTTTTTTATTATATCAACGAATTTTTTGGAATTAAGAGATGCTCCACCCACCAAAAGACCGCCTATACCATCTATTTTTGAAATTTCATTTGCATTTTTTGAGTTAACAGATCCGCCATATAAAATCTTTACAGAATTTTTGAATTTAAATTGTTTAAGGATTTTTTTTATATTTTTAATATTTTTTTCTAATTCATTTCTTGAAGGAACAATTCCTGAACCTATAGACCATACAGGTTCGTAGGCAATAATAATTTTATTTGTATTTTTTATACCTTTCAGACCTTTGGATATTTGTCTTTTTAAAACTTGGAATGTAATTTTTTTTTTCTTTTCATCTAATGTTTCGCCTATACAAAATATAATGCTTAATTTTTCCTTTAATACAGATTTAATTTTTTGGTTGATAAGTAAATCTGTTTCTCCCTCATTTCTATTTTCTGAATGTCCTAATATAATATAATTTGCTCCAGCAGATTTGATGAGCTTTGCATTTACATTTCCTGTGTATGGACCGTAATCGCTTTTATAATAACAGTTTTGTGCACCTATATTAAGTTTAGTATTGTTAAAATAATTTGAAAATGATTTAATCAATGTAAATGGTGGACAATAAATTATCTTAATCTTTTTATACTTTTTATTTTTAATCAAATTTAAAACAGTTTTTACCTTTGAAATATCATTAAAATTGCCATGCATTTTCCAGTTAGCTACAAAAATCATATTAATATTTGTCATACACTATATTTTAATTTATAGGTTTGTTTTTTGTAGTTCAATATATAAACGATTTTACTGATGTTAAAAAACTTAAGAGGATTTTCAAACACTAAATTAGCAGGTGTTCTTATAGCTATAATCATTGTTCCATTTGTATTTTGGGGAATGGGAAGTGTATTTAGTGGAGGCAATACTAACAACGTTGCTAAAATAAATAATAAATCAATTTCGACACAAGATTTTTTACAATATGTAAATCAGTCCAGAATTAACTTGGATTATATAAAAGAAAATATAGAAAATAATGTTATTGAGGAAATATTAACTGGTCTTGTCTCTAATAAATTATTAGAAATGGAAATAGAAAGCTTAAACGCTTCATTGTCTGAAAACATATTAGCAAATAAAATTAGAAGTAATGAAAAATTTGTTGATGATAAAAAATCATTTTCGAGACTGAAATATGAAAAATTTCTTTTAGAAAATAATCTTACAGCGCCAATTTATGAAATAAAACTTAAGGATCAAGAATTAAAGAAAAATTTATTTGATTATGTAAGTGGAGGACTAATTTCACCATATTTTCTCAAAAATAAAATTTATATTAATGAAAACAAAGAACTTGAAATTGAATATTTCGATCTAAATCAAGTTTATAAAATCAATACATCTAAATCTGAGATCGATAAATTTATTAAAGAGAATGAAGATAATCTAAAAGAAGAATTAATAGATATTAAATATACAAAAATTACACCAAAGACTCTTTTGGATATTAGTGAATTTAATGACGATTTTTTTAAAAAAATTGATGAAATAGAAAATAGTATATTTAATGGCTCTAAATTAAATGAAATTCAAAAAGCATATAATTTAAAAATTGAATTAGTTTCAAATTTTAACAATGAGATGGATTCAGATGAGATTTTACAAGAAATATATTCTAAAAGAAAAGAGGATAAAACTCAAATTATTGATAAAAATGACTTTTATCTTTTATATGAGATATCAAACGTAAAAAAAATTTTACCAAATTTAAATGATTTAAATTTTATTGAAAAAGTAAAAAATCAATTAGTGATGAAGCAAAAAATTGATTACAACAAAAAACTATTTAAAAAAATTCAAGATAAAAAATTTTCAAATACTGAATTTTTAAATATTGCAAAGAATGAAAGTAATATTGAAAAAATGAAAATTAATTCGTCCAATTTTGATGAAACTTTTAGTAGAGAGTCGGTAGAATTATTATATTCGCTCCCTAAAAAAAGTTTTGTTTTGATTGCAGATAAAAATAATGATGTCTATTTATCCAAAATATCAAATATAAATACAAGTATGCTTAATAAAGATGCTGATAAAGTTAACGAGTATAAATTAAAGTCAAATAGTCAAGTAATGGGAGAAATATATAGTACTTATGATTTGTCTTTGGGTAAAAAATATAATGTTAAATTATTTAATAGCACGCTTGAGAGAATTAAAAATAATTTCAGATAATGCTTAATGTCAATTTTAACCAATTTAAATCTGATTATTTAAAAAAAAAAAATCAAGTTTTATTTTTTTCTATTAATACAAAAGGCGAACAAGAAATAATTAATTTAATTAATAATCTTTTAATTGAAAAAAATAGTTTTGTTTTTGAGTCTGTAGAAAAAGGTAAAATTAAAGGTAGGTACACAATATTTGGTAGGAATCCTGATAAAATCTGGGAGTTTAATAACAATATATGTCAAATTCTAACCGGGAACAAAAAAAAAATATTGATAGGAAATCCTAAAGAAAACATAGAAAAAATTATTGAAGAATTTAAATTTAATACACCTAAAAACTTACCTTCTATTTGTTCACTGATATCAGGTTATTTTTCTTATGATATTATTCGTTATATTGAAAGAATACCTAATAAAAATAAAGATGATTTAAACATACCCGATGCAAGAATATTACGTCCAAGAAACCTTGTAATTCACGATAACTTAAAAAGTAAGCTATATTTTATTGTCAATGTATTTAGTGACGAAAAAATTCAAAATTTAAAAACGAAATACGAAAAATCTATTAATGAAATAGAACAAATGGTTTTTTTAGCAAACTACTCCCAAAATTCATCATTTAATGAAAAAATTATTAAATTGAGTCCAATCAAATCAAATACCTCAAAGAAAAAATTTATATCAAATGTAAAAAAAGCAAAAAAATATATTAAAATTGGTGATATTTTTCAGGTTGTTCTAAGTCAAAGATTTCAAACTAAATTAACAAAAAAACCATTAGAAATTTACAAGAAACTTAGAAAAACAAATCCATCACCATTTATGTATTTTTTTAATTTTAATGATTTTCAAATTATTGGAGCAAGTCCTGAAATTCTTGTCAGATTAAGAAATAATAAAATAACAATAAGGCCTATAGCTGGTACTAGACCAAGGGGTAAAAATAAAAAAGAAGACAATTTTTTTAAAAAAGATCTTTTACAAGATAAAAAGGAGCTTTCCGAGCATTTGATGCTTTTAGACCTTGGTAGGAATGATACAGGCAAAGTATCAAAAATAAACACCGTAAAAGTAACAGAAAGTTTTAATGTCGAAAAATATTCTCATGTCATGCACATAGTTTCGAATGTGCAAGGGGAATTTAATAATAAGTTTTCTAAATTTGACACTTTGTTGTCTGGGTTTCCTGCTGGTACTGTATCTGGAGCACCAAAAATTAGAGCAATGGAAATAATTGATGAACTTGAGAATACAAAAAGGAAAGTATACGCAGGTGGTATTGGATATTTTTCTGCAAATGGTGATTTTGATACATGTATTGCTTTAAGAACAGCATTAACTAAAAATAAAACATTTTATGTTCAATCTGGAGCAGGTATTGTTGCTGATAGTAAACCATTAAATGAATTTAAAGAAACGGTAAATAAAGCAAAAGCTTTATTAAAAGCACTAGAATAATTATGAAAATATTACTAATTGATAACTATGACAGTTTTACATTCAATTTATATCACTATATTTCTGTTTATGCTAAAGACGTTGATGTGATAAGGAATGATAAAATTAATTCCAAAGAAATTTTAAAAAGAAAATACAAAAAAATTGTTATTTCCCCTGGTCCAGGAAATCCGGATCAAGCAGGAAACTGTCTTAAAATTGTAAAGGACTTGTATAAAAAAATTCCAATTTTAGGAGTTTGTTTAGGACATCAAATAATTGGTCAATCATTTGGTTCAAAAATAGTACAAGCCAAGGAATTAGTTCATGGAAAAACAAGCAAAATTTATTCTAAAAAGAGAGGGATTCTTAGAAAAATCCCAAAAATATTTGAAGCAACGAGGTACCACAGCTTAATAATAGACAAAAAAACATTATCAAATGAGCTAGAAATAACAGCTGAAACTCATGACGGAAATATCATGGGTATTAAACATAAGAAATATAATACTCACGGTGTGCAATTTCATCCCGAAAGTATAAAAACTACACATGGTTTAAAAATATTGAAAAATTTTATTAAGAATTAAAAATGGATAAATTTTTAGATAAATTAAGAAATAAACAAAACTTATCATTTGAAGAAAGTATTAATGCTTTTCAAATTTTAATGGATGGAAAAGCAAATGATGACGAAATATTCAAATTTTTGACTTACCTTTCTGAAAAAGGCGAGGTTTCAGATGAAATTGCAGGAGGTGTTGCGGTTTTGAGAGACAAAGCAACAAAAGTGAATGTGCAGAATTGCATTGATACTTGTGGAACAGGTGGTGATGGGAAAGATACATTAAATATTTCAACTGCCTCAGCTTTGTTATTGGCAAGTATGGGAGTTAAGGTTGCAAAACACGGTAATAAAGCAGTTTCGTCCAAATGCGGCTCTGCTGACGTTTTAGAGGCATTAAAAGTAAATATCAATTTAGATTCAAAAGGTGTAGAAAATCAAATAAATAAAAACCATTTTGGTTTCATGTTTGCTCCTAACTATCATAGTGCCATGAAATATGTTGGACCAACAAGAAAAAAAATTGGAAAAAGAACTATATTTAATTTAATTGGTCCATTAAGCAGTCCAGCAAAAGTTGAGAGACAAGTAGTGGGTGTATTTGATAGAAATTTACTTAAAATATTTTCTAGCGCATTAAAAAATTTAAATATCAAATTTGCCTGGGTAGTAAACAGTGAAGATGGTTTAGATGAAATATCTCCATATCAAAAAACCCATGTTATGCAATTGAAAAAAGGAGAAATAAGTGAAATCATTATTGATCCTAAGCAGTTAAATATAAAGGCTGATAATTTTCAAAAATTAGTTGGCAAAGATGCTGAATATAATTCTCAAAAAATAATTGAAATATTTAAGGGTGAAGATAATGATTTTTCGAAAGCTGTTTCTTTAAATGCAGCAGCTGGATTAATAGTTTCTGAAAAAGAAACGAATTTTAAAAATGCTTATGAAATGTCAAGAAATCATTTATTAAGCGGTAAAACACTAGAACATTTAAAAAAATTAAATTATGTCTAACAATGTTTTACAAAAAATCATCAACAAAAAGAAATTGAAACTTGAAAAGATAAAAAATGAAATATCCTTGGAAAGTATAAATGACCAAATAGAAAAAAATAATAATTTCATTGATTTTAAAAATAAAATTCAAAATAATATAAATAATAATAATTTATCAATTATTGCAGAAATTAAGAAAGCAAGTCCTTCAGCAGGTATTATAATTGAAAATTATGATCCTCTTAGTATCGCAGAGATTTATTTTAAAAATAAAGCTACATGCTTATCGATTTTAACAGAAGAAGATTACTTTTTGGGTAAATTGGATCATATTAAAAAAATTAAACAAAAAATAAATCTTCCTGTTTTATGTAAAGATTTTTTTATAGATAAATTTCAAGTTAAACTTTCAAAAAGTTATGGGGCAGATGCAATTTTGATTATTCTTGCTGGTGTAAATGAAAAAATTGCTGATGAACTTTACCAGGAAGCAATTAATCAAAAAATGTCAGTTATTGTTGAAGTTCACACAGTAGATGAAGCAAAAAAATCTCTCAAATACCATGATGCTTTGATAGGAATAAATAATAGAAATTTAAAAACTCTCGAAACAAATATTAATACAACTTATGATATTCATGATGTTCTAGTAAATCACAATGGCCCTTTAATTTCTGAAAGTGGCATTAAAAGCAAAGAAGATGTTTTAAAAATCAGAAACAGCACAAAAATAAAAACTTTTTTAATTGGTGAATCAATTCTTAAAAATTTAGATAATAACAATATTTTTTCTATTCTTTAGGATGAAAACCTTTGTTTTATTGATCTTTTTTCTATTGTGATAATTGTAGAACTTTAATAGAACATCTGTGTACACAATTTGTTCTATGCTAACTAAAAAACAAAAAAACTTACTCTTATTTATCAACAAGAAGTTGAGATCTACAGGTGTGTCCCCATCATATGAAGAAATGAAGGAATCTCTTAATCTTAAATCTAAATCAGGGATACATAGACTTATAAGTGCTTTAGAGGAAAGAGGTTTCATCAAAAGATTAGCTCACAAAGCAAGAGCTCTTGAAGTAGTCAAATTACCAGAAACTGCTTCTGCCAATGATATTTATAATAGTTTTTCACCAAGTGTAATTAGAGGTGGATTAGATGATAAAAATCTAGAAAATAACTCTGGTAGCGAAATACCAGTTTTGGGAAATATTGCAGCGGGCACTCCTGTAGAAGCTATTCAAAATGAAGTAATGAGAATTCCGATGCCAGATAACATCGAGAAAAATGGTGAGTTTTTTGGTCTAAAGGTTAAAGGAGACTCAATGATTGAAGCGGGTATTAATGATGGTGATACTGTAATAGTTAAAAAGGCTGATACTGCTGAAAATGGTAAAATTGTTGTAGCTTTGATTGATGATAATGAAGCTATGTTAAAAAGAATTCGTAGAAAAGGAAAAACTGTGGCACTAGAAAGTGCTAACAGAAATTATGAGACTAAAATTTTTGGTCCTGACAGAGTAAAAGTACAAGGTGTACTAGTATCTTTATATAGAAACTTCTAATAAAATAGTCTAAATATTTTCGGATGAAAAAAGTTGCAACTCGGTTTGCACCCTCACCTACTGGGCCATTGCATATAGGTGGAGTAAGAACTGCTTTATTTAATTGGCTATATTCAAAAAACCATAATGGAAAATTTTTTTTAAGAATTGAAGATACTGATAAGGAAAGATCAAAAGAAGAATTTAAATTACAGATTTTAAATTCTCTTAAATGGATAGGGATTAATCATGATGGAGAGGAGTATATTCAATCAAAAAATATTGAAAGTCATATTAAATTCGTAAATAAATTATTAGAAACTGGAAATGCTTACAAATGTTATTGCTCCTCAGATGAAATAGAAGAGCAAAAACTTAGAGCTAAACAAAAAAAGATACCTTATATTTATAATAGAAAATGGAGGGATAAAAGTGAAATTGAGGCTCCTCAAGATGTAAAACCAGTTATAAGGTTTAAAAGCAAAATTGAGGGCAGCACAAAAATTAATGATTTAGTTCAAGGAGATATAGAAATTGAAAATAATAAAATTGAAGATTTTATAATTTTACGAAGAGATGGAACACCAACATACAATTTATCGGCTTCAGTAGATGACCATATTATGGATATGACGCATATAATTCGAGGTGATGATCATAAAATCAATACATTTAAACAAATTCAAATTTATGAGGCGCTGCAATGGGAAAAGCCTTTATTTGCACACATACCTTTAATTCATACATTGGAAGGTAAAAAATTATCAAAAAGAGATAATGCTTCAACAATTGATGATTACGAAAAAATTGGAATTATGCCTGATGCCCTAAGAAATTATCTTATGAGATTGGGATGGTCTTATAAAGATAAAGAAATATTCTCTCTAGAAGAAAGTATTAAATATTTTAATTTAGAAGGTATTGGAAAATCACCTTCAAAAATTGATATGTCACGAATTTTATCAATGAATGAGTATTATATAAAAAATAAAAGTAACGATGATCTTTTCCAAGGTTTCGAAGAATATTGTAAAAATTTTAAGGAAAATATTAACAATGAAAAACTAAATATTATAAAGAAATCACTAACTTTTTTAAAAAATAAAGCAAAAACAATGGAAGACATTTATAACAATTCAAAATTTATTATAAATGATGAGATAATTATTGAAAAAGCTGAAATGAGTTTACTAAATGAAAATGCAAAAAATATAATCAAATCTTTCATGAAAAAAGTAAATGAAATAGAAGTTTTTAATAAAGAAACATTAGAACCAATAATAAATAATTTAATATCAGAGAATCAAACAAACTTTAAAGGTGTAGGACAGCCATTAAGAATTATTTTAACAGGTTCAAAATTTGGACCTGGAATATATGATATTATAATATCGTTAGGAAAAAAAAGAGTTTTAGATAGATTAAGTAAGGTAAGATAAAATTACTTTAGATGCCTGGTCACTTGCAGAGGTTGAAGACTTTAAATCATCTATAGTTTTTTTAACAACAGAAATTTGTTCTTTAATTAAATTAGGTTTTTTCATAAAGTAATAAAAAGTTTTATAAATCTCATTTGGATTACATTCATTCTGCAAAAGTTCTGGGATGATTTCTTTATTATTGATTATATTTATCATATTTACATATTTAATTTTCAATAAAAATTTAGCTAAATGATAATTAAAAAAATTCATTTTATAAATTATCATTGAAGGAATATTATTTTTACATACATCGAGAGATACAGTTCCAGATTTCACAATTGCAAAAACTGATTTTTTTAAAGCTAGAGATTTAATTTTATCATCACTAACAACTTCAACATTCGAAAGTTTTTCTGCTAATAATTTACTTTTTATCATTTCTTTAAATTTTTGAGTAGAATGAAAAATATAATGATACGAATTATCTTTTAAATTCATTTTCTTTATAAAATTAATTAATACTGGAAAAAGGATTTTAATTTCACTATCTCTACTGCCTGGAAACAAAGATACAATATTTTTTTTTTCTACAAATTCATTGATCTCCACATTTATATCCTTTTCCATGGAATCTAACAAAGGATGTCCAACAAAAGTATTTTTTAAATTTTCTTTATCAAAAAATTTTTTTTCAAAACCAAATAAAAGAAGAATATGATCAAGAAATTTTTTCATTTTCTTTACTCTTCCCTCTCGCCATGCCCATACCTTTGGTGCAATAAAATGTATTGTTTTGATTTTTGGATTAAATTGTTTTACTTTTTCAGAAACACGTAATGAGAAATCAGGGCTATCAACCGTAAGAAGAATACTAGGATTAAACTTAATCACTTCATTTACAGTTAAATCAATTTTTTTTTTTATTTTAAAAAAATTAAATATGACATCAGTAAAAGCCATATAAGTGATATCTTTTTGATCATATATAGATTTTATTCCTAAAGATTTTAAATTATTGCCACATACACCAAGATATTCAATATCTTTTTTTTTTTCATTTAGACTCTTAATTACATTTGAAGCCAATTTATCCCCTGAAGGCTCGCCTGTTAAAACAAATATCTTATTCATATCACATGTAAAATCATTTTATTTTTATTGGAAAATTCAATTATTTTTTTTTTATCTAAAATTATATGTTGATTGTTTTTTAAAACTATACCCTTCAAACCAATTCTTTTACATTCTTTTATTGTATCAAATCCTATTGTTGGTAAATCAGCCCTTAAGTCTTGTTTTTTTTTTGGAAACTTTATTAAAAAACCATTATTTTTTTTCACTTTACTTATTTTTGATAACATTGATTGAGTGCCTAGTTTTTTTTCATACGAAATAAGTTTATTATTTCTAATGACGGCAGCTTGAACGTGATTATGAGAATTAATTGAATACAAATATCTTATACCTTTATTAATCTCTCTTTTCTGGTTTAAGTTAGGTTTTAACTTGCTATAAGTTCCTTTTTTTAAGGTTAATTCAGGATTGAATTTATTCAGTTTTAAAACTTTGATTTTATTTTCTCCTAATATTTTTATTAATTCTTTTAATATGGCTGCATCTCCAAATTTTGCTGCTTTAATAATTCTTGGCAAATAATAAATTCCTTTTAAATCAAGTTTTAATGATGAAATTTTTGGTTTTTCAATATTCCCAGCAAATATCACTTTTTTACAATTTTTGCTTTTTATTAAATTTAATATTTTTCCAAATTTTCCTATACCAATATGAAAACTATTATCAAATTTTTTAAAGATATTTCTTTTTGTTAAATCAATAATAAAAAAATTCATTTTTTTTCTTTTTATACTTTTAATAATTAATTTTGGTAAATTTCTATTGCCGAGGAATAAACAAATCATTTATTATTCATAGGAACAGATATAGGTCTTTTTTTATCGGAATTAATAAATTTTATGATATTATTAATATGTTTATTTTCTTTTAATTCATGACCTAAATTTTCAATATTTTTTCTAAATGTGTCATCACAAAAAATAATATCATATGCACTTTGAATTTTTTTAATATCTTGATTTGAAATACCTGATCTTCTTAAACCAATCAAATTTAATCCTGTTAAATAATTTCTATTTCCTAGAGATAAACCGTAAGGAATAACATCGCTTAATACTCCGGTCATTCCTCCTATCATTGCAAATTCACCAATTCTTGAAAATTGATGTATTGCACAACTTCCACCAACAATGGCATTTTTATTTATTGAAACATGACCACCAACTTGAACGTTGTTAGCAAGAACGATATTATCATCAATCATGCAATCATGTGCCACATGACAATAAACCATAAATAAGTTATTTTTTCCAATTCTAGTGATACCACCACCTTGTTCTGTGCCTGGATTTATATTCACGTACTCTCTTAATTTATTATTATCTCCAATTATTAAAGAATTTTTTTCACCTCTATATTTTAGATCTTGTGGGGGTGTTCCAATTGAACAAAATGGATAAATCTCATTTTTTTTTCCTATTTTTGTATTCCCAATTATATTTACGTGTGCATGAATTATTGTATCATCACCAATTTCAACATTAGGACCAACTATAGAATATGGACCGATTTTTACATTGTTACCTATAAGTGCTTTGCTATCTATTATTGCTGTTTTATGGATCACAATTAAATAAATAACAAAATTATTTATTTATACCTATCAACTATTGCTACTGTTTATTTCTTCCTATCAACAATTGTTGCAGCCCATTGTGCGTCTGCCATTTTATTACCATTAACAAAAGCTTCGCCTTGATATTTCCAAACTCTTCCATGAGATCTTATAGCCTCAATATTTAATTCAAGCTTACAATCTGGGATAACTGGACTTCTAAATCTAGCCTTATCAACAGTCATTAAAAAAACTAGTTTATTTTCATATGTTGATTTATCTATACCTGCAGCTGTTAGGGCTGCTGCTGCCTGCCCAAATGCCTCTACAATTAAAACACCTGGCATTACTGGCTCTCCTGGAAAATGACCTTGGACAAAAAAACTATCTTTTTTTACGTTTACAATTGCTGTAGCAGATTTTAATTTTTTTATATTTATTAATTCATCTATTAGAAGCATAGGCTCTCTATGAGGTAATAAATTTTTAATATCTTCTTTATTTAATTTATCTGTCATTTTTTATTTTCTTTTAAAAATAATTTAATGTCTTTTGCTGGATAGCCCATAACTTTTGTATTGTCAGGTATATTTTTAATAACACCGCTACCCCCTCCTATTTGCACATTATTACCAATTTTTAGATGTCCAGATATACCAGCTTGACCACCTATTAAAACATTATCACCAATTTCAGAGCTTCCAGCAAAACCAACCTGTCCTGCTATTATGCAGTTTTTTCCAATTTTTACATTATGAGCGATATGAACTTGATTATCTAAAAATGTATTTTCTCCAATAATTGTGTTCCCTAATGAACCTCTATCGATTGTATTATTTGAACCAATTTCTGCATTATCTTTTATTATAACCATGCCTATATGAGGATATCTTAAATTTTTACCTTTTTTTGGAAAAAAACCAAAACCTTTTTTACCAATAACTGCACCATCTAAAATTTTGACATTATTTCCAACAATAGATTTTTTTAAAATAACATTTGAACCTATAGAACAATTTTTTCCAATTATAACGTTGTCCTCTATTATAGAATTATGCCCAATAAAGCTGTTGTTGCCTATCTTTACATTTTTACCAATTAAAACATTTGAACCTATAATTACTTTTTTTGATCTAAATAAATTTTGATCTAAGGATGCTTTGTAATTGAAGTTTTCATTTAATGATTCGGGATAAAAAAGTTCAGTGATACTTGCAACTCCGAGCAGGACATTATCTACTAAAAATATATTTTTTTTGGGTAAATATTTTTGAAATTTGGATGAGGTAATAATAAAATTTGATTTAATTTTAGGAATTAATTTTAAATATTTTGATGAATGTAAAAAAGTCAAATCATTTCTGGATGCAGCATCCAAAGTTTTTATATC
>CACGTU010000007.1 GCA_902576045.1 uncultured Pelagibacteraceae bacterium | reverse complement strand
TAATATTTTCGGCGATTTGTACTTCAACTTTGTCATTATCAATTATTCTTTCAACAGTGCCAACAATTCCACCTGAAGTTACAACTTTGTCCCCTCTTTTTAAATTTTCAACCATTGCCTTATGTTCTTTAACTTTCTTTTGTTGCGGTCTAATTAAAAAGAAATAAAAAATAACAAATATTAAAATTAACGGTATAAATTGTCCAATTCCACTGTCCATATGATCCTCTAAAGTTTAAGATTATTTATACTATCTAATTTTTAATGACAACTCCTAATTGTTCGAAATCTTATCAATATTTCCCATATAGGGTTTCAAGACTTCTGGAATTGTAATTGAGCCGTCCTCTAATTGATAGTTTTCAAGAATGGCAATAAGGGTTCTACCTACTGCTAAACCACTACCATTAAGAGTACCTACAAATTCGATATTATTATTATTTTTATATCTAGCTTTCATTCGTCTGGCTTGGAAAGATCCACATGAAGAACAGCTTGAAATTTCTCTGTATTTGTTTTCTGAAGGAAGCCAAACTTCTAAATCATATGTTTTTTCTGCTCCAAAACCCATGTCACCAGTACATAAAATAATTTTTCTATAAGGTAATTTTAGATCATCTAATATTTTAGTTGCACATTCCGTCATTCTCTCAAGTTCCTGCATGCATTGATTATTTTCGACAATGCTTACAAGTTCAACTTTATAAAATTGATGTTGTCTAATCATTCCTTTTGTATCTTTTCCATAACTGCCGGCTTCTTTTCTAAAACAAGGTGTTGATGCAACTAACCTCATAGGAAGTTTTTTTTTATCAATAATTTGGTTTTTAACCATATTTGTTAATATTACTTCGGCTGTAGGTATCAAAAATTTTCTATCATTTTTATCATCAAATTTAATTTCAAATTGGTCATTTTCAAATTTTGGTAATTGTCCAGTTCCAAACATAGTTTCATCAGTTGCCATCAAAGGAGGTGATATTTCTGTATATCCATTTTTTTGAATATGTGTATCGATCATAAAATTAGAAATTGCTCTTTCAAGAGCAGCTAACTTATCTTTAACAAATACAAATCTAGAACCAGTAGTTTTTGTAGCTAAATCAAAATCTAGCATATTTAGTTTTTCACCTAATTCATAATGACTTAATGGTTTAAATTTGAAATCTTTGATTTCACCCGATTTAGTAACTTCAATATTATCATTTTCATCTTTACCAATAGGAACCTCATCCAATGGTAAATTAGGTATTGAACTTAGTAAATTATCAAGTTCACTTTTAATAATTTTTTGTTTTTTTGATAAATTTTCAATTTGCTTGGATATTTCTTTAGATTTTTCAAATAAAGATTCATCTTTTGATTTAGAGATATTTTTTTTCTCCATTTCAAATTTTTCTTTTTCTTGAATTAACTGTCGATTTTTTTTATCAAGATCTAAAATTTGTTCATAATTAACTTCAGAATTTCTATGACTGAGAGATTTTTTAAAATATTCTAAATTTTCTCTTATTTGTTTTAAATTATGCATTTTTTTCTTCTGCTTTTCTCTCGATTATATTTACAGAAAAAATTGATAATTCATATAAAATTAGCAGCGGAACAGCTAAGCCAATTTGTGTAATTGGATCAGGTGGAGTTAAAATTGCTGCAGCTGCAAATATCATTACTACAACATATTTTCTTCTCTCTTTTAAAAAAGTTGAATTAATAACTCCAATTCTTGCTAATAAACTTAAAACTACAGGTAATTGAAAACTCAAACCAAAAGCAAATATTAATTTCATTACTAATGATAGATATTCATTAACTTTTGCTTCAAGCTGAATAGGTAAATTTGTACTTGCTCCTAAACTTTCAAATGATAAAAAAAACTTTATCGCAAGTGGCATTATTAAATAATAGACAAGCATTCCCCCTAAAAGGAATAAAATTGGAGTAATAATTAAATAAGGCATAATTGCTTTCTTTTCATGAGTATAAAGTCCAGGTGCAATAAACTTCCAAATTTGTATCAAAATAAATGGACTAGTGATAAAAAAAGCTGCAAAAAAAGATACTTTTAAATAAGTTAAAAAAGTTTCCTGTAAGGCTGTAAATATTAATCTTCTTTCAATACCATCATCTCTAACTGCTTCAGCATATGGGTTAACTAAAAACCCATAAATGTACTCTGAAAAAAAATAACAAATTACAAACAATACAGATAAAAATATTAATGAATGTATTAATCTTTTTCTAAGTTCAGCTAAGTGGCTTATGAATCCTGTTTCTTTATCCATTTATATCTTTTACTTTTTCATTTTTTTCAGATGATTTTTTTATACTATTTTCATCTTCTATTGAGTTATCTGTAATTTCTGATACTTGATTTTGCACATCACTTAAATATCTTTTAATTGATCCAATCCAAGATCCCATTTTTTTTAACATTAAAGGAAAGTCTTTAGGTCCTACAACAATAATTGCTATAGAAACTATTATTAAAATTTCTAACCAGCCAATTTGTGGCATTTATTACTCTTTGTTATTGGAGTCTTGATTATTAGAGTCTTCGTTTTCTGTGATATTTTTTGGTTGTGTATCTTCTGTAGGGTCAGTTGCCATACCTTTTTTAAAACTTTTAATCCCTTTAGCGACATCGCCCATCAAACTAGAGATTTTACCTCTCCCAAACAGTAAAACTACTAGTATAACTACAATTGCTATCTGCCAAAATCCTATACTCATACTTTATTTATACCCTTAATAGTTGTTTTTTTAAAGAAACTTTTTCACTCCTCACTTTCAGTTTTGAGAGTGCTATTTAACATTTCATCGATATCAGAATATATGTTTTCCTTTTTGTCTTCTTGCTTTTCCTTATAAAACTTTCCGGTACCAAAGATCGATGCATCAACAGAAGATGTATCAATAAGTCCAGCAGTCCCTAGTTCATCCACTGTTGGAAGATCAGATAATTTTTGAAGATTAAAATGGCTTAAAAAGTCATCTGTAGTTCCATACTGTATAGGTTTCCCTGGAATATCTTTTCGGCCTTGTGGCTTAACCCAATTTAATTCCATTAGGATTTCTAAAGTATTAGTGCCAAAGGCAACACCCCGTATCTCCTCTATCTCCGCTCGTGTAACCGGCTGGTGATACACAATGATTGCTAATGTTTCTATAGCCGCTTTTGATAGCTTTTTCTCAACAGTTTTTTGTTGAGACATTAATGATGATAAATTTTGTGCCGTTCTAAAAGACCACTTATTTGAAATACAAACTAAATTAATGCCTCTGTTTGTATAGAATGTTTGTAGTTTTTGTAATATTTTTAAAACATCAGTATTTTTTGAAATTTTAGTTTCTATTGTTTCTATACTTAGTGGTTCTGCAGCTGCAAAAACAATAGCTTCAACTTCTCTTTCTATTTCAGTCATTTTTGAAGGAAAATTTAAAACGTTATCTTTTTTTAATTTATTCATATTTTCTCTTTAATATAGATATTATCAAATAATTCTTTTTGCTTTATAGAAATATTACCCTCTTTAGCTAGCTCCAAAGAGCCAGCAAAAATTCCTGCTTTTCCAGTTCGTTTTAGATTTTTTGTTGATTTAAAATTATTTGGAATTAATTCAGATATATCTTTCCAATCAGTTAATTTGCCAAAAAATTCTTTTATTCTTTTAATGCCTTCTTCTGTTGTAAGAACTGGTAATCTTGGAATATTCATTCTTTGAAAATCTTTGGTCATAACTATATTTGCATAAGTTTTTAAAACCTCAAATAATGTTAAAGTATATTTAGAGTCGTAAATGGGTTTAATACCACTTTTTGAACCTCGCATAAAAACATCTCTTCCAAGTCTTTTTCTGCTTAACATCTGTGAAGAGAGAAGTCTTATTAACTCCAGTTTTTTTAATTGTAATTTTAATTTTTCTGCAACTTCTAAAGCTTTAAATTCTTCCTCTTCACTTTCAGGTAACAGTAACTTTGATTTTAAATATGTGAGCCAAGTTGCCATCAATAAATATTCAGAAGCAATTTCAAGGTTAAGATTCTTTGAGTTGGTAATGAACTCATGAAATTGATCAGCAAGTTTAGTAATAGATATTTGTTCTAAATCAACTTTTTGAGATTTAGCTAGATCTAACAATACTTCTAGAGAACCATTGTAAGCATTTAACTCAACATTAAATTCTAAAGAATCATTCATTAAATAAATTTAGCTTATAATATTAGTTATTTGTGATGTTTTTTTAATTACAAAGTTATTAATTTTAGGTGAATTTTTGGCTACCTTAAGCATTTCACTCATTTTTCCATTACAATGTAAAACTAAATTACAACCTGCACTGAACGATTTTATAACATTATCTTCAATATTGTTATTTAATGCTTTCATCGAAATGTCGTCTGTTATAATCAATTCATTAAATCTTATTTTGTTTCTGATTATCTTAATTATCTTTTTGGAGTGTGTTACTGGATATTGGCTATCCAATTTTTTAAACATTAAATGACCGGTCATGGTTATTTTAGATTTCTTTTTAGAAAACACACTAAAATCGTTTTTAAGCAAATAAGCTTGATTTTTATCAATAATTGGCAGTTTCAAATGACTATCTACCTTGGCTAGACCGTGTCCAGGTATATGCTTTGTTATTGTTGCAATTTTGTTTTTATGAAATTTATCAATACAAATATCACCAATTTTTGAAACAATTTTTTTATTTGAAGAAAAAGATCTATCACCCACTATTTGATGTAAATTTTTTCTTAATATATCTAAAACTGGAACTGTATTAACATTAATACCAAGAAGCCTTAATAAATATGAAATTTGTTTAACGTAGACATCAAAATACAAATTAAATTTTTTTTTATCTTTTTTATAAAGATCTCCAAAATATTTATTTGTAAATACAGAATTATCTATAAATTTTCTTAATCGTGAAACTCTACCACCCTCTTCATCAATTAAAATTGGGAGTGTAGGATTTTGCAAAATATTTTTTAATGATTTTGTTAATAATTGAGTTTGTTTTATATCTTTTATATTTCTCGAAAAAAGAATTATACCCCAAGGTTTATATTTACGTAAAAATTTTATTTCAGATTTAGATAGCTTGTAACCTTTAATACCACATATAAATGATCTAGTATTCTTATTAATCATTATAGAGAAGTTCCCAAAATGAATATTTTTCTGTTTTTTTATTGTTTTTATATTCTACAAAATCGATAATGTTCTCAGTATCGCTTTTTAATATAATTAAATCTTTTGTAGAAATTTCTAATTTTTTATCAATTTGATTGAAAGATCTATATGACTTTTTTTTATTTTCATCTGAAAAGTAATATCTCACAGTAAAAAAAATAAAGAAAAAAATAACAATTAGAAATAAAAGATATTTAAATTCCTTAAACATTACATTTTTTGTGGAGTATCAACTCCTAGAATATTCATTCCAGTTTTAATTACATTTGCGATAGATTTTAAAAAAACCAATTTATCAATTTTTATAGTACCATCTTCTTCAATAAATCTTTTATGTTTATCATCTCTTCCCATATTCCAATACGAGTGAAATTCAGATGATAATTCATAAAGATAGACTGGTAGTCTATGAGGTTCTAATTTATTGCTTGCAATTTCTATACATTTCGGCCACTCAGATATTTTTCTAAAAATCTTAATTTCATCTTTAGAATATTTAAGTTCTTTTTTAATTAAAATTTCATCTTCTAAATTTTTACTTATATTTCTAAATACTGATGAAATCCGAGCATAACAATATTGAACATAATAAAGTGGATTGTCTTTTGATTTTTCTTTTACTTTGGTAAAATCAAAATCTAATTCTGCATCACTACTTCTATTAAGCATAATAAATCTAGTAGCATCTTTTCCAACTTCGCTTATTAAATCATCGACAGTTATATAATCACCTTTACGTTTGGACATTTTAAAAGGTTTGCCGTCTTTTATTAATTTTACTAATTGGCTGACTTTGCAAATTAATTTATTTTTATCTCCTGATAATGCCTCCACAACTGAGGTAATTCTTTTTATATAACCTGCATGATCAGCTCCTAGAATATTTACTAAAATATCATAATTTCTGTTTAGCTTGTTATTGTGGTATGCAACGTCACCTGCAAAGTACGTCCATGTATTGTCAGATTTTTGTAAAGCACGGTCTTTGTCATCACCAAATTCTGTTGATTTAAATAATAATTGATCCCTTTCTACCCAATTTTTCGTATCTTCCCCCTCTGGTGCTTTAATTTTTCCAGTATAAACAAATTTTTTTGATTTAAGCTTTTCAATAACTTTTTCTACTTCTTTTTCTTGAACTAAATTTCTTTCACTAGCAAAGTTATCATGGTTAATTCCGAGTTTTTTAAGATTTTGCTTAATTAACTTTAAAGACTCATCGACAGATAAAATTGTTAATTCGCTTTTTATATTTTCATAATTTTCAAAATCGATATCTTTTTTTTGGTTTAAAATATTTGTTGCTATATCTATTAGATATTCCCCTGGATAAAGATCAGGATTATCAGATGGGAAATTTTCTTTAAATAAAATTTCACGAATTCTAAAATAAACAGACTTTGTAAAATGTAATATTTGGTTTCCATGATCATTTACGTAATATTCCTTTGTAACAGTGTTATTATTAAATATTAATAAATTTGAGATAACATCACCTAGTATTGCTCCTCTGCAGTGACCTACATGTAAAGGCCCAGTTGGGTTGGCAGACACAAATTCAATTAAATATTTTTTATTTTTTCCGCTAGTAGATCCATAATTTTTTTGATTAATTATATTATTTAAAAACACACCCCAAAAGTTGTGATTAAATTTTATATTTATAAATCCTGGTTTAATTATTTCTATAGAGTCGATATTATCGTCATTTTCTTTAAGTAGCTTGCTAATTGTTTTGGCAATTTCCATGGGAGGAGCATTGTTGGGTTTTGATAACACCATGGCTACATTTGTTGATAAATCTCCATCAAATTTATTTGGTGGTATATCAACATTTATACTAGATAATTTTTCTGGAAGTTTAAGTTGATTATCGTTAGATGCTTTTTGAATTAATTTTAATATTTTTATTAGATAATCTGAAAAAATGTTCATTTTAATGATTTATGAAGTTGAATAGCATAGCGATCGGTCATTCCTGATATATAGTCAGAAATTGATCTAAATTGATCTTTATTTTGATAATTATTTATATATTTTTTTGGTTTTTTAGAAATCTCAAAAAATAATTTCGTAATTATTTTTTTTCCATTATTATTTTTGTTTAATACACTTCTATTGTTATACATTTTTAACCTTAAAAATAATTTAATTTCTTGCTCAATTGATTTAAATTTATTTGAAAATGATACTATTTGTTTTTTATCATTAATAATATCACTATACTTTTTAATTTTATTATCTTTTATATTTAATAAAGTATTATTGATTACATCCTCAACCATAAGATTAATAGAATCTCTAATAATTTGATAAATTATTATGTTTTTCTCCTTTTTTTTTATATTTGATTTATAGGATTTGTAAATTTCTTTAAAAAATTGGATTTCAATTAAATCTTCTAATTTAAATAGGTTGGCTTTAATTCCATCTTGTATATCATGATTATTATAAGCTATATCATCTGATATTGCTGATATCTGTGCCTCTAATGATGTATTTTTGTTAAAATTAAGTTTGCTTTTAAAATTTTTTTTACCAATAATTTTATTAAGTTTGGAAATTTCATGATAGGGGCCGTTATGTTTAATTAATCCATCAAGTGTCTCAATAGATAGATTTAATCCTTTAAACTTTAAGTACTTATGCTCTAAAAACATAACAATTCTCAAAGTTTGTAAATTATGATCAAATCCACCGTATTTTGACATACATTCGTTTAATGCGATTTCGCCAGCATGTCCAAATGGCGTATGTCCCAAATCATGAGCAAGACTTAATGTTTCTGCTAAATCGTCATTTACATTTAGGTACTTAGCAATAGATCGTGCAATTTGTGCAACTTCTATAGAATGTGTAATTCTTGTTCTATAATGATCCCCTTCTGTATTAACAAATACCTGGGTCTTGTGCTTTAATCTTCTAAATGAAGCTGAATGAATAATTCTATCTCTATCTCTTTGAAATGGTGATCTGTATTTATTCTTAGGCTCAAAAATCAATCTACCTTTAGATTTAAACAGTCCTAAATTTGAATAATTTTTCATTCTTTAAATTTGGTAAAATGACATTATATTAGTATTATCAGTGTTAAATCATGATTAAAGAAATTAAATTTACAGAAAATGCTTTAAAACAAATAAAGCACCTTCTATCCTCAAAAGATAACGGTTCTTTTTTTAGAATCGCAATTAAAGGTGGTGGTTGCTCAGGTTTTCAGTACGATTTTTCTTTTGATAAGTCACAAAATGAAGATGATTTAAGACATGAAAATATACTCATAGATAAAACTTCAGCTGACCTACTAAAAGGTTCTGAGGTAGATTTTGTTAAAGAATTAATCGGAGATTCATTTAAAATTAACAACCCACAAAGCAAATCCTCGTGTGGTTGTGGCGTCTCATTCTCACTTTAATGATAATTAGCTCATGGAATGTAAATTCTGTAAGAGCACGTATTATTAATATTCAAGAATACCTAAAGAAATTCTCACCTGATGTATTAATGATGCAAGAAATAAAGACACAAGAGGAGACATATCCTTTTGATGATATATCAATGCTAAAATATGAAAGTCATGTATTCGGTCAAAAAAGTTATAATGGAGTTGCTATTATTTCAAAAAAAAAAATTGAAAAAATTGAGAAGGATATTTTTAAAGATAAAAATAAGCAATCAAGAATAATTACTGCAAATATAAAACATAAATCTAAAACTATAAAGCTGATAAATATTTACACTCCAAATGGTAATCCAGTTGATACAGATAAATATTCTTATAAGATTTATTGGTTAGATAGTTTAATCAAAAAACTTAAATCTTATTTAAATAAAAACGAAAATATAATTATTGGTGGAGATTTTAATATAATACCAGCAGCAGAAGATGTTCATAATCCAAAAAGTTATGAAAACGACGCCTTGTTCAGATTAGAAATTAGAAAAAGATTAAGAGAAATGATTAATTTAGGCTTCCATGATGCATATAGATACAAATATCCTGATAAAGAAGGTTATACATTTTGGGATTATACAAGTGGTGCTTGGCAAAAAAATAATGGAATGAGAATTGATCATTTCTTAGTTTCTAATTCAATTATCAATTTAGTTAAAAACGTAAAAATTAATAAATATCCTCGTGGAAGAGAAAAGCCTTCCGATCACACTCCTATAGAAATTGAATTAGCTTAAAGATCTAATTTTATTAACAAGTTCCTCGTTTATATTTCTTGGTCCTTTATCCAATCTATTTTTGTGTCTTCTCTCACCAGGTAATCTGACCTCACCCATTGATTTCATTTTTTCAAAAAATTCATTTGCATGTTTATCCCAATCCTTATCTGAGAGTTTATCTGGAGATATTGCTAATATGAATTCTCCACCACTTGGAGGTCCGCCATCATTATTATCTTTAGCTGCTGTTTCGTAACTAAAATTATCTCCAACCAAAGCTCCTGCTAATAACTCAACCATCATTGCAATTCCTGAACCCTTATAACCTCCAAAAGGTAATAAAACTCCTCCATCTGCAATTTCTGCTGGATCAGTTGTATCTTTGCCATCTTTTGTAAGTCCAGTACCTAATGGAACTTTGTGTCCCTCTCGCTTCGCAACTTGCACTTCTCCCATAGCCATTGAAGCTGTGGCCATATCATAAACAACTGGTGTATTATTTTTTCTTGGCCAAGCGAAAGATATTGGGTTTGTACCAAATAATGGTTTAATAGCCCCTGCAGGAGCAACTGCGGGTTTATATGATGTGCATGCAAATGCCACCAAACCTTCTTCAGCTATTTTTTCAGTTTCAGGCCACATAGCGGCCATGTGGTGTGAATTAATTATAGCAAGAACCGCTACACCATTTTCTTTAGCAGCTTTTACTAACTCTGGTATCGATTTATTTAACACAACTGGTGCTAAACAATTTTTACCATCAGCTTTAATTACTGAAGGTGTTAATTTTTTTATATCTGGTTTTTGTTTTCCATTAATTTTTCCACTTTTTAAACCTGAAACATATGCAGGTAAACGAAATAAGCCATGTGAAAGTGAACCATCCCTTTCAGCATTGGTAATTAGTTCTGATAAAATATCAGCTGTTTCTTGATCACATCCATTAGCTAGTAATGTTTTATTGGCTAATTTATAGATTTCATCAAGTGATAGAGATACAGTTGCCATAAATAATATTAGATCTCATTTAAATTAAAAGATCAATTATAATCCAGTATTATATTTAAAATTAAATTTTTTTAATGATTATGGTTTTCTGAGTTATTTAAATTATTAATATCAGATTCTTGAATATCATTTATTGGTTTAGCTATACGCCAATTTCTTACTTTTCCATTTTCATTTCTCTCAGTAATTATTGTCTCAATAGGTGGACAATTAGGTTCATGACAGGCTAGCTCAGCTATACTTAAAGTTGAATTTTCTGGAATATTATATTTTTCTGAAATTATTATTTTTAAATTTCTAATATTGTCAACATTTGGTTTTTTTTTGTTAAACATAAATTAATTATTATTTATCCCAAACTGAAGTCCATAAGATGTTGCCGCCCATATCACCAATTAATAAATTTGAGCAATCATTAGTAATTGAAATTGCTGATACTTCATGTTCTGTAAAACTTCTTATAATAATTGTGTTATCCTCTTTATCAATTTCAGATAAAAAAACTGATCCATCGCTTAAGCCTGTAAAAACTGCATTTTCATTTGGGAACGTTTCAACAAATGAAACTTTCTTATTTCCTACATAAGGAATACAGACAGGTTTACGACCCATTGGTCCGTCTCCATCAAATGGCCAACAAATAGCATCTATTGCACCTGATGTAGCTAAGTATTTTGAGTTATCTGTAAAGGAAAAACTTTTTATTTTTGAACCGTATCCTGACATAGCAAAATCAATTTTATCTTTTAAACGCCAGCAATGAAGTTGATTTTCTTGCATTGAAGATATCAAATATTTTCCGTCTTTGCTAAAAATTACTTTATTATGTGAGCCTTTCCAAAGTAAATTAGATGATGTCCATTTATTGGTATAATCTTTCTTCCATAGAGTTATTCCTCCATATCTTGAAACGGCTAATCTTCTTCCTTTAGTATCAAACGATAAGCCTCCAACAGTGCTGTTGTGACTAAATATTTTTGGTTGGTTACTAGTCTTTGCCCAATAATAAACATCCTTACCAGATGAACATGCTATATTCCCATTAATTGCTTCCACATGGTCTACCCACCGTGTACCAAAATTATAAATTTCATTTATTTGACCATCAATTGAAATTTTTAAAAATCGACCATCATCACCACCTGTTAAAATATTATTTCCATCCTCGGCCATACATAGAACGACACCGTTATGTGCTTTTATAGTTTTTAAATTTTTGCCTGATCGAAAAATTCTTACAGTTCCATCTCCAAAACCTACTGCAATTGAATTTCCTAGGCAAACTGAGTTAGTAATTGGAATTCCAAACTCAAATTCTTTTCCTCTTTGCTCAAACTTAGTTTTATCTAGTTGTGGAAATTGGCTTGTGTCAGCTTTCATGCTGATTTACAGTTTTCAAATCCCTCTTTTAAGTTCATATTTTCAAGATTTCGACCAATAAATACAAGACGTGAACTACGATCTTTTCCCTCAGGCCATTTACCCATTGGTGAAGCATCCATCAGCATATGTACACCTTGAAATACATATCGATCACTTTCTCCCTTAAAGTCAAGAATGCCTTTTGTTCTTAATATATCCTGACCCTTAGTCTGTAATAGTTTGCTAAACCAATCTTGAAATTTTTCCATATCCAAAGGTGTATCGGTGACAAACGACAAGCTAGTTACATCATCGTCATGTTCATGGTCATGATCTGATGTTAGAAAATCAGGCTCAACATCTAAAACACGTTTTAGACTAAATGCATCAAGATCAAGTATTTCATTAAGAGGCACTCCACATTTCTTGGTATTGATGATTTTTGCAAAAGGATTTATTTTTTTAATTCTATCCTTAACTATATTTAAACCACTTTCTTCAACAAGATCGATTTTATTTAATAATACAACATCTGCAAATGCAATTTGTTCTTCTGCTTCATGATGATCTGTTAATTGAGTACTTAAATGAACAGCATCAGCAACAGTAACAATTGCATCTAACTTCGTACGATCAGCAACATCTTGGTCCACAAAAAATGTTTGTGCTACAGGAGCTGGATCAGCTAATCCAGTAGTTTCTACAATAATGGCATCAAGTCTATCAGCTCGTTTCATGAGTCCACTTAAAATACGTATTAAGTCGCCTCTAACAGTGCAACATATGCAACCATTGTTCATCTCAAAAACTTCTTCATCAGCGTCAACTACAAGATCGTTATCTATGCCTTGTTCGCCAAATTCATTAACTATTACAGCATATTTTTTTCCGTGCTGTTCAGTTAATATTCTATTTAAGAGAGTGGTTTTACCTGCACCAAGAAAACCAGTTAAAACGGTAACTGGCACTTGTTTGTTACTCACTTCCATTAATTAATTTAACATCCTTTAAAAGAACTAGACATATTTTTGATTAAATCAAAATATAAGTCTTTTCCAGGATCCAAAGTAGCTCCTAATGGATCTACAACACCAGTTTTAATATTCATATCCCTAGCAACTGCTTTAATGATATCGGGGTTAAATTGGGGCTCTGAAAATACACAAGCAACTTTATCATGTTCAATTATTTCTCTAATTTCTGCTAATTGTTCTGCTCCTGGCATTACATCTGTATTGACTGTAAAAGCGCCCAATATATTAACATCAAATCTTTTTTCGAAATATTGATAAGCATCATGGAAAACAATTGATGCTATACTCTGATTTAATTCAGAGGAAACATTACTTACAAGTTTATCAATATCTTTTAATGCTTTCTTTAAGTTGCTTTTATATTTAGAGGCATTTTTAGCATCGTTTTCAATTAAATGTTCTGTCATTTCATTTAATATAACTTTAGCATTCATTGGATCTAACCATATATGTGGATCAAATTCACCGTGGTGATGCCCTTCGTGTCCATCATGATCGTCGTGATCGTCATGATCATCTTTTTTTGCATGTTCGTCATGGTCGTGATCGTCATGATCATCTTTTTTTGCATGTTCGTCATGACCATGATCACCGTGATCATCAAAAATATTTCTTTCTCTGAATTTTAATTTAGTAAGTTTTTTAATTTCCATTAATTCAATTTTTTCAGCTTTTTTTCCAATAGATTTTAAAGGCTTTTCTAGAAATGCTTCTAGGTCTTCACCAACCCAAAAAATTAAATCAGCTTCTTGAAGCATTTTTGCGTGAGAAGGTTTCATAGCAAATCCATGTGGAGATGCATATCCATCTACAATTAAATCGGGTTTTCCTACTCCATCCATTAAATAACTGGCTAGAGAGTGTATAGGCTTTATAGATGCAACTACTTTAACTTCCGCATTAACTGATGTTATAAATGTAATAAATGATAAAAAAGATATTATTAAAGGTGTTTTTTTAAGATATTTCATGTTTTATGGTTTTTAATTAATGTTATATTATAACATTATGTAATAATATAACATTCTGAAGTCAAGTGAAAATATATGAACGATAATATTTTAGTTAAATTAAAAAATGCAGGTTTTCGAATAAAGAATAAGTGGCTTGTACAAAGTGTGTCCTTTCAAGTTGAAAAAGGTAAAATTGTTACACTTATAGGTCCTAATGGATCTGGAAAGAGTACAACCGCTAAAATAGCATTGGGAATTTTCAAAAAAATTGAAGGTGAAGTTGAAAAATATACTAATAAAGTTGGCTATGTACCACAAAAAATCTCAATTGATTGGACCCTACCTCTAAGAGTAAGTGATTTTATGGTGTTAACTGAAAATATTAAAAATGAAGATATAGATGAAGCATTATCATTAACTGGTGTTATCCATCTCAAAAATAAAAATTTAGGAAGTCTATCAGGAGGAGAATTTCAAAGAGTTTTACTCGCAAGAGCAATCTCAAAAAAACCCGAATTGCTAGTTTTAGATGAGCCTGTTCAAGGAGTAGATTTTACAGGTGAAATTGCCCTTTACGAATTAATTAAAAAAATATCTGATGAATTAAATTGTGGTATCTTACTTATATCCCATGATCTTCACACAGTTATGAGTGCTACTGATCATGTAGTTTGTCTCAATGGTCATGTGTGTTGCTCAGGTTCTCCAATTGATGTTGCAAGAAACAATGAATATAAAGCGCTGTTTGGTGAACAAGCCTCTAAAACATTAGCTATTTATGAACATAAACATGATCATACTCACTCCAACGATGGAGAAATAAAAAAAAATTAAATGTTTGATGATTTTTTTATAAGAGCTTTAGTTGCAGGATTAGGTGTTGCTATCGTTACTGGGCCTCTTGGTTGTTTTGTAGTTTGGAGAAGATTATCTTATTTCGGAGATACTCTTGCACACTCTGCGCTGCTAGGTGTTACAATGGCTTACTCTTTTCAATTTAATATCGCTTTATCGGTATTTATCATCTCATCTATAATTGCTATAATTTTAATTCAACTTCAAAAAAAAACTAATTTACCTGGAGATGCTTTGTTAGGATTGTTAGCGCACTCATCATTAGCAGTTGGATTAGTTGTGGTTGGATTTTTAACATTTATTAGATTTGATATAATGGGATTACTTTTTGGTGATATATTAGCAGTAACATTAAATGATATAATTATAATATGGTTTGGCGGAGCTCTTATTTTACTAATCTTAAAGTTAATTTGGAGACCGTTATTTGCATCTACAGTAAATTATGAACTTGCAGAAGCTGAAGGACTTAATCCTGATAGAGCAAAAGCAATATTTACAATTTTAATGGCTGCAATTATTGCTATCTCAATAAAAATGGTTGGGTTATTATTAATTACAGGAATGTTAATTATCCCAGCTGCTATGGCCAGAAATATTTCGGACAGTCCAATTAAAATGGTTATATTTTCAATTATTGGCGGAGTATTGTCAGTAATAATTGGATTATTTACATCTTTAGAATTTAATACTTCTTCAGGTCCATCAATAATAGCTGCAGCTTTATTTTTATTTATACTGTCATTATTTAAAATTAAACAATCTGTTCAATTGAAAAACTGATCAACTATGAATAAAATGCAAAATATGGATAAACAGCAAATACTATCAAAAAATCAGCAAATCATTTTTGATATAATTGAAAAAGCAAAAGAGCCAATTAAAGCATATTCAATATTATTCAATGTACAAAAAAAGGGAATTAAGGCACCTTTACAGGTTTATAGAGCCTTAGATAAATTAGTTGAAATTGGAAAAATTCACAAAATTGAGAGTAGAAATTCTTTCGTTGCATGTAAAAACTCTAATTGCCAAATATCAAAAGCAACTGCCTTCTCCATATGTGAAAGTTGTGAAGAGGTAAGTGAAATAAGCGATAATAAATTATCCAAATATTTAGAAAGTTTTCAAAATAAAGCTGGCATGAAATTTAAAAAATATAACCTTGAATTTTTTGGACTTTGCAAGAAATGTTCAGTTAAATAATTTACATATTACAAAAAATATTTTCACAAATGTTATTCTTTCTTTTTAAAGTTATAGCAGCAGGTTTAATTGTTGCTTTTTCGAGTTGGTTGGCTGGTCAAAATCCTAAGCTGGCTGGATTTATTATAGCATTACCTTTGGTATCACTAATAGCGATACTGTTTTCGTATTATGAGCACAATGATACAGAAAAAACAGTAATGTTTACGAAAAGTATATTTATTGCAGTACCAGCAAGTTATTTATTCTTTGTGCCCTTCTTTTTTGCAAAATCTTTTAATATGAATTTTTTCATAATTTATATTGCAGGTTTAATGTTTCTAATCGGTGGATATATTATCCATAGATACATAGTTAATTTCTTATAAAGTTAACATATTTAACAAATCTTTAACATAAGTGTCATAAGTAATACGAAAGGAGTTATATGTTTTTAAAAAAATATCTTAAGTGGATAAGTACATTTTTAGTCCTAATTGGAATATTATTAACAAATTTAAATATATATCCGATAAATATATATTTTCATGGTTTAGGAGTTGTCGGTTGGACTGTCGCAGGATTTTTATCAAAAGATAAGGCTATTTTAACCAACTTTGGATTGCAAATTCCATTATTTGTAATCGGTATTTATAAAATTATTTTTTAATGAAAAATATTTTATTTGTATGCACAGGAAATTCAGCGAGAAGCATTATTGCTGAGAGTATTATTAATAACGAATACTCAAATAAATTTAATGCTTTCAGTGCTGGTAGTAATCCATCTGGAAAAATCAATGAAGATGTTAAAAGTTTTTTAGAGAAAAATAAAAGTTATGATCTAACTAATTATAGTTCTAAAAACTTTGAAGAATTTATCAATAAAGAATTAAAAATGGATCATGTAATAACAGTATGCAACAACGCAAATAATGAGGTATGTCCTATTTGGCCTGATAAAAATCAAATTATACACTGGGATATTGAAGATCCAGTAAAAAAACTTCAAAATGCAAATGATGAAGAAAAGCAAATAATCATTAGAAACACTTTCAATGTTATAAGTAATAAAATTAAAGATTGGCTAGATGAAAAATAAAAATAAATATTTTCTTTCAGAATTTATTGGAAGTTGCTTTCTCGTAATGATCATAGTTGGATCAGGTTTAATGGCAGAAAATATGACCAATGATACAGCGGTAATGCTAATTGCAAATACTATAGCAACTGGAGCTGGTTTGTTTGTGCTAATAACAGTATTTGCTGATGTATCCGGGGCTCATTTCAATCCATTTGTAAGTATTGCTATGACAATTACAGGAAAGTTAAAAAAAAAACTTCTACCCTTTTATATTTCCGCTCAGATACTTGGATGTTTACTAGGTGTAGCATTAGCTAATTTCTTTTTTGAACATCAGATTTTTGAATTATCGACAAAATCAAGAGATGGTATCTATATTTTTGTATCAGAAATTGTTGCAACATTAGGACTAATAATCATTATTTTTGGATCCATGAAGTCAGGTAAAATTACTGTAGCTGCATCTGTTGGGTTATATATTACAGCTGGTTATTGGTTTACCTCTTCAACTTCTTTTGCAAATCCTGCTGTTGCAATAGCAAGAACATTCACAGAGTCCTTTACTGGTATAAGTTATTTAAACACTCCTTTTTATATAGTTGCAGAACTAATTGGTATGGTAATTGCTGTTTATATTGCAAAAAAATTATTCTTAGAAAAAAATTGAAAAATTTAAGACTAACAAACAATATTAAATTAATTAATAAAAAATTTAAAAAAAATGAATTTTATCATTTTTTTAAAACTCCAAATCTTTCAATTGTAATACCTAAAATTAAAAACAAGTATATTTTGGTTTCACAAAAAAGAATTCCTATAAATCAAATTAATTTTGAGTTTCCATCTGGTATCATTGAAAAACATGAAACAGCCTTAATATCTGCTAAAAAAGAATTAATTGAAGAAACGGGATATAAATCAAGAAATAAATTGAGAAAAATTACCTCGTTTTATTCTGAGCCAGGTCGACTCACCACTAAAATTACTGGTTTTTTTTGTAATAATCTTATTAAAATTTCAAAGCCTGAAAAAGGAATAAAAATACACTTAGTTTCAGATCAACAAATAATTAAATTAGTTAAGAATGGCAAATTTAATAATGCTTCTCATATCGGTATGTTTTTATTTTATAAAAAAAAATACTCTCGATAAATTATCGAGCGTATTTCAGGGGTCTATTGTTAATTAACCAATTCTAAACCTCACATAAAAATATGACATTTGGATTAATGATATATTTCAATAAAATTAAAAATTTATTACGGGAGTAACGCCACTAACTTATAAGTTGTAATAGATTAAATTAAATTTTAATTATTTGAGTAAATTACTCTCGGCTCTAAAAATAATTCTCGCGCAAGAGCTTTAAATCTTTTTGTAACTTGTTTGGAAATTATTTCTTGATGTTGTGATGGAATTTTTAAAAATACAGAGTTACCTCTTTTATATAATTTAAATTCCTCTAAAAAAATAGTTGAAATAGATGTTAGGGAGTGAGCAAATCTTAAAGCTGCACCAACTTGTTTACTAGAAAAAATTTCATTATTATTTAAAAAAGTCAAATATTCTATTTTAGGGTTGTATTTAATGCTACAGTACCTCCAATAACATGAAAGAGCTATTTGAATTCTTTCTTTATGTGAAAGTCTCAATAAAGGAGTATTTAATG
The DNA here is from genome assembly GCA_902576045.1 of uncultured Pelagibacteraceae bacterium. Lineage (GTDB taxonomy): Bacteria > Pseudomonadota > Alphaproteobacteria > Pelagibacterales > Pelagibacteraceae > Pelagibacter. The sequence goes on along the minus strand of CACGTU010000007.1, from coordinate 28,957 downwards.
TTTCTTGAAAAACTAATTCTGCCTTTTGAAAAGCACCAAGTCCCCAATCCATATGACTTAAAACACAAGCCAAGTTAAGCAATTTTTCATCAAAATGTTCATTACCATCAAAAACAGGTTTGATAAATTCGTGATATTTTTTGTAAGTTAGTCCCAAATCACCTCTTTTTTTTGAAATGTATTCTAATGATTTTTCAAAAACTTGAGAGTTATCAATATCTTTAAAGTAATCTTTTGCGAGAGACCCCTCTCTGATACCACTTATAGAGCATATTATGTTTTTTGGATTTGTTACTGTCATGATCTCATTTAAAATAATGGAGCTATAAGGTAGATAGGGAGTTCTAGATTTAGATATATATTCAACTGTTTTTAATTTTGCTTTATTGAATGAAGAAATTTTTTCCACAAATAATGATAAATCTTCATAATTTACTGAATATTGATGGATTATGTGGACAGGGTGTTTGTTTTGAAAAAGATGAAGTTTAAATAAAGCTCGCCATGTTCCGCCAACTAAATAAAGATTTTCAAATTTTTTTTTAGATAACCATTTCTCCTCTCTCAAAAGTTTTTTTACATATTTGTAAAGGTTTCTCTTTTTTACAATTGGATTATTAATTAATCTTAAAACACCTAAGGGTAGAGATGTTTTATTGGTGATCATACCGTTTTCAACTCTCGATAATTCTAAACTACCTCCACCGAGATCTGCAACTAACCCATCAACATTATCAAATCCAATTTTAACTCCTTCTGCTGAACAAATTGCTTCTTCCTCACCACTTAAAATTTCGATTTTTTTTTTAAAAAGGCTCTCTACATACTCTACAAATGGTTTTGCATCTGTTGCCTCACGTAATACAGCAGTTGCTATTATTTTTAAATTATCAATTTTAGAAATATTTAAAATCTCCGAAAATCTTTTTAAAACTTTTTGAGCATAATCAACGCCTGACTTATTAAGCCTTCTTGATTTATCTAAATTTTTACCAAGTTCACAAACAGCTTTTTCATTAAAAAATGGTACACGAGAAGAGCTAAAATCTTCATAAATCAGCATCCTAATTGAATTAGATCCTATATCTATAACTGCTAATTTAGCAGTTTTTAATTTTAAATTTTGTTTATTTTTATAAACTTTAATTTCCACTTTTAATTAATTTTAAGTTTAATTTTTTTGGTTTCATTTTTAATTTAGCTTTACCTCTTCCAGATAAACTAGGATTATTCATGAAATAATCGTGAGCTGAAAAAGAATCATTTTCAATATATTTAATTTTTTTATAATTTCCACTCGCATCGAGTTCCCAACTTTGTTTTTTATCTAAATAATTAGCTAGCATAATTTGATCAAGAACTTGCTCATGGACTGTTTGGTTTTCAATTGGAACTAGAAGTTCTACTCTTCGATTTAAATTTCTTGGCATTAAGTCCGCTGATGAAATAAAGACTTTTGCATCTCTACTAGGCATTATTTTTCCATTTGCAAAACAATAAATTCTTGAGTGTTCTAAAAATCTTCCTATCATGCTTTTAACTATTATATTTTCTGATTTATCTTTAACTCCAGGTCTTAAACAACAAACACCTCTTACAAATAAAAATATCTTCACTCCAGCATTTGAAGCTTCATAAAATTTATCAATTATCACTGGGTCTACTAAGGAATTCATTTTTGCCCATATTTCACCGTTTTTTCCTTTTTTGACATTTGCTATCTCATTAGCAATACATTTGTTTAAAGTTTCCCTAAGATTTATTGGTGATATGGATATTTTATTAAGGTTTCGCGGTTTTGAATAACCAGTTACATAATTAAAAAATTTTTCCACATCAGTTGCTATTTTTTTGTCAGAGCTAAATAAAGATAAGTCAGTATAAATTTTTGCATTAACTGGGTGATAATTGCCAGTTCCCAGATGTATATAGGTTTGAATTTTTCCTTGCTCTTTTCTTAATATTAAAGATGATTTTGCATGTGTTTTATATTTTGCAAAACCATAAAGTATTTGAATTCCTGCCTTTTCTAAACTTCTGGAAAGTTGAATATTTGCTTCTTCATCAAATCTTGCTTTGATCTCTATTAAAGCAGTCACTGTCTTTCCGTTTTCGGCTGCTGTTATTAAGGCTTTAACAATTGGAGAGTCTAACGTTGTTCTGTATAGAGTTTGTTTAATTGCTATAACTTTTTTATCATATGCAGCTTGATTTAAAAACTCAATTACAGCATCAAATGTTTCAAAAGGATGATGAACTATTAAATCTTTTTTTTTTATAGTATCAAAAAAATTATTATTAAATTCCTTTAATCTCTCAACCTCCCTGGGATTAAAATTTTTAAATCTTAATTTAGAATTTTTAATTTTACAAACTTGATCGATATCTTGAATTCCAACAATACCTTCGGTTTCATAGATATATTCAGAATTTACGTTTAACTTATTTGTTATAAACTTAATTAAGTCATTATTACTATTTTTTAAAATTTCTAAACGTACTATGTCACCTGTTCTTCTTCTTTTTAATGCCAATTCAAAAGATCTTACTAAATCTTCAGCTTCCTCTTGTATTTCTACGTCACTATCCCTTATAACTCTAAATAACATTTTTTTATCTAAATCATGATCGGGAAAAATTTCAGAAGCAAAAAAACTTATAACATCATCAATAATTAAAAATTTTTTAAAACTTTTGTTTCCATCTATTTCAATAAATCTTGATAAAGCTTTTGGAATTACTATTATTGCATTTAAAACTCTTTTTTTATTTTTCTTATTTAATCTCATAACTAATGCTCTTCCTTGATTGACAATAAATGGAAATGGATGAGCTGGGTCTATTGCTGATGGTGTTAGTAAGGGGTAAATTTCTTCGTTAAAAACTTTAAATAATTTTTTCTGATCCGATTTACTTAAATTTTCAGGTTTAACTATACTTATATTTACTTTTTTTAATTGAAGAATTAAATCTTTATATATTTTATTTTGTTTATTAAGAAGATTGTTAGTTTCCAAAATAACTTCATTCATTTGTTCATCAGGAGTAAGACCATCAGAACTAAGAGAGTCTACGTCTTGCTTGATTTGACTATATAAACCTGCAACACGTACCATGAAAAATTCATCTAAATTTGATCCAGCTATAGATAAAAATTTAATTCTTTCGTAAAGAGGATTTTCTATATTTTGAGCCTCTAGAAGAACTCTGTCATTGAATTTAAGCCAAGATAATTCTCTATTTATATATTTAGATTTAAGTATTTCTTTATCTTGTTTTTTTAATGCAGTCATATATTTAAACTTTATGCTCAAATTATACGTTATGCGTCATGCAAAATCTAGCTGGGACCATCCAAATCTTGACGATCATGAAAGAACTTTAAGTAAGCGTGGCAAGAAAAATGCAAAAAAGATTTGTGAATTTTTTGTTAAAAAAAAATATAAATTTGATTATATATTACTTTCATCATCAAAAAGAACAAAGAAAACATTAAAAATTTTATTAAAAAAAATTGAAAAACCGAAAAAAATTACTTCCTCAAAAAAATTATACTTAACAAGTGAAGATAAAATTATAGATATAATAAAAAAAATACCTAAAAAATTTAAATCTGTGCTTTTAATTAATCACGAGCCTGCTGTTAGAAATCTAGTCCAGTCACTGACAAAAAATCATAACAACAACCATTTTAAGTTATTAAACTTTAAATTTCCAACATCTGCTTTTGCAAAAATTTATTTTGATTTTAATGAATGGAATAAAATAGATGGAAATGGTTTAATTAAGGAATTTATGAGACCTAAAGACCTTCAAGTTTCTAAAGAATAACCTGCTGATCTTACGGTTCTTATTAAAGGCTTAGTTTTATCTATATTAATAGCCTGTCTTAATCTTCTAATATGTACATCGACGGTTCTAGTTTCTACATAAATATTTTCACCCCAAACATTATTTAAAAGCTGTTCTCGTGAGTATACCCTTTTTGGATTTTTAATAAAAAAATCTAATAATTTAAATTCTGTAGGACCCAAAGAGATTTCAACGTTATTTCTATAAACTCTTTTTGTTATTCTGTCTATTTTTAGATCTGTAAACTCAACAACATCAACTGAAGAATATGGTTTTGATCTTCTAAGTAGTGATTTAATTCTTGCATTAAGTTCTTTTTGACTAAACGGCTTTGTAACATAATCATCAGCACCTGTGTCAAAGGCTCTTAATTTGTCCTCTTCCTCACCTTTTGCTGTCAACATTATTATTGGTATGTCGTTATACTTATTGTCTTTCTTTAAATTCTTACATACTTCAACACCCGATAAATCAGGCAACATCCAATCCATTAAAATTAAGTCAGGATGCTTATCTTTAATTTGTTTAAGCGCTTGTTCACCATTTTCACAGAAACTTACTTTGTAACTCTCTTTTTCAAGGTTATACTTTAGAAGGGTTATTATCGAAGTTTCGTCCTCAGCTATAAAAATGTGAGCCGGCATATTTTACTTTTCTCCTGTAACAATAGGTTCTGTACCTTTAGGTCGATCACCCTCAAGATATTCTCCCTTAACTAAATAGTATATTTGCTCTGCAATGTTAGTTGTATGGTCACCTATCCTCTCTATATTTTTAGTTACAAATAATAAGTGCGTTCCATCACTTAAGTTTTTTTCATTTTCTTTTAAATATTTAATCACTTCTTGCATGCATAAATTGGTTAAATCATCAATTTGTTCGTCGCTTTCCCATACATTAATTGCCATAGCCGAAGATCTTTCTAGGTATGCATCCAATATTGATTTTAATTGTTTTTGAACATCAGAAGAGACTCTTATGATAGCATCTACTAAATTTTTTGGTAAATTCTCATTTAACAAAAGGGTTCTTTTGGAAATATTTTTTGCTAAATCACCTATTCTCTCAAGATCAGAAGATATTTTTAAAGCAGTAACTGTTTCTCTAAGATCTATAGCCATTGGCTGTCTTAAAGCAATAAGATTTACTACCTGTTGCTCTATTAAAGTTTCAAACTTATCTATTTTTTCGTCATCCTTTATAACAGCTTCCGCATTATCACTGTTTCTAGTGGTAATAGCTTGAATAGCCTTCCCTAAAGACTTTTCACAAAAACCACCCATTTTAATTATATTGCTATTTAAATTTTTAAGCTCTTCTTCGTAAGACTTTACAGTATGCGGTGCTTCGGTCATTATCCAAACCTCCCAGTGATATAATCCTGAGTTTTTTTATTTTCAGGATTCTTAAATATTTTATCAGTAGAGCCATGTTCAATCAATTCTCCTAAGTGAAAAAAACCTGTATTTTGAGAGACCCTTGCAGCTTGTGCCATTGAGTGAGTGACTATTATGATAGTATGGTCTTTTTTTAGTTCATCAATTAATTCTTCAATTTGAGCTGTAGCAATGGGATCTAAAGCAGAGCAAGGCTCATCCATGAGAATAACTTCAGGTTTAACTGAAATAGCTCTTGCTATACATAATCTTTGCTGTTGACCTCCTGATAACCCTGTGCCCGGCTCATGAAGTCTATCTTGAACCTCTTCCCATAATGCTGCCTTTTTTAAGCTAGTTTCAACTATTTCATCCATTTCATTCTTTGATTGAGCCATACCATGAATTGTTGGACCATAAGAAATATTTTCATAAATAGTTTTGGGAAAAGGATTTGGTTTTTGAAAAACCATCCCAATTTTTTCTCTTAATCTAACAACATCACAACTTTTGTCATTGATATCAAAATCATTGATTATAATCTGCCCTTTTACTCTACATATATCAATTACGTCATTCATTCGGTTTAGACATCTTAAAAAAGTAGATTTACCACAACCTGAAGGCCCAATTAGTGCTGTAACTTGATTTTCTTCAATATCTAAATTTATATTAAATAGAGCTTGTTTTTTTCCATAGAAAACATCTACATTTTTTGAACTTATCTTTATCATCTTAACTCCATTTTTTTTCAAATTTATGTCTAATTATTTGTGCAAATAAGTTCATTATAATTAAAAATCCTAATAGAACCATAATACAGGCAGAAACTTTCTCGACAAAACCTCTTTCAGCACTCTCTGCCCAAATATAAATTTGCACTGGCAAACTTGCAGCTGGATCTAAAGGAGATCCTGGTATTGTATTTACAAAAGCCACCATGCCAATCAATATCAAAGGTGCCGTTTCGCCTAATGCTTGGGCCAAACCAATTATTGTACCGGATAAAGTCCCTGGCATAGATAACGGAACTGTATGATGCATTGTAGTTTGCATTTTACTAGCACCCATTGCAAGTGCTGCCTCTCTTATACTTGGAGGAACTGCTTTTAAAGATGCTCTACAAGCAATAATAATTGTTGGTAAAGTCATCAACGATAAAGTTATTCCACCGACTAAAGGTGTTGACCTAGGTAATTGAAATACAGCAAGTAAAATACCCAGTCCTAAAAGACCAAAAACAATTGAAGGTACTGCTGCTAAATTATTTATATTTACCTCAATAAAATCAGTAAATCTGTTTTTAGGAGCAAATTCCTCTAAATAAATAGCTGCTAGAACTGCTACAGGAAACGCTATCATTAAACAAACAAGTATAGAAAATATTGATCCCATAAATGAGCTTGCTATACCAGCTAATTCAGCTTCTCTTGAATCAGGATATGTAAAAAAACTTAAATTGAATTTACTTTCAACTTTTCCTAGTTCTACAAGTTGATCGAAAATCTTTAATTGATAATCCGTAACTCTTCTTTGATCTTCAGGTAAATCTCTTGGATAATTGCCTTTGAATACTTGATCTAAATCATCTGAGGCAGTTAAATAAACATCTTTAGTTTTTCCAATTAATGAAGGGTCATTTAAAAGTTCTCTTTTAATCTCTCTTTCGAAAAAGTAAGAAACCATTCTCTTCAGCTCATTTTCTTGATTCTCATTAGCATTTGGATCTAAATCAGCCATTGATTTTAATGCTATATCGTAATAATCAGCATCTTTTAAATCCTCTTTAGAAGGATTTTGCTCTAACATCATTAATTCAGCATCAAAAGTAACTGGAACAATAAGCCAAGTTTTTTGAAAGGCTGAATAGCCTGTCGAAAAAATTTTAAAAATAAAGATTATTAAAAATAAAAGTGCCATAAAAATTGCACTTTGACCGTATAATCGAAATCTCTTTTCAGCTTTATATCTTTTATTTAATAATTGTTCTTTTTTTTTATTCATATTTTTCTCTATATTTTTTAACTACTCGTAAGGCCACAATATTCAAACAGAGCGTTACTAAAAATAATGACATACCTAAAGCAAATGCAGCTTGCGTTTTTGGGTCGCCAAAAGCTTGATCTCCAATTAATATTACAACAATTTGCGCTGTAATTGTTGAAGTAGATTCTAATGGATTTAAAGTTAAATTAGCAGCTAAACCAGAGGCCATAACAACTATCATTGTTTCTCCAATAGCTCTTGAAACACCTAATAAAATAGAACCAACAATACCTGGTAATGCTGCAGGAAAAATAACTTTTTTTATTGTTTCTGATTTGGTTGCTCCCATGGCATAACTTCCATCTCTTAAACTTTGAGGTACACTTGTAATCACATCGTCACTTAAACTTGAAATGAATGGTATAATCATAATGCCCATTACTCCGCCTGCCGCTAAAGCGCTTTCAGCTGAAACGTCTAAACCCATGCTATTACCTATTTCCTTTAAAAAAGGTCCAACTGTTAGAGCAGCAAAAAATCCATAAACAACTGTTGGTATACCTGCTAAAATTTCAATTAAAGGTTTTGCGTATTGTCTAACTTTAACTGATGCATACTCAGCCAAATAAATTCCACTCATTAATCCAATAGGAATAGCAACACACATAGCTATGAAAGCAATAAAAAAAGTTCCCGCAAAAATAGGGACTGCTCCAAAAGTATCGGAGTACATTGACGGATCTAAAGCCTCAGATGAATCTCTAACAAAAGCTTTTGCAGGATACCAATGAGTTCCAAAGACAAAATCAAATAATGGGATTACTTTAAAAAAATCTATAGTTTGAAATATAAGTGAGAAAATTATTCCAACAGTAGTTAATATTGCAGCTAAAGAAGCTGTAAATAAAACTGCTTTCAAAAATTTTTCAACTGGCTCTCTTGTTCTAGAATTAGATGAAATTCTTTTATAAGCGTAGGCCCCAGACGCAATAATTGCTGATAACACTATAACAACTTTTGAACTTTGGGCTATTGATCGAAGATTTATGTATTTTTTAGCTGAAGCTTCAATGAAGGGTGTAATTTCTCCAGTAAATTGACCTCGAGACAATGATTTTGTTTTTTCATAAATTAAATTTAATTCATTATCAAGATAACCTTGATTTGAATAATCACTTAAGATAAGCAATTTTACAATTGTAGGCTCAAAAATTGCCCATAAAGAAAAAATTATAAAAGCCGGTATTGCACACCAAATCGCAAGATAATAACCATAAAATTGAGGTAATGCAGTTAATCTTTTTTTTGTATATTGAATTGTGTATGCTTTTTTTCGTCCAAAATAATAACTTGTGAAACCAAGAAGAACAATAAATGTAAATAATATTAAGTTCAAAGAATCTCCACTAATAAAGACTTTACTCTGTTTATAAAAAAAAGGGGCCTAAAAAGACCCCTTTTTTATCATTTGTTATTAAAGAAATAATTAATCTCCCATAGCAACTAGTTTGGTGGCATTAGTTCTGGTTGTTTTATACAACGTTTTATCTAATGGCACTAAACCAATGTCTGCTAGATAACCACCTTTTCCAATAGCTTTCTTTGTTGTGAATTCTTTCACAAACTCATGTAATCCTGGAATAACGCCAACGTGAGCTTTTTTCACATAGAAAAATAATGGTCTTGCAACTGCATAACTGTAGTCTTGAATACTCGCTAGAGAGGGTTGTCCACCATCTATGCTAGCAGCTTGTAATTTATCTTTAGCAGCCAAGAAATAACTGAAACCAAAGAAACCAAACATATCTTTATCTTGAGTTAACTTTTGGATGATTAAACTATCGTTTTCTCCTACTTCAATAGCAGCACCATCTTCTCTGTAAAGTTTTTGTGGTTTTTTATATTTTTTATTTCCAGCTTCAAAACCAGCTTTATAAAGAGCTTTAGCTTCTTTAGTCATACCTTTTTTCATTACTAAAGAATTCCAAGCATCTCTAGTTCCTGATGTTCCTGGCGGGATCATCACTGAAATTTTTTGTTTTGGTAAGCTAGGGTCAATTTGGTCCCAAGTTTTATAAATATTTGGAACTAATTTACCATCAACAACTGTATGAGCAGCTAGTGCTAAATATAATTGTTCTTTAGTAAAATTTACTGGTTTTGCATCTTTGCTGTAAGCTAGTGTGATACCATCGTTACCAATCACAATCTCAACAATTTCATTTACACCGTTTTTCTTACATAGAGCTTTCTCTTTATCTTTCATAGCTCTTGATGCATTTGTAATATCTGGATGTTGCTCACCAACACCAGCACAGAATAGTTTAGCTCCTCCACCAGTACCAGTAGATTCGATTACAGGAGTTTTAAATCCTGAACCACCGAATCTTTCAGCAACAACAGTTGCGTAAGGGAATACTGTAGATGAACCAACTATTTTAATTTGATCTCTTGCTTGAGCAACTGTTGCGACCGTTAAAGCAACAAGCGAAGCAATTATTATAGTTAGTTTTTTCATTATCTTTAATCCTTTCATAGTTTATTAAAAGATTTTAGACTCCTATAAATTAATTGAATCTTAAATATTACGGAATTGTTACAGTTTTGTTAAAAACATAACCTTTTAGTTGTATTTCATTGAGAAAATAATCTCGTTATTTTCGGTTTCCAAACCACCTTTGCATGAGACTGGATTAACATTATCCTTAAAAGCAAGATCTGGAGTAGGTCTTAAAACAACTTCCAGTTTTACCAAATTAACCAATTCTTCAAGCACGCTTTGATCAAAACGCCATTTTGGCCAACTAGATGGAGTAGAAAAGATAGTTGTTAAATAGCTTGTCGCCATAGTAAACCTATAATTACTCATATTTTCATTTCTCAGTAAATGATCTCTAACAGAATTAAATATGTTTCGACATCTCAATGAATCTGACATGTAGTTCTCTTTTTTTAAATTTTCATTTACTGGAATTGAAACAATTAAATCTACTGTATTTCTCCAATAGGAACTAAGAACATCTATGTATATATCTTCGTATGGTACATCTTTATGTTTTTTAATTTCAGGATATGCACTCTTTAAGTCTTCGTGCAATCTAAAAATACCAATATCAAAAACGGTTAATTGCTGGTTTTTTAAAATTGTAGAAATATCAGATGCATTACTTTTCGCAATCATTGATATTGAAAAATATATAATAATCAAAATACAATTTAACACCTTAGTCATATTAAAATTTTAATTTAACTAAGATACTAATCAACAAAAGATTTGTTAAAAATTGATTGAATAAGTGTTAATTTTAAACAAGTTTTTAAATTTATTATTTTGTTGGAAGATATATCTTTACTTCAGTACCTTTATCTACTTTACTGAGAATCTCATAATCACCTCTATGTTGAGATATAATATGTTTCATGATAGCTAAACCTAAACCTGTACCACCAGCCTTTTTACTTTTTTCTTCATCTACTCTAAAAAATCTTTCAGTTATTCTTGGAATTAATTGTTGAGGTATTCCAACACCTTCATCTTTAATGCTAATTACAATATTTTTATCAATTAATTTACCTTCGCTATTTTGACTATTTACATATATATTTTTGCCATTTTGAGAGTATTTTATTGAATTATCAATTAAATTTGAAAACACAGTTAACAATTTATCATTATCACCAAACACTAAGGTTGGTTTCATAAGATCTAGATGCAAATTAATACTTTTTTTTTTTAATATTATTTCAAAATTACTTTTTATATTTGTAAAAATATCATTTAAGTTGATTATTTTATTAGGCTTAATGTGTTCTTCTAGTTCAATTCTACTTAAAATCAATAAATCGTTGATAAGATTTTCCATTCTTAATACTTGATCAGACATGATCGACATAAATTTTTTTTGCGCTTCTTGATCATTTGAAGCTGGTCCAAGAATAGTTTCTAAAGAACCTTTGATTGATACTAAAGGGGTTCTTAACTCATGACTTACGTTAGCAACAAAATCAGTTTTTAATTTTTGTGCTTTTGTTATTTCTGTAAAATCTTTTAAAAATAATACGACAGAATCTGCTTCTGGAAACAAATGAGTGGGGCCAGGTATAACATAAATTTTGTAAAGTTGATAAGATGGTAAATTTATTTCTACATTTACATTTTTTGTAGTTTGATCTTTAATAGCATTTTCGATTGTTTCAAGTAATTTTGTATCTCTTATTACACTTGAAATATTTTTATCAATTAAACCTTCTCCAAAACGTTGTTTTGCGCTTTTGTTAAGATATTTAATTAAGTTATATTTGTCTAAAGCAAAAAATTGATCCTCTAATTCCTCTATTATTATTCTTTTACCTAAGTCGTCTTTATTTGTCTTATTAATAGTAGGAGCAATGTTTTCTGGCTTAATATTTTTTTTAAATAAAAAATATAATAAAACAATTACTATAAATATAAGTATCAACTCTGTCCAAAACATGGATATGTTTTAACAAATGTAACTAATATTGTCTTTAGTTATTAGGTGAAATATTTTTAAAGAAAATTTTTGCTGTTTCTTCCCAACTATATTTTTTAGCAAATTCTAAACAATCATCTCGATTTATTTTAAGCTAACTTTTTAGTATCCGCATAAATACTTTAGTTTAATGTAGGTTAGTGTAGAATAATGTGTCCCTCTAATCCCGCAAATAATCGCCAGCTTCCTGAATAATTTTCCAGAGTTTACGCCGATTATCTTCATTCATTTACTACAAAACCTTGAAACATCTCCAAAAGTTCTAGTTGTGGTTCTAGTTTGACAGTAAAATTGATGAGTCTTTAAGCTAATAATTTTTAATCCAATCATTTATTCTGGTTTCTAAATTGGAATAAGTTTTATGTATTTCTGTTGAAATCAGCTCTTCTTTATTTGGTTTATCACTATTTTCTAACTCATTAATGATATGAACAGGATCCTCAATGTCCCAATGAACTATTTTTTCAGGAGATGGCCAGACTGGACAAACTTCATCACTGGCATTGTTGCATACGGTAAATACCTGGTCAAATATTGTTTTTTCATCTAAAAATTTATTAAAGTTTTTAGAAGATAGATTTTTTGTATCAAAATTATTTTCATTAAGATATTTAATGACATATTTATTAATTATTCCAGATGGTTTGCTACCTGCACTGTAGCCAATAAATTTATCTTTATGATATTTGTTAACTACACTTTCAGCCAATATACTTCTATGAGAATTGCCGGTACAAACAAATAAAAGTTTTTTCATTTTTAACTTTTATTACTATATATTATTTTTCTATACTTAATGAATGCTAAATCTAAATTGTAACAAAACTGAAACATTCTTAATTTAAAGTAACATTGTGGATATTAAATCAAATATAACCAATTTATTTAAAATTATAGAAGAAATTGGATCAGACAAACAATATGGAAATGAAAAAGTTTCACAACTAGAACATGCAATTCAATGTGCATTATTGGCAAAAAAAAATAATGAAAACAATTTTTTTATAACTGCAGCTCTATTCCATGATATTGGTCACTTAATTAATAATGATAAAGAAGCCATCAAAAAAGGAGTAGATAAAAAGCATGAGAATTCAGGATCCTTTTTTCTTTCTAAATTTTTTCCAGAAGATGTTACAAGACTAATTAAAGGGCATGTGCCAGCTAAAAGATATTTAGTTTATTATGAGAAAGGATATTATGAGGCTCTATCTATTGCCTCAAAAAGAAGTTTGGATGTTCAAGGTGGTAGTTTTTCTGAAGAAGAGGCAAACGAATTTATTAAACAACCTTTTATGCAAGATGCAGTTAGACTAAGGAAATATGATGATCTTGCTAAAGTTGAAAATTTAGAAATTCCAAATATAAATTTTTTTTATAAACATGTGGAAAGCAGTTTTAAATAAATTTTTTTTTGTTTAGAAAAATTGCTGTCGAGTTACCAAATATTGCTAAAACAAAAAATACTAATATTAACAAATCATACCCCCCTACATTCCATATCAAGGAACCTATCCATGGACCAGCAATACTACCAATCATATATTGTAAAGCTAAAATACCATGAATATTGCCAAAGTTTTTTTGGCCAAAAGTATCATTTTGAACCAAAGGTTTTAAAATAGCCATACTGCCATATGCTGAACTATTAAATAAAACAAATAAAAATGCTAAGTAATGATTAATATTTATAAAGTATAAAAATATCATTCCAATTACCATCGAGTAAAAACAAATTACAAATAATTTTAAATTTGACTTATCACCTCCATATATCATAACTAAAATTCTACCTATTACTTGTCCTGGTCCAAACAGAGATGCTGTCAATACAGCTTGGGATAGACTCATCCCTTTTTCCTGCAACATTGGAATTACATGAGTTGTAATAGCACCAATATTAAATCCAATAACAAACAATGAAAAACTAAATAACCAAAATCTATAATCTTTAAGTATTATTTTAAGCTTTGAATTTTGATCTGTTTTCTTTTCAATTTTTTTAAATTCTTTTATAATTATATTTTTGAAACCAAAATAATTAGCTGGTGAACTAATCAATATATTTAATATTCCAAAAATAAATACAGTAAACCTCCAGTCATATTGTTCTGTTAAATAAGTAGCAGTAGGAAATGTGTATGTGCTTGCAAATCCAGCAAACAAAGTAATTATTGCAATAGATGTTTTGGCCTTTGATTTTAAATTAATAGTAATGACACTAAAAAGCATCGTATAAAGACAGCCACCCGAGGTTGCACTGACAAGTATCCAAGCAAGTAAAAATCCACCATATGTATCTACTGATGAAAGATAAATTACACTTAGTCCTAACAGTATAGGACTGGTCCACATCATTGGAAAACTTAGATTTCTATCTACAATCTTACCTAGAAAAGGTAAAAGTAAACTATGCACAACTAAGCCTAGGGAATAAATAAAAGTTAAGTTGTTTCTTGAAATACCTAGTTCGTTTTCCCAAGTTAGCAACAACGCTGAGAACAGGTACATACAACTGCTGTAACAAAAGGTAACTGATATACCTATTAAAAATGCAGACAAATATTTCACAAATTTTTTTATTTCTTTAACATTTTTTTAACAAAAGTAAGTTAATAGATTATTATGAATAAAATCCTAATCTCATTTATATTAACTTTATCCACAATTTCTATTACTCAAGCTGACAATCATGCTAAAATAACAGAGCAACAAGCCGGCAGTAGTTATTCACAAAATACTGAGGATACATTTAAAAATGAAATAGGGAATTGTGAAGACCCTGGAGTACTTATGTTAAGAGCCACTGTTAAAAATGATATTTCAAGATCTAGTCCCGAAAAAGCATCTGAGGCAGAAGCATTAATGAAAGAGGGCATGAAATTGTGTAATGAAAACAGAGTTTTTGAGGCAAAACTAAAATTAGAAGACGCTAAAACAACTGCTAGAGCAGGATTAGTAGATGGAGAGGATCCATCTATAACTAAAGTTGTTGTTGACAATAATGAGATAACAAAGGAAGAAAAACCTTGGTGGAAATTCTGGAAAGATTGATTTTTATCTTTTTAAATTCTTAAATTAAAATTTCTAGAAAAATTTTTGATAAAGGTATTTTTTCTATTTACCTTACAATTAATTGATCTGATCCAATTAATATTCTTCTAAGCCAAGCAGATAATCTATCCATAAATATTACTACAGCCAAAACTAATATTGCCATGTAGGCGACATTTTCAAAATCATTTCCAGTACCTAGTGCACCTAAAAATTGTAAACCAATTCCTCCTGCGCCCATTGCACCTATTATTACGGCTCCTCTAGTATTTGACTCTAAATAGTATAAGGATTGAGATACAAAAATTGGAAGTATTTGAGGAATTATACCAAATCTATGTTGTAGAAATTTGCTAGCCCCTGTAGATTGAACTCCTTCTTGTTGTTTCTTCTCAGTATTTTCAATTGCTTCAGAATATAATTTACCTAAAGTACCTGTATCAGTAAAACCAATCGCAAAAATACCAGTGAAGGGTCCTGGACCAAAAGCTCTTAAAAATATTAAACTCCAAATTAAAAAGTCTATTCCTCTTAAAGTATCAAATAATCTTCTTAACGTAAATCTTAGAGCTTTAATAGGTGTAACGTTGTATGCAGCAAGGAATGACAAGGGCAGAGCCATTACTGTAGCAAACATTGTCCCAAGTACAGCCATAACTATTGTTTCGAGCATTGCCCACCAAACTCTACCGTGCATAAATGCTTCATTATCCTTAATCTCTGTTAAGAAAAGTTTTAAATTAGACATTTCAGGAACAACTCTTTCTTTAGAAAAAGTCAAACCTAATGCTTCGAAAAAGCTATATGGTTCTAAAGGACTTGAGAAATCAAACCAAAAATATTTCCATCCGATACTGTAACGATGAATTTCAACTTTTTTTGGATATACTTGAATTCTCTCATACAAAGTGGGTCTAAATTCAACTCTATTTTCTGTGATTCTAAAACCTTTTAAATCTTCTATGACCAAATCCTCTGAACCTACAAGGTAAGGTTTACCATTAGAATTTAATTTTATGGTAAAATCTCTCTCATATTTTGGAAAATTTACAATCTCGACTTTATCTTTGTATAATATTGCCTTACCTTTATTATTAAACTCAACTACATTGCCAACATTATCAGAATTTTTGTAAAACCAATCTGGAATTGATTTATCAAGATTATCTCTTCCATAAACACTTCTATAATTTCCTTCAAAAGCTATTTTAATATCCTCATGATTTTCCCATTTCATTGTTACATGATCTTTGTGTGCATATGTGTCTAAGACAAACATAGCAGCATTTTGTGGTTTCCATTTTTTTGGGATATCAACAACATCTAAAGTAAAAAAACCTACTATTAAATATACTAAGACGAGAAAAAAAATTATTTGGCCTCTTAATCTACTCTTTCTGGCTTGTTTAAATGTGTCAGGAAATAATTTACGAATATTTTCTCTTTGAATAGCTAAACTAGAACTCATTGATTTGCTCCAATTAATTTATGTCTCCAATATGCAGACAAATAATCTAATGCAATTATCGTACCAACCAGTAAGAACATACACGCTAAAACATCAGCTCCATAATTCCACTGAATTAGAGCCGCTAACATTTCTCCAATTCCACCTGCACCAACAAAACCTAATATTGTAGATTCTCTAACATTAATTTCTAACCTCAATATTCCATAACTTAAAAACAAAGGTAGTACCTGGGGAAGAACTGAAAATCTTATCTTCTGTGTCCAAGTTGCACCAACAGAACTTAAACCTTCAATAGGTTTTCCATCACAATTTTCTATAGCCTCTGTAAATAATTTACCAAGTGCTCCAGCAGTATGTATTGTTATAGCAATTACAGCTGGTAAAGATGATTTACCCATTAGATATAAAAACACCATTGCTATTATTAATGTTGGAAATGATCTTGTCACATCCATTAAAAATTTTGTAAATTGAATAACTCTTTTGTTTCTAATTAGGTTCCTACTTGAAAAAATTGCAAATATAATTGCTAAAATAAAACCTATAGAAGTTGAAAATAAAGCAATATTTAAAGTAATAATTAATTCAGGAATATACTTAATAACTCTTGGCCAATATTTCCATCCCATCTCAAAAGTGTCTACAAATAAATCTCTAGGGTAGTTAAAAAAATTAGCTATACCTCTTCCAAAAGACCCTGCATTTGCTTCTAACGATACCAAGGTACCACCAAAAAAAATTAATATTAGAATTGCAATTCCAAGTAGCGAGGACCTAGTTCTCTGGTTTGTTAATTTTTTTAAATTAACTTCAATTTGTTCTAGGTTGGCAGGTAAGGCTTTTGCCATAATTTTTAAAAATAAATCAGAGGCAAAGATTTACAGTCTTTGCCTCTAATTATAGGGGGTTTAATTAATTATTTTTTTGCGCTTCAATTTTAGCTTTTCTTGCAGCTACAACTGACTCGTAAAAAGAATGATCCACCGGAACCCATTTTTTTACAATCCCGTTTGCAACGTTTTCGCTACATTTTGGATCGTTCTCGTGTATCCATTGCTTTAAACCAATCATTACTTGGTGTGCTCTAACAGGTAAAAAAGTAGGCATCACAATTGGACCATTAGGAATTAATTTTGAAGACCAAATTTGAACAATGTCGTCCATATTTAAAATCCCTTTATCAACCATTTTTCTTAAATTCCCTGACGAATATCCTTCTTCCCAGCTACCAACACCAGATACCCATGTTACACCAGCATCAACATCACCATTCATTACCGCTAATACATTGTTTTCATGTCCTCCAGAAAACTGTGTTTTTGAAAAATATGTATCTGGATCCATACCCATAGCCTTTAATTCAATTGACGGAATTAAAAAACCTGATGTAGAGTTAGGGTCAGCCCAACCAAAGGATTTACCTTTAAGGTCTTCCATTGATTTAATTCCAGATGATTTAGTTGCTACTGCAACAGAGTAGTAACCCATATCACCAGTTGGCTGCATTCTTGTTAGTACTGGTACTACTGCAGTTGGATCTTTTAAATACATACCCGCATATCCTGAAGAACCGAACCAAGTGTAATCTAGATTACCACCTAGCATCGACTCCATTGTTCCAGCGTAGTCTTTAAAAGTAAAAAATTTAGCTGGTACACCATAAGCGGCTTCGATATACGGCATGAAACATTCATTTCTAGCTATAATATCTTGAGCTGCTTCGTCACCTAAAAAACCAACTCTAAATTCTGGTTGGTATTTACTTAAGTCCATTTTTGGACCTGTGTAAGTTACTGCATTAGCTTGAGTTGAAAAAAACACCATAGCCAAAAGTGCAATAACTCTTGTTAGTTTATTAAACATAATTATCTCCTTTTTATAATTTTAGTCTAACGACTTATTTGTAACGATGAGTTATTGATCTCATGCAGTTGCAAATTCTTTCTCAACATCTCCATTTAATTTATTTTTTGTTTTAAGCTCTGTAGATGTTACTTGTGGCTCAAAAGCTTCATCAGCCTCTGCACCATAAATTTCTCTTGCAAGTTTATGTGATAATTTTTCAGGCAAATCATCAAAGACTATTTCACCATCTTTCATTCCAATAATTCGATCACAATAAGTTTTTGCTGTATCAAGTGTATGAAGATTTGAAATAACTGTTAAATTTTTTTCGTCATGAATTTTTCTTAATGATTCCATTACCATTCTTGCATTCATTGGATCTAAAGATGCAATTGGTTCATCTGCTAAAATCATTTTAGGATTTTGCATCAAAGCTCTACATATAGCTACACGTTGCTGTTGACCTCCAGATAACGTTTCAGCTCTTTGAAGGGCAGTGTTAGCCATACCTAAGTTATTGAGTAAAATCAGAGCATCAGCTCTTTCATCTCGAGAAAACATTTTTAAAGATGCTCTAAATGAGCCCTGATAATTTAATCTGCCTAATATTACATTTGTTAGAACATCTAATCGTGGAACTAAATTAAATTGTTGAAAAATCATTGCACAGTTTCTTTGCCATGATCTCTTTTCCTTACTTTTTAAATCTAGAATATTTTGACCTTCAATTTCAATAGACCCATCTGTTGCGTCGGTAAGTCGATTTATAATTCTTAGTAATGTTGATTTACCAGCCCCAGATCTACCTATGATTCCTATCATTTGAGGTTTGTTAACCTCAAAAGAAACGTTTTTAACGGCATGATTATCACCGAAAAATTTGTTAACTTTTTCAATAATCATTTGAGGAATTTGTTAACCCTCTAATCTTTAATAAATGTTAAAATATTATTAATGAATCTTTTAAATTTTGTTTAAGTTATATGAAATTTAAACCTAAGGTAGAAAATCTAATTTTTTATTAAAAATTGAATTTTAGATCCAATAAAATAACTTTCACTTAACTCTATAGGATTGTTTTTAAAATCGACATTAACAGATGTAGTTTTTAATAGTGCTTCCCCCTCATTTATATTTAATAAATTTGATTTTATTTTGTCTGCAATTTCAGCATTGATTAGAGTTTTTGATCTTTTAATTAGTTTGATATTCAATAAATTAAAAGCTTTGGTTACTGATTGTTTTTTAACAAAATAATTAATAAATTTTGGAAATTTTTTATAAGGAATCGATCTGAAAGTTATTACAGAAGGTGAATTGTTGACAAAACCTATGCTATTTATGCGTGTAACTTTGTCATTTTTTTTTAAGTTGAGTTCTTTTTTTTCAAAAAGATTGCATTCAGCAATATCAAAACTTTTTATTTCAATTCTTACTGATTGGTTTTCTTGAAGTATATTCTCAGTAAATCGTACGTTTTTACTAATTGAGTAATTAATTTTTGATGATTTAACAAATACTCCAAGACCTCTTTTTGAATATATTAAATTATCATCTTTAAGTTCTTTAAAAGCTCTTCTTATAGTGTGTCTATTGACATTGAATTGTTTTGCATAGTCATTCTCAGAATCTAACTTTTTATTAATTTTGTACTTATTTAAAACAATTTCTCTTTTGATTGAATTGTATATTTCCTTCCAAAGCAAATCTTTTGTTGTCATAAAATTTTAATAAATAATATATTGAAATTATTTTTAATTTTAGTACTTGTCTAGTTGTATAGTATTATGAAAAATAAATCAAGAAAACAATGGTTAAGTTATTTAGCAACAGCAGATGAAAATTATCTAATATCGCTTTGGGACAATTTAAATATGAAAATAGAATATAATTGGTTAAGAGAACCTGAGATTGGCAGTGTTATGGTTCAAGGAAAAGCAGGCGTCACAGGTGATAATTTTAATGTTGGAGAAGTAACTATAACGAGATGTTCATTAAGTTTAGATAAAAAAATTCAAGGACATGGTTATGTTCAAGGTAGAAATAAATATAAATCCAAAATTGCAGCTTTGTGTGATGCATTGATGCAAACTGAAAAAAAAGAAATAATTAAAAGAAATATAATTGATAAATTAATTAAATATAAAAATAACAAAAGAAATGAAATATTATCTAAAACAGAAGCTACTAAAGTTGATTTTTTTACCTTGGTAAGAGGTGAGGATAAATAATCTATGGAAGTTGTTTCTAAAAAAAATAATTCTCAAGTAAGTGCTGATTATTTTAGAAGTATTTTGTTTGCAACCTCATATCCCGGTTCAATTGAGACATTAAAAAATATAGATCCCCCTTCGAATATGTTTTCAGCTAGTTGTTCAATAATAAAAACTTTTTGTGATAGTTATTCAAATATTTTTTTAGGTGGTGAAGTTAACAATCAAGAAACTATTGATTGGATTAAATTTAATACAGGTGCAAACATTACAGATAAAAAAAATGCAAATTTTGCAATTGGTACTTGGGATGATCTTTTACCATTAGATGAATTTAAAAAGGGGGACGAGCAAAATCCTGATCAATCGTGTACAATTATTTGCCAGTCCCAATTTGAAAAACCAAATGCCATAATTTCTGGCCCTGGTATTAAAAGTTCTAAAAGTATATTTTTACCTGATAGAGAGGTTATAAAAAAAAATAACCAGCAATTTCCATTAGGACTTGATTTTTATTTTGTTGATAATGATAAATTTTATTCAATACCAAGATCATTGAAAATAGGAGAGCTATAAAATGTATGTATCAGTAAAAGGTGGGGAAAAGGCAATAAATAACGCACATTCCTGGTTATCCGAAATAAGAAGAGGGGATGTAAATATAGCAGAACTAAATATTAAACAAATTAGTGAACAACTAACTTTAAGTGTTGATAGAGTTATGTCAGAAGGATCTTTATATGACAAAGATTTGTCTGCTCTTGCAATCAAACAGTCTAGAGGTGACTTGATTGAAGCAATTTTTCTAATGAGAGCCTATAGAACTACTTTACCTAGAATTGGTTCAAGCAAACCTATCGAAACTGGCAAAATGTTATGTCTAAGAAGAATATCTGCAACATTTAAAGATATCCCAGGTAAACAAAAGTTAGGCCCAACATTTGACTACACACACCGTTTACTTGATTTCAAGCTTCTTGCTGATGGAGAGTATGAAAAAGCTAAGATTGAAAAATATGATGATAAAGAAATCCCACATGTTTTAAGCTTTTTAAATAAAGAAGGATTAATTCAGAAAGAAATACCTAGTGGCAAGACATCTAAAGATATTACAAGAAACCCAATTAATTTTCCTTTAACAAGATCTGAACGATTGCAATCTCTTTCAAGAGGAGATGAAGGTTTTCTTCTTGGTTTAGCTTATTCAACACAGAGAGGGTATGCTAGAAATCATGCATTTGTTGGTGAATTAAGAACTGGTTACGTTGAGGTTCAATTTGAAATTCCAGAATTAGGAATAGAAATAAATATTGCTGATGTCATGTTTACTGAGTGTGAGTCAGTAAACCAATTTAAAGGTAGTAAAAAAATACCTGCTCAATTTACCCGTGGATATGGTTTAGTTTTTGGTCAATTAGAAAGAAAAGCTATTTCTATGGCTTTAGTTGATAGATCAATGAGATGGAAAGAATTTGGTGAGGAGTATTTGGGTGTTGCTGCTCAAGATGAAGAATTTGTTATATCTCATTGTGATAATATTCAAGCCACAGGTTTTTTAGAACATATCAAATTACCTCATTATGTAGATTTTCAAGCGGAATTGGATTTAGTAAGAAAAATTAGAGAAGAGTATAAAAAAAATGAACAACGTACTTAAATTTAAAAATAAAAAAACTGATGTTGCAGCTCAAGATGAAATATATAATTTTGCTTATTTAGACGAAAATACAAAAAGAATGATAAGAAGAGCTTTGATTAAAGCTCTTTGCATACCAGGTTATCAAGTTCCATTTTCATCTAGAGAAATGCCTATGCCATATGGATGGGGAACAGGAGGGGTTCAAGTAACATCGTCATGTTTAACAACTGACGATGTGATAAAAGTTATTGATCAAGGAGCAGATGATACTACAAACGCAGTTTCAATTAGAAATTTCTTTAAAAAAACTGCTAATATTGAGACCACAGAAAAAACAAGCCAAGCATCGATAATTCAGACAAGACACAGAATTCCAGAAGAAAAGTTAAAAGAAAAACAAATACTTGTTTATCAAGTTCCAATACCAGAACCTCTTGCGTTTTTAGAACCAAGATATCAAGAAACTAAAAAAATGCATGCACTATCAGAATATGGAATTATGCATGTAAAGTTATATGAAGATATTACCAAAAATGGTCATATAGAAACAGCATATGCTTATCCAGTAAAGACAAATGAAAGATATATAATGGACCCATCACCTATTCCAAAATTTGATAACCCAAAAATGAACAATAACCCTGCTATTCAATTATTTGGAGCAGGAAGAGAGCAAAGAATTTATGCAATACCACCATATACTGAAGTAACGAGTCTTGATTTTGAGGATTATCCATTTGATCCCTCAAAGGCACCTCATAAATGTTCTATTTGTGGATCAAATGAGAGTTTTTTAGATGAAATAATTACTGATGATGACGGTAATAGATCATTTATATGTTCAGATACAAATTATTGTAATCAAAGAATGGAAAATAATTAAATGCAACCAATTTTGTCAGTTCATAATTTAAACAAATATTACGGTAATCAAGTGGGATGCAAAAATATGAATTTGACATTATATCCTGGGGAAGTCGTTGGTGTAGTAGGAGAATCTGGCTCAGGAAAAACAACTTTTATAAATTCCATATCAGGCAATCTTATTCCTGATAGTGGAAAAATCTTAATTGAAACAGGTAATGAAACGATTGATTTTCTAGAAATATCTGAGTCATTGAAAAGGTTATTGATAAGAACTGAATTAGCTTTTGTTCACCAAAATCCTAGAGACGGTTTAAGATTAGATGTAAGTGCTGGTGGAAATATTAGTGAAAGATTAATGTCGATTGGACAAAGAAATTATGGAAATATTAGGCAAACTATTTTTAAATGGTTAGATAAAGTAGAAATCGATAAAAGTAGAGTAGATGATTTTCCAAGAACATTTTCTGGTGGAATGTTGCAAAGATTACAAATAGCAAAAAATTTAGTTACGAGTCCTAAAATAATTTTCATGGACGAACCAACAGGAGGTCTTGATGTTTCTGTTCAAGCAAAAATTTTAGATTTGTTAAGAAAATTAGTTAGAGAATTAAATTTATCAGTTGTAATCGTTTCTCACGATTTAGCAGTGATTAGATTGTTAGCTGATAAAATTATTGTTATGAAAAATGGGGAGGCTGTTGAGTCTGGACTTTGTGATCAGGTATTAGATGATCCGCAACATTCTTATACTCAGTTATTAGTTAGTTCAGTATTACAGGTTTAAATATGATTGAACTAAATAAAATTACAAAAAAATTTACACTTCATAATCAGGGCAAAACAAACATATTAGTTTTTAATAATTTGAATTTGAAAATTAATCCTGGAGAAATTGTAGCGTTAACAGGACCATCAGGTGTTGGAAAGTCTAGTATTTTAAAAATGATTTACGGAAACTATGTTTTTCAATCAGGACAAATTAAAATTAATAATCACAACATAGATCATACATATCCGAGAAATATTATTGAACTTAGAAAAAATATAATAGGATATGTTAGTCAATTTCTAAGAGTGATACCTCGTGTTCCTACAATTGAAATTGTTATGGAGCCCTTATTAGAAATAAATTCAGATCAAGATGAAGTTCGTGAAAAAGCTGAAAAAATTTTACTAAAACTTAATATAGATAAAAACTTATGGAATTTATCGCCACTAACTTTTTCAGGTGGAGAACAACAAAGAGTTAATGTTGCTAGGGGACTGATTAGAAATTATCCATGTTTATTACTAGATGAACCAACTGCTAGTTTAGATAGTGTTAACAAAGATATTGTTTTGAATTTGATTAATGAAAAAAAAGATAGTGGATCTTCAATAATTGGTATTTTTCATGATGAATATTCACGTAAATATTTAAATGCTAGGGAAATAGATATTACAAAAATATCAGATGCAAAATAACGGTCAGCTTATCGTAGTCGTTGGACCATCAGGATCAGGAAAAGATACTTTATTAAAAAAAGTAATTAAAAAAATTCCTAATTCCATTTTGGTAAAAAGGTACATTACTAGGAAAAAAGATATTAAAAATGAAGATCATTACAGCATATCAATTAAAAATTTTGAAGATAAGATTTTAAAAAAACATTTCTTTGTTTACTGGAAAGCTCATGGTTTTTCATACGGTATTCCATTTAAGGAAATAAAAAAAATAGAGGAAGGTAAAACAGTAATTTTTAATGGATCAAGAAAAGTACTTTTTAAAGTAAAAAAAAAAGTTAATAACGTTAAAATAATTAATATTTTTGCCCCATCAACAATTATTAAAAAGAGACTTGTAAATCGAGCTAGAGAAGACAAAAAATCAATTAATAAAAGGATAAAAAGAAAAATTAATTTACTACCGAAAAATATAATTACTATAAATAATAATAAATCAATAGCTATAGGTGCAAATAAATTGAAAAAAATAATTTTAGCTAAGTGAAAAATTTTCTAAATTCTCAAACATTCCTTTTTGGTTTTCACCAAATATATATATTTTATCAAAATTATTTATTTCATTTAAAATGATTTCTTTGTTTCTTTCAATTTTTTTTAACTCAAGGTACAATTTGTTTCCTGTGACCTCTGATGCAAGGGTCATATGGAAATTAAATTCTGACATTAAATAGGGGTATCCCCATTTATATAAAATATTTAATTGTAATTTACTTAGTTTAGAGGGATTTCTTCTATCAATTTCTTTTTTTGTAAGAGGTGACCTAAATTTAAATAATTCTCTAACTAGTCTATTTGATAACTTATTAATGTTATTATTTTTTTTATTTTGAACAAAAGCATAAAAATTATTCATTTTTTTTAATTTAAATTTATAAAATTTAAATTTTTTGAATTTTTTTGCTATTTCCTCAGTTTTTTTAAATAATGTATTGGTACTATAATTTTTGTTTAGTTTAAAAGGAGGAATAAGTGTGCCGTGAAACCCATATTTCTTTGCAATTAAAACATTTTTATCTATGTTTATTAAGTTTTTAATTCCAAATCTGTTTAGATAATTAATTCTATGTTTGTTATTTATTAACTTTGCATTAAGTGGATCCCAACCGAACCAATATCTGCCAAATTCTTCTAGACTACTCTCTTTTGGAGGTGCATAATAAATAGCGTATCTAGAATATTTTTTCATAATTCAACTTATAATACTTATATAAATTTTCTCTAATTTAAAATATTTGTAACAATTCATGTGTATTAAAAAGTGATGCATGAATATATTTTAAACAATGCCATGATAATTAAAAAAGATGAAATCGTTCATGGTCATATCAGGATTAAAGATAACAAGATTGTCGATATAAGTAGTGGATTAAGTAATAACAAAAGTTCTATAGACTGCGAAAAAGATTATATTTCGCCAGGATTGGTTGAATTACATACTGACAATCTTGAAAGACACATGACACCAAGACCTAAAGTTTCATTTCCAGTAGAAAATGCAATTTTATCTCATGATAGAGAATTAGCATCTGTTGGAATAACTACAGTTTTTGATGCATTAAGAGTTGGTTCTATTGAAAAAACAGGAAAATATAAAAAATATGCAAAAAACTGTTCGGATATAATTTCAAGTTTTAAAAAAGATAATATTCTCAAGATTGATCACAAAATACATTTAAGAGCTGAAACTTGTTCGGAGAATTTGATTGATGAATTAGACGAATACAATGAAACTCACGATGTAAAACTGATTAGTATAATGGATCATACACCAGGTCAGAGGCAATTTAGAGTTATAGATAAGTACAAAGAATATCTTTCAATTAAATACGGTATGACAGAAAATGAAATGGAAATTCATTTTGATCACTTAAAAAATCTTTCAAAAAAAAATAGCAAGAAACACATAGATAAAATTTTAGAATTTAAATCATCATATGATTGTATTTTGGCTAGTCACGACGATACCACAGAAAATGATGTTCATAATTCATATAAATATGGAGTAAAATTGGCTGAATTTCCAACAACATTAGAAGCAGCCAAAACTTCTAAAGATTACAATATTAAAGTTATGATGGGATCTCCTAATTTACTTAGAGGAGGTTCACACTCTGGCAATATATCTGCAAAAGAACTCTTAGAAAATGATTGTTTAGATATCTTAAGCTCAGATTATATTCCATCATCATTAATTATATCTGTTGTCAAATGGGGTTTAGAAATTGATAATCTTCCAAAAGCATTTGCAGCAGCTAGTCACGCTCCATCTATAGCTACAAATTTAAATGATAGGGGTTTAATTGATAACAATAAAAGAGCAGATTTAGTAAGGTTTAAAGTTTATCAAAATTTACCTGTTGTGAAAAACGTTTGGTCAAACGGAATCCAAGTAAGTTAAAATATTCCGGTTGTATAAGAATATTTAATTATACCTGCTATCATTATCGGTATTTGTAATGAAAAATTTGTTAATAAAGGTTTATTTTTTTTGGTCTATCAAAAGATGATTTTGTTCGTGTGGGATAATGCCGTTTAATGTGGATTAATGTGAACCTCTAATCCCGTAAATAATCGCCAGCTTCCTTTATTAAAGTCCACAGTTTACGCCGATTATCTTCCGCCATAATCCCTTAAACCTTGATTTATCTATTTTGGAACTTTGCCATAAAAATGTTTAATAATTTTACCATCTTTAAGTTGATCTATTTCAAGATAAGTAAAGTTAGGATCAAATCCTTTAACAGTTTTAACTACGACCTCTGGAGTATCAATTAAACACTTAATTTCTGGTTCTGTGTTCCAACTAGTCATCGCATCTTTTATCATTTCCATCATTTCATCGTAGTTCTTTATGTTACCGCCAAAACTTGATTTATGTATAGCCTCACAATGTACTTCCTTAGAAACTATATCTTTGAAAGGTTCAATATTTGATTTAAAAAATTCTTTGGTTGCTTTTTCAATTTTACTGTAACTCATAATATTTCCTAATTAGATTACTTTAAAATATTTATGTAAAACATTTGTTTAAAAATTATTAAGATATTGTTTAATTTTAATGTAAATTATAATTAAACTTTGTAATGAATTTGAAATAATTATTTAACATTAAATACATGTGAATCTTTTACTAAGGATTCGTGCCAATAAATACATTATTTAGAAAAGTTAACCAGAATAAAAGGTTTAATATAAATACCTATGATTTTTTTAAGCCCTCGTTTAACGTCAAACTAGCTGAAAGCAGAGGAGAAGTAAAACTCGCACAAAAACTTAGGTATAAAGTTTTCTTCTCCGAAAGAATTAAAAACCCTTTATATAATATAGGAAATTTTAGAAGAGACTCTGATAAATTTGACAATTATGCAGATCATATAATTGTGACCCACAAAAAATCAAAATTTTCCAAAACAAGAGTAATAGGAACTTATCGTTTACTTAAGCAATCTGTTGCGGAAAAAAAATCAGGTTTTTATAGTTGCGATGAATTTAATTTAGATAATTTACTAAATTCTGGAGTTTACGACAATATGCTAGAATTAAGTCGATCATGTATATCTTATAAATTTAGAAATAAAAATGTTCTTAAATTAATGTGGAAAGAAATATATAATTATATTAACAGAAATAATATAGATGCTTTGTTTGGTACGGCCAGTTTCTTAAGTACTAATATTAACAAGATTGAAGATCAATTGATATATCTTAACAATTATCATAAAATGTCAGGCAACATCACAGTCAGTGCTTTACCAAAATGTAGACTAAATATTGATTATCAAAAAAACATTAATGTGAATATTAAATTAATTTCAAAATTACCAACTTTAATTAAAGCTTATATAAAGTTTAACGCTTCTATTGGGACAGGTGCAGTAATTGATAATAAATTTAAGACAACTGATGTTTTTGTTTTTTTACCAATTGAAAAAATAAATAAAGAATATGTTAATAAAATTTTAGACTAATGCAGCAAATTTTAGAGAAAATTTCAAAAATTGATGAAATCAAATCTATATATAAAGTTAATTATGAAGAGTTAAAACAGTCAAAGAATTTTTGGAAAAAAACTTTAGATATTTTTAACATTAATTACATTGCAGAAAATGTTGCCAATATACCTAAAGAAGGATCAAGTATAATAGTTGCAAATCATCCATTTGGATTATTAGATGGACTTATAATTTGTTCAATAATTTGTGATATCCGACAGGATTATAAAATTTTAATTAACGAAGAACTTTCACAAATTGATCAAATAAGAGAGTACTTATTGCCAATTAAATTTTCAAAATTTACAGAGGATATAAAAAAAAATATCATTTCTAAAAAGAAGGCAATTGAACACTTAAATGCAAATGGAATTTTAATAACTTTTCCTTCAGGAGAAGTTGCTACATCTTCTTTTATTTTTAATGAGGCTAATGAAAGAAGATGGAAACCATTAATTGGATCTATAATTAATAAAACCAAGGCGGAAATTATTCCTGTACGTTTTTTTGGTAAGAATAGCTTATTCTTTCAAACAGTAGGCTTTATAAATAATAACTTAAGAAGAATTTTATTTATAAGAGAGTTAATAAATAAAAAAAATCGAACATATAAGCTTAGTATTGGTGAAAAAATCTCCTCGC
>CACGTU010000006.1 GCA_902576045.1 uncultured Pelagibacteraceae bacterium | reverse complement strand
AAGAATTACACTTAATTGGTATAAAAAAAATCTATAATTTTATGAAAGCTGTTATATTAGCAGGAGGGAGGGGGACGAGGTTTCCAGAAGAAACCCATAGGGTACCCAAACCAATGATAAGAATTGGCGATAAGCCAATTATATGGCATATAATGAAATATTTTTCATTCTATGATATTAATGAATTTATTATTTGTTGTGGGTATAAAGGTGAAGTTATAAAAAACTATTTTTACAATTATTTAATAAAAAATAATTCTTTCACTCTTGATATAAAAAAAAATTCAGTAAAACTCCTTACAAACAAAGCTGAGAATTGGAAAATATCTTTCATAGACACTGGTCTAAACACTATGACAGGAGGTAGATTGAAAAAAATCGAAAATTTAATGAAAAAAAATGAAACATTTCTTTTTACATATGGAGATGGTTTATCAAATATTAATATAAAAAAACTACTAGAGTTTCATAAAAAAAGCGGAAAAATTGCTACAGTCACAGCTGTTAGAGCTCCAGGAAGGTATGGAGTTTTAGGATTAGATAAAAAATCTACAGTGAAAATTTTTTCTGAAAAAAAAATTGGAAATGAGGGCTATATTAATGGTGGTTTTTTTGTTTTAAACTCTAAATGCTTTAATTTCATTAAAGACGATAAAACTATATGGGAGGAAGAGCCCATGAGAGAAATTATCAAAAAAGGTCAGTTTGGAGCTTATAGACATAATGGATTTTGGCAATCAATGGATAATATCAGAGATCATGAGAAACTTGAGAGTATGTTAAATAACGATGAAGCAAAATGGAAAATTTGGAAGTCTTAAAAAAAAACAAGATCGATAAATATTTCTGGAGGAATAAAAAAATACTTATAACAGGGTGCAAAGGCTTTAAAGGCTCATGGATGATAATTTTTTTAAATTTAATAGGTTGCAAAATTTATGGATTAGATAAAAAAATAGGTTCAAATGAATTCTTTTTTAATGAAATAAATCTAAAAAAAAAAATTAAGTATTTCGATGTAGATATATCAAATAAAAAAAAAATAAGTTATGTAATTAAAAAGATAAAACCAGATATCTGCTTCCATTTTGCGGCTCAATCTTTGGTGCTTCAAAGTTATAGAGAGCCAATTGAAACATTTGAATCAAATATAAATGGGACTATTTACTTAGCACAAGAATTGTCTAAAAAAAAAAAAAAAACGATATTTATTATATCTACAACAGATAAAGTTTACGAAAATCAAAATAAAAAATATTATAATGAGTTAGATAGATTAGGAGGCAAAGATCCATATAGTATAAGTAAAGTATGTGTGGAAGCTTTAGTTAGATATTACCAATCATTATCCAAAAACTTTAGAATTTCTACAGTTAGAGCTGGTAATATAATAGGTTTTGGTGATTGGTCTAAAAATAGGTTAATACCTGACATATATAGAAATAGATCTAAAATAAGAAATAAGCATCATGTTAGACCTTGGCAACATGTTTTAGAAGCAATATATGGTTATGTCATTTTAGCACAAAAAATTGATAAAAAAAGAAGCTTTGCAACAAATTATAATTTTGCACCTAACAAACAAAATCAAGTTTCAGTAATCAAAATTATTAAAAAGTTAAAAAAAATCTCAGACTTTAAATACTCAATTAGTACTACAAAAAAAAAATTGGAGCAAAAATATTTATTTTTAGATAATTCTAAATCAAAAAAAAAATTAGGTCTTTTTCCAAGATGGAATATTGACAAAACACTTGAAAAAACTTCGTTGGGCTACAAAAAAAATTTAAAAGGGAATTCTCTTTACATAAAATCTGTCGAAATAATTGAAGAATATTTAAGAAGTTATAATGGGACTTCCTAGAATAATTCCGACCTTATTAGTTAAAAATAATTATTTTTACAAGGGAGAAAAATTTAAAAATCATAAATACATAGGCGATCCAATAAATATAATTAAAATATTTAATGATTTCCTTGTGGACGAAATCCTTATTTTAGATATTGACGCTCGAGCACAAAACAGAGTTATAAACAAAAAATTTTTAAGTGAAATCTCACGATATGCATTAATGCCATTTACGGTAGGCGGCGGAATAAAAAATGTTGATCAAGCAGATATGATATTTTCATGTGGTTCTGAGAAAATTTCTATTTGCAGTGGTATAGCAGAAAATTATAGATTAATTGAGCAAATTAAAGATAAGTATGGATCTCAAAGTATTGTTGCATGTGTAGATGTCAAAAAAAATATATTTGGGAATTATAATGTTTATGAAAACAATGGTAATACTAAATTAAAAATTTCATTGGAGGAGCATTTAAAAAATATTATAAATGCAGGTGCAGGTGAAATCTTACTCACATCTATTGATAAAGAAGGTACAAAAAAAGGTCCTGATTATAATCTAATTGAAAAGCTTGTAACCTATTCTAAAATAACAAACATATATTCAGGTGGAGTTACTAAATACCAAGATATGTTGGAGATCGTTGATAAATACAAAATATCCTTAGGAATAGGTGCCGAGTTTGTTTTTTATGGTCCAAGAAATGGAGTTTTAGTTAGTTATCTTAAGCAAGAGCAATTAGAGGAGATATTTAAAGTTTTTTTTAAAGAGAACTAAATTATTTTTTTTAAATTTACATTCAATAAAACTGAAAATATCCAAACCGAAATTTCTGCGAATATAAATAATATTCTGTAAATTATTAAAAGAGAAATTAAGTTTTCAAACCCAGAGTCTTTTAAAATTAATACTGATGAAACTTCTTTTACACCTATGCCACCAGGAAAAAAAAACAAGACGACCGAAGCCAAATTACCTAATGATTGACTACAAATTATTTTAACGATATTTATAAAAGATAACGTATCTAAATTTGAACCTATTAAAAAAACACAAAAAGAAAAACCAAAAACTAAATTGATTAAAATATAAAATGTTACCGCTGTGTAAATAGTAGAAAATTTAAATGAAAATATATTTTTTAAAATTGAAAAAAATTTAGAAAAAAATATTCTAAATTTATTGAAGTAATTAATACACAAATATGGAAAGATTATATATATTAAAAAAATACAAATACTTAAAAAAACATTTTTAAAAACAATATTAAAAAAAATAAAATAAATGATTATATAAAAAAGATTAGAATACGAACTTGACGCGTGTTCTTCTATAATAGATTGAGATATCTTTGAAAGTGAAAAGTGTTTTTCCTTATATAGCCAGGCTTTTGATACTAAAGAAAATATTTTACCTGGTATATATTTTGCTAATTCGCTAGTGCAAAATATTTTAAATGCAGATTTATGTTTTATAAATATTTCATTTTTTTTAGTGATATACTGCCAAGTAAAAAAATTAAGTGTTAAACCTAATAACAATAATAAGTAAGAAAAAAAAATAATTAAAAAATTTTCATTAATAAAATTTTTAAAAAAATAAAAAGTAAGACCACTTTCAGTAGATTTTAATAAGAAATAAAATAAACTTAAGGTTAAAACTAATGAAAAAATAAATTTTACCAAATTTTTATTTAACATATTTGTTATATAAGATTGGGTTAAATAATCTCATTTTTACCAATAGTTTTAAAATAAATTTAAACTTTGAAATAATGTTGTAAGATGTAAAAAAGTTTTTATAATTTTTCGGTTTAGAATTAATTATACTTTGTAACTCTATTTCGTTTATTCTCAGTTTCATTAAACAATAGTTTACAAAATTTTGATCAAGCGGTTTTTCATTGTTTAATATCTGTTTTGCCTCATTTTTTGATAGTTTTCCTTCCCTAATTTTAGCACTCAGACTTATTATATCTCTGTCAAAATTAAGGAAATTTTTATTGTAATATTTATTTATAAATTTACTTAATGAATTTTCAAAATGATAACCTCCATAGTCCTCAAATTTATATTCGTTTATCAGGAATTTTTTTGCATTTTCCTTACTGTAATTAATATAATTCAATATTGGTATGGTTTTAATTCTCTTAAAATAAATATTGTAAGCAATTTCGATAAAATTTATATTTGGATAGTTCTCTAACTTTGAATTATCTCCATACTTCTTATAAATACTTTTTACATATGAACCGTCAATAAAAGACCATTCTCTAGGTTGAGTGCCTTCTGTTCTAAAACTTTGACCAAAAAAAACATTTTTAATATTTTCTTGATTACAAGTTTTGAATATTGCACCAAATATACCTAAATCTCCAGGGACTCCAGGATCCGGCACTTTTGCTAAAAAAAAAGATTTATAGAGTTTTTGCATATCGTTCCAGTCATTCACATATGTAATATAATCAACCCCTAATTTTGAAATCATATTTTTAATATTTTTTGATGCAATTTCTGTGTTCCAGCCATCGTCATAGTGAATTACCAATGGATTCAAATTCAAAATTTTTTTTACAAAATGAAGTGTATAACAGCTATCTACACCCCCACTAATACCTACTAAACAATCATATTTATTTGAGTTTTTTTCTCGAAGTTTTTTAAATTTTTCAACTAAAATTTTCTCTTCTTCAATTTTATATATAGAGTTTAATTTTTTATGATCCTCACAATAATTACAGGTCCCGCTACTGTCTAAACGAAATTCCGGTACAGAACTGTTCAGTATACAAACTTTACATTCTTTAAAGCTATCCATTTATGGATTATTTTCTGTTAATTTCTTGATTAATCATACTTTTTAAAGATGATTTTAAATTTATTTTTATTCTCCACTTTGGATAATCTCTCTTGAAACTTTTATTATCTGTAATCCACCATAAGTGATCACCAATTCTATTTTTTTTTTGAATTTCGTAAGAACTCTTCTGTCCAGAGATATCTTCTATTTGCTCAATTGCCTCTAAAATAGAGCAACTATTATCTCTACCACCTCCAAGATTATAAACCTTACCACCAATTTGAGGTTTTTTTATAAAGTGATAAAAAGCATTAGCCACATCAAAACTATGTATGTTATCTCTAACCTGTTTTCCTTTATATCCAAAAATATAGTATTTTTTCTTATTAATTATTGATTTTATTAAAAATGACAAAAAACCATGTAGTTGAGCTCCAGAGTGATTTTCCCCAGTTAAACACCCACCTCTAAAACAAACAGTTTTTAAGTTAAAATATCTACCATACTCTTGAACTAGTAAATCTGCTGATGCTTTTGAGGCTCCAAATATTGAATGAGTTGTATAATCTATTGACATACTCTCGTTTATCCCATCTTTATAGAATTCATGATTTCTACTTAGCTCAAATCTTTTTTTTTTTTCAATTAATGGTAAAAAGTTTGGAGTATCTCCGTAGACTTTATTAGTGGATGTAAAAACAAAAGACGCATCTGGGCAATATTTTCTAAAATTTTCAAGCAGATTAAGCGTTCCAGTTGCGTTTACATGAAAATCAGTCAAAGGTTCTTTAGCTGCCCAATCATGAGAAGGTTGAGCGGCTGTATGAATTATTGCTTGTATCCTTTGCTTAAATTTTTTAAATAGCTTTTGAATTTTTTTTTCATCTCTAATGTCAATTTTATAATGTCTATATAGAGAATTTTTTTTTAATCTTTTTTCCTTCCACTTATTTGAAGCATTCTTTCCAAAAAAGTAACTTCTTAAATCATTATCTATACCTATTACTTTGTAATTTTTATTTAAAAAAAATTCAGCAGTAGAAGATCCTATGAGACCGGTTGATCCAGTTATCAAAATCATGATTTTAAGGATAAATAAATATCTTTAAGCATAGTTGATATACTTTTAAGTTTGATTTTTCCAAAATTTTTTTCAAACCTAGTACAATCAGAAACGTAAAATGGCACATCAAAACTATGAGTTTTTAGAACAGATTTTATCTTTACATGTTTTCCGGTAATTTTGTTGCACATACTTGTTAATTCTCTGAGACTAAATGTATTTTTCAAACCACCACCTATATTAAAAACTTTGTTTTGACAATTATTGATTTTATTTAATTGTTTAATTAGTAATTTGAATACATCTTCAATATCAATAGCATCTCGTACTTGAATTCCACGTCCACCAAAACCAGTGTAGCAAAGGTTATTTCCCTCAATATGTGATCTAAGCCAAAAATGAAATATTCCCTGACTTGGAGTTGATAGTTGTCTTGGTCCGGTAATTATTCCATATCTGTTAATTATATGTGGTAAAGAAAATTTTTTTGAATATTCACAAAAAATTTGTTCAGAAGAGAACTTTGAACTTCCATAAAACGATTTTATTTGTGTTGCACTGAATTTTTCGTTTATTCCAAATTTAGTTAATCCATCAATTTTATTGTAATTTAAAATTTTTAGACGACTCTTATTTTTCTTATATTTGATTTTTTTCAAATTATTTATTGAATAAACTCTGCTAGAGGAGAATAAAACTATTATTGGCTTTTTTTTCTGTTCTGATGCAAATTCTAACAAATTAATAGTACTCATTAAATTAGATTGAAACATTTTATAATTATTATCAGTATTTACAGAAGGATCAGAAGCACAATGTAATATTAAGTCAAATTTATATTTACTTAGATTTTTGAATTTTTTTGAGCAGTCAAACTTTATTAATTTAATTTTTTTCTTCTTTAGTAGGATTTTTTTATTATTTAATGAACCATTTCTTTGAAAATTATCTAAGCAAACAATTTTTTTTACGAATTTTTTTTTTTCAAACTGAAGAGCAAGATTGTGACCTACAAATCCAGCGCCACCTGTTATTAATATATTTTTTATTTTATTTAATGAATTTTTTTTTTTTGTAAGATTCATCATTTTTAACTAATACTTTTTCTTCTATGCTATTTGTAATTACTAATCCAGAAGATATGATGGATTCGCTACCTATCGTAACGCCAGGGTATATTGTTGAGTTAGCGCCAATAAAACATTTTTTTTTTGAGAGAAACAGATTTTGAAAACTTTTTTATTTTTGGGTTGTCTATAGAATTTGTTGGATCAAAATGAGTAATTATTGTTACCCTAAATGATATACAAACACCACTTTCAATAGTTATCAAAGATGGGTCATAGTTATCAAAGTAACAATTAGCACCTATCCAAGTTTTTTTTAGGTTTTCAAATTTTACACCTGAGAAATAATAAAGATATTTATTTAAAGGCGGAGGCATCAAGTTGCCAACAAAACAAAAAAATCTTTTAATTTTTTTCATCATATTTATTTATTATATCTATCACTTTATCTTGATAAGTCTGCGTTATTTTATGATGAATAGGTAAAAACAAAATTTTTTTTTCAAATAAATCAGTATTTTGACAATCAATTTTAAATTCTTTAAAAATTTCCAAGTCGTTACAATTTCTATAAAAATATAAAGAATGATCTATATTATTTTTATATAAATAATTTGAAAACCTTTTTTTTGGAGCTCACAAGAATTGGAAAATTTATAAAAGAATGAATTTCTTTGTCACTAGGATTAAATATTTTAATATTTTTATTTATAATATTTGATAGATAGTAAATATAATTCTTTTCCCTAATTCTTCTCTCCTCAAAGATCTCACTTAGTTTTGATATAAAACTTGGAAACTGATATTCATTGAATTTTAACTTATAGAAGTTAGGCAAATCTCTTCTTAGTACAGGATTTGGATCATTTTTAGTAAATTTTTGAATAAATTTAATATTATTTATATCTGCAAATTTAAATAATCTAAATGTTATCAAGTTAAAAAAATATTTGTTTGTAGCTAATTTAAAAAAAATTCCTTTTAAGAAATACTTAACTAAATTTTTAAAATTTTGTTTTGGCCATTCTTTCTCTTGAGTTTTAATATAGCGATAAAATTCCTTATTATTTGAGCAAACAGCACCTCCATGAACAATAGGTAAAAATTTAAATAAATTGAAACTAAAAAAAGAAAAATCAGAGAAATTCGAAATAGACTCACCATTTATTCTCGATACAAGTGATATAGCCATATCTTGAATTATGGGAATTTCAAATTCTGAGCACTTATCTTTAATCTTAATCAAATTCCTTGAGTTCAAGCTATAATGACATAGTAAAATAGATGCAATTTTATTGTGATTTTTCTCAATATAACTCACTAAATTTTTAATGTTCATATCAAAACTATCTTTTTCATGGTCAATGAAAACTGGTTTTGCGCCTGAACAAATAACCATGTTGACTAGATCAAAAATTGTAAATGATGACATAACAACTTCTTTTTTGTTAGGTATTCTCTCAACCAAATATTTGCAAATGTGGAATAAACCAATTCTACCTTTGGATGTGAAATAGATATATTTTTGATTAAGCTTTAAAACCTCAATTAATTTAGCCTTTGATACCAAAAAATCTACTTTCTTTATTGAAAATAAAATATTTAACATAAATGATATAAGATTTTTGCAATAAAGAAGTTGTCTCGGTAAAATCATATTTTAATTAAATTCAATAGTTTTCAATCCAAAAAATAATATTCTTTTATCATCTGGATTATTTTTACTTGCCTTAAAATTTTTATCGCATTTAATTTCAATTGTTAAATTTTCTTTAATAATCTCAGAAAAAACAATTTGGATATAGTTGACTTCTTTTAATATTTCAAACTTGTGTTTTTTTAAATTTATATAAATATTATTTATATTTATATCTTTACTTGGAAAGTTAAAATCTAATATAATTGTTTTATAGTTTCCTCTATTTAAAATTTGAAGTGTCGATATTTGACTAGATGACCACACTCCCCAGTCTTCTGGTTGATAAAATCCCCCCATACAAAATGAAAATCCAACATCTTGATTGTTGAAACCATATTTCATTCCGCTTGATGTATTTTCTGTAAGCTCAAAGTTTGGTTGTGAAATTTTTTCAATAACCATTTCAATTTCATATAAAGGCCTTGTACTTTTGTAAATTTTATCCATATTAAATTTTTCTTGGGTTTCAAGGTTTATATCTTTCATGTTGTCTCTCAAAATCTCAACTTTATAATTTAAGTTATCTAAAGAATTTTCAACTAAACTAAGCAAACTACCAGGTGTATAAAAATATTTATGGTCATCATTAAAAGCTGATACAGGAAATGTTTTTCTCTCGTACCAATATAAACTTGGAACAATTACGTGCAATTTTCCATTTAATTTTAATTTTGAGAACCATTCTTTTAATAATTCCCCAGGATTGTCATTATGCTCAAAAATGTGGCATGCAAAAATAATATCTATAGAATTTTCTGGAAACGGTAAATTAGTTCCATTATAATCAGTACTATTTCTATCAATACCGATTGCCCATGGAACAATAGTACCTTGTTTTTGACCATAACCTTGGTATCCAATATCCACAACTTTTTTGAAAGCGAAAAATATAAAATATTTTATTCTTCTTAAAAAAGAATATTTATCTCTTTCTCTTACATATATAAAATTTACATTCTTTTTAAGAAAATTAATAATAGATCTATTATTAAAAAGAATTTTTTTAACAACAATTTTTATTTTATCTTTCATTTTTAAATAACTTGATAGTTTTTAAAAAAGCTAGTGCAATAATTGAAAAAGTTGGAGACACAGAAGGTAAGAAATTCCATGTTGAGGAGTCATTTATATAAATTTGTCTATCTTCGAAATTTTTAATAAGATCCTTATTTAGATCTCCAGAATAATGAGAGCTCGTCTTGCTTTCAAAACTTAAAGGAACTACATAAAATTTTTTGTTAATAAGGTTTTGCTTAATTTTTTTAAATATACTTTTTTTTACTTTCTTAATTATAGCATTATTTGGTTTTATTTTTTTAAAGTTAAGATTTTCTTCATTATCAAACTCATACACAATACAAAATTTATCTGTTAGGTAAACTCTGCAAAACAAAATTCTACCAATAAATAAATTGTAAATAAATTTGAATATTCTTAAAAAAGGCTTATTTATTAATGAAAAAAAGATATGTTTTAGTGGAGGATATATCTGAACTTGCGCAAGATCACCTTCATTTTCTTTAATGTTTAAAATTAAATTAGTTAAACCGAAATATTCATTATAGTTGTGTTTTTTTTGTATTTTCCCAAAATAAAAAATAGGAAAAGTGAAACAAAAGCTGTCCTTTATTCTATAATTCTTAATATTTAAATTTCCAAAACTTATAATTTTCTGTGATTGATATGGGCCCGCACATAAGAATATTTTTTCATATGATCTAGAATTATTTTCTGTAACT
The DNA here is from genome assembly GCA_902576045.1 of uncultured Pelagibacteraceae bacterium. Lineage (GTDB taxonomy): Bacteria > Pseudomonadota > Alphaproteobacteria > Pelagibacterales > Pelagibacteraceae > Pelagibacter. The sequence goes on along the minus strand of CACGTU010000006.1, from coordinate 60,882 downwards.
ATTTCTTTATTTTTAGAATTAATTTTAAAAACCGTTTCTTTTATAATGTTTATATTTTGTTCATTATGAAAAAATGATCTAGAATTTAAAAAGGAATCAAACCTACATCCAATTAAACAATGAGTACAATTTCTACAATATCTTTGATTATTTTTATTATTATAGATTGCTGCTGAATTAGTAGTAAATTTGAAATCTTCGCTTTTTCTTAGTGAATTTTTTAGAATTTCATTAATTTCGTGAATTTGAATTTTGTCTTGGTTTGAAAAATTTAAATTATCATCATAAAAATTCTCATCATAAGAGGTAATTGGAATATATTTAAGTAAATCAAGATAAGTATTTTTTAATTCTGTATAGTCAAAATTATTTTTCATACAAATCTCTTTATCAAACAACTGTACTGCACCACCCCAATAATTTGTTAATCCGAATTCAAAATTATTATCCCACAAATGGCATTCTTTAGAAATTTCACTTGTACTTGAAAATTTTTCAGTCTTTTTATTTATTATTTTGAAACCTATCTTTTTTTTTAAAATTTTGTAAATTTCACTAATTTTACCCTGGTCAAATAAAGAATTAAACTTTTCATCACTTTCAGATGATTTATTAGTGTATGATGAGTCGTATATGTCAAAGTTTTTAATCCCAATCTTCTTAAACGCTAGATATGTACCCATAGCGCTTGCGCCTGCACCAACTATTGCATATTTATTTTTCACTTATTATTCTAGATAAATATTTTTTAACAAAATTTATTAAGTGTCCTAAAAGCCCAATTATATTAAATAATATAGCCATTACTAATAAAAATACGCCTGCAATAAGAGACTGAATGAACTCACCCTCATTTAAAATTAAATTAAAATAAAAAAATCTTAGGAAAAAATATATTCCTGATGCAATAAATGGCACCGAAACAAAAAAGAAAAATTTAAGAGGTTTGTAATAAAGGAAGCAAGTCAATATTATTTTAATTTGGTTTAGAATGAATTGAGTATTATTTTTAAATAATCTAGACTTCCGAGTTGGGGGATTTGTCTCAACATAGACGTACCCAGTATTCAAGCTTAATTCTGTAGCTTGCATCAAAACATCTAATGTATATGAAAATTTAGAAAAAACATGAATATCAGTTATAGCTTTTTTAGAGTATGCCCTGAAGCCTGTTGTAGAATCAGGAATTTTAGATCCACTTAAAAAATTCACAACTAAAGTTCCAAATTTTTGTAAAAATTTTTTAAAATATGAAAAATGATGTATTTTTGAAATTTCTCTACAACCTAAAACCATATCAAGTTTTTCATTTACTAATTTAGTTACTAGTTTTGGAATACCGTCAGCTTTGTATTGGTTATCAGCATCAGTGTTTACAACTATGTCTGCCTTTAAATTTAAGCATTTTTTGATACCTATATTAAAAGCTCTTCCTAATCCGACATTTTTCTTTAAAGTTAAAACATGATGTACACCTAGTTTTTTTGCAATTTGACTTGTTCCATCGGTTGACCCATCATCTATTACCAAAATTTCTATTTTTGTAACACCATCAATACTTTTTGGTAACTCATTTATTACACTAGGCAAATTATCAGCCTCATTTAAGCAAGGTATTTGAATAATTAAATACATGAATATTATTTAATGTAATAAAATTAATAATACAATCTTAATAAAAATATCCTGTATTTATTTATTTAATTTGTTAGTTGATATCTTAAAATTAATTATTTTATGAATAGAATATTATTAATAGGTGATGCCATGATAGATAGAAATATTTATTTATCTAATCCTAAAAAATCTGCGGAAGTTGAAATAAAATATTATAAAAAAGAAGAACTAAATATGTCATTAGGAGGAGCAGCTAATGTGCTGCAATCTTTATCATCCTTTTATCCAAAAAACAAAATTGATTTCGCTTTTCAAATTGGAACTTCAGTTAAATATAAAAATTTTTTAAAAACAAAATTGATAAAATTATGTAAACCTATCTTTTTTTATTCAAAAAAAACCAAAACAACGATCAAAACTAGATATTATTTCAACGATAAACAAATTTTTAGAATTGATGATGAGTCGATAAAAAATAATTTATTTTTAAAAAAAATCAAAAGTTTTATAAATTTAAATATATCTAAATATAACAAAGTAATTGTTAGTGATTATAACAAAGGTTTTGTTACAAAAGAATTACTTCAATATCTCTCTGAATTAAAAAAAAAATATAAATTTCAAATTTTAGTCGATACTAAAAAAAATGATTTAAAATTATTTCGAAATTTTGATTATATAAAGCAAAATTATAAAGAATACAAAAGCTTAGGTATTAACAAAACCGAGTTAAAATCTTATCTTAAAAAATATAATATTCAGAACTATTTATTAACAAAATCTGAGCAAGGTATGGATATTTTTTCTGATAAAAATTTTTTTTCAGAAAAAAACTTATTCAAGGTAAATGCAAATAATGTTAGTGGGGCAGGTGATACTATACTTTCTTCATTAGTAATTCTGGATTCAATAATTAAAAATAAAAAAAAAATGATAAACGTTTTAAATTTGGTTGGCAAAATAGTTGTTAGTTCAAAAGATATTTGTAAGATAAATAAAAAATTTATTTTTAATTTACTATTTTTGAAAAAAATGGGTTTTTCAGATTTTTTTATCTATAAATTTTTTGTAAAGCAAAAAAAAATTGGTTTTACAAATGGATGTTTTGATATTCTTCATAAAGGACATTTATCACTTTTACAAAAAGCCAAAGCAAATTGCGACTTACTTTTTATTGGTCTAAATTCAGACAATTCTATAAAAAAAATTAAAGGAATCAATAGGCCTTACAATAGTTTAGATATAAGAAAAAAAAATTTGAATAAGAAAAAGTTCAATTATTTGTTGGAATTTAACGAAAAAACCCCATTAAGATTAATCAATGAAATAATTCCAGATTTACTTATTAAAGGATCAGACTATAAAAATAAGAAAGTTGTTGGCAGAAAGCTAGTTGAAAAATATGGAGGTAGAGTTTATCTTCACAAATTTTTAAATGGATATTCAACCACAAAAATATTAAAAAAAATTAAGTATGAATAAAAACAAATTTAAAAAAAAATTCCTTAATTACTTTGAAGAAAAAAGGAGAGTTAAAGAAGACTACTTCGAGGATATATATAATTTATTTTTAGATATACTTATTACTGTTAAAAAAAAAGGTATTGTTATAATTTATGGTAATGGTGGAAGCGCAGCTGAATCAGAGCACTTTGTAGCAGAATTAGTAGTTAAATATTTTAAAGTAAGGAAACCAATTGCAGCGATTTCACTTAATTCATCAGGAGCCTTACTTACTGCACATTCTAATGATTTTAATTATGAAACAGTTTTTTCAAGACAAATAGAGGCATTCGCAAGAAAAGAAAATTTGTTCATTTCAATGTCTACATCGGGTTCGAGTAAAAATGTTATAAGCTCGCTTGGTTTATTAAACAAATTGAACTTAAGAAATTATATTCTTACAAGTCAAAAGTTTAAAGATACAAATAAGACAAAAAAAACAAAGAAAATAATAGTTAAAAGTTCAACAACCTCAACTATTCAGGAGCATCATTTGTATATAATTCACTTAGTTTGTGAATTTTTAGATGAGGCTCTCTGATTTTAAGTATTTTTTATAACACAAATTTAATTCCCCAAAGAATTTAATTTGTCCATCTTTCATATAAATTCCTTTGTCACAAAACATTTTTAGTAAGTTGATATCATGAGATGCTAATATCATTGTTTTATCTTTATTGTAATTTGAATTTAAAAATTTTATTGTTTTTTTTGAAAATTTTAAATCACCCGCTCCTATTATTTCATCAATTAAAAGTATATTTTTTAGGGAAAATAATGAAATTGATAATAATAATCTTATTTTCATTCCATCTGAGTAATTTTTAAATACTTTATATATATTTTCACCAAGACCACTAAATTTAATTATTTTATGTAATTGTTTTTTTTTTTCATTTAAATCTAGGTCTAAGTATATACTTTTTAACAAAATATTATCATAGCCTGTTAAATTTTCACTTATACCTGCTGACAATTCTGAAATCAGACTTATATTATCTTCTTTCATTAAAAGCTTTCCTTTTGTTGGTTTATAAACGCCCCCAATTAATTTTAGTAGTGTTGATTTTCCAGATCCATTTTTTCCAATAATTGCAATCTTTTCACCCTTCATTATTTCTAAAGATATATCTTTTAGTAATACTTTATTTTTAAGTTCAAAATTTTTTATAATATTTTTTTTTAGAGATCTTTGCTCATAATTTATTATAGGAGCTAGTAATGATACATTTCTTAAGCTAATCATAAATTATATCCAAAAAATTAATTGTTTTTTTAATTTCATTTCTACAATCTTTGAAACAAGAATTAATACTAAAGTCATAGCAATAACTATAACAAGACTTTTTAAATACATTGGTTCATTTAACAGAAGTGATCTAAAAATATGTATAATGTGATAGAAGGGATTATAGTCAACTAAATATTGATATTCAGAAAGAAATTTTTTTTTCCATATAATTGGTGTTAAATAAAAAGAAAAAGTCAATAAACTCATTATGATTTGTTCTAAATCATTAAATCGTGTCGATAGATAAAAAACAATTTTGCTTAGATAAAAAAGTAATACGCTTGAAGATATTAAAGATATTGATATTAAAATAATTTTTGGCTCAATTTTAATATTAAACCAAAATATAATTAACAAAATTATAACTAGATGATGAAATAAAACAAAAGTCTGTTTGATTACATGTTTAGCAATATAAAAATCATAATTAATATTATAATTTTTAAAATTACCTCTATTTTCTTGTCCAATCTTACATGCTTCTAGAATCGTTGAATTTATATAGCTCCAAAATATAAGGCCAATTCCCAGATAAGGAAAGAAATCTTCTAGTGACTGCTTAAACAAAAAGTTAAATACTACACCAAGACAAATTATTGTTAAAAGCATTGAAATTGTGATCCAAAAAGGACCAATAATTGATCTTATATATCTCTCTTTAATGTCAAGCTTTGCAAGTTGAAATGCTTTTTTGAAATTATTCATATTTTATTAAATTAGGTTATATATTTCCTAATATAAGTTATTAAACAAATATTGTAATGAAAAATATAAAACTAACTAAACTTAATCCAAAAAAATTGGAATTTGATGGAGAGAGCCCAGAAAAAGTTAATAAATTAATTAATTTTTATAATTCAGAGGTAAATCGAAGAAACTCAATTAAATACAAGTTATTTAATTTTTTAAGCAAGCCAATCGAAAAAATTTTTAGTGTATTAACTTCATCAGTGTTTTTAAAAAATATTCCATATTTGAGAAAAATTTATATTAAAATTAAATCTAGCTCAATATCTTCAAATTTTACGTTTGAAAACCATTTCAGTAATAATCAAAAAATTGGAAAATCAACAATATATCAGTCGCTACCTCAAATTAATTTTAATGAAAAAAAAATATTGATAGCAAAATTGGATCACATTGGAGATTTTTTTATATCACAACCAATTTTGTTAAAGATAAGAGAAAATTTTATTGATGCTGAGATTGATATAGTTGTTGGATCATGGAATGAAAAATTTGCAAAAGACTTAGGTATATTTAACAATATCTTTGTTAAAGATTATTTGCATGTAGATACAAAAAAAAGACCAAATGTAAATAAAAGGGAAATTTTTTTTCAAAACAATTATGATATATATTTGAATTTAAGATACGGAGATGATTGTAGATTTTTTGACAATTATGTTAAAGCCAAAAAGCATATTTATCCAACAAATAATGATTACAAAAAAAAAACAGATAATTTTACAATAAGCGAAAATATTTTACCAAAAGGTATTACAAACAATTTTTATTTTATCAACTCATTAGCAGGACCATTGATAAATAAACAGGATATGAAAAATTTAAGTTATTATTTTGATAGTAAAAATATTTCCGAAAAAATTAAAAACTTAAACAATTTTATTTTGATATCTCCAACTAGTAACAGCCCTCTTAGAAGTATGAGTCCCAAATTGTTAGAAACTTTAATAAAAGGATTAAAAAATGATGAAAAAAAAATTGTACTTGTAGGAAAGTCTGATTATGAGAGTTTTTCAAACATCAAAGATGATAATGAAATTTACAATTTAATAAATCGGACAAATTTAGATGAATATTTATATTTAATAAATAATTCTTCCAAAATAATAACTGTCAATTCTGCCACAAGTCATTTTTCGTCTTTAATTGACAAAAGAATAAAAATATTTGTATTTTTTTTTGGTACGCATCATCCTAAAGAGTGGGGACCAATAAGTGACAATATATCATCATTTATTTTTTCCGAAATAAAATGTTCTCCATGCCATTTATCTTTAGTCTCAGAATGTCCTTTTAATTTAGAGTGCAAAGAATATAACCAAGAAGAAATTGATAAAATTATTAAACATATTAACGAATAAATTTTAAAATTTGTTTTAATGTTTTAATTTGATCAATATTTCTTGCTTTATCATCTATTAATAGATCGTATTGAGTTTTTCCAAATATAACTTCATCATATTTTACACCCCATTTTTTTAATTGATTTATTGTAAGTGGATAAAGTTTTTTTTTTACCTTTTTTTTATTTCCAAGAAAGGTTTTCATCCCTCTTGAAGTATAAATCTTTATATAAAATCCTTGATTTTTAAGTTTATTTAATAAATTGATATTTTTTTTGATTGGTTTGCAAAAGTTGTATTTTTTAATACCTCTTTTAGATGCACTTTTTGGATACTTGCAAAGTGTAAAATCTAGGTCAAAAGCAATAATTTTAATAGACATACATTTAAGATCTAGTTTATGTAAAATTTCCTTGTTGGATGTTTAGAAAAACTTAAATTGATTGATTTGTAATGCATTTGTTTATTTTTTTTAAAAAATCTACCTCTAAACAGAACGAAATATTTTTTATTTATTAAGTCAAAATAGTGCATCCAAAAATTATCAAAGCCGACACCAAATTTAACGTTTTTTGAATTAATTATATTCATGACTGTTAACAAACTTTGACCTCTTAAATCATATTTAAATTTATGACGTATTTTATCGTATTTTGAGCCTATTAAAACACAACTGTAACCTTGATTTTCATATTTAATTTTTGTTTCAATTAATTTTTTTTGCTTAAATTTAAGAATATCACGAAATTTGCCGCTTCCAATAAAAGGAGCAAAAATAAAAATTTTTTTTTCTTTGTACATACTTTTGTTTTTCATTTTTGCGTTCAGTCTCATATTTTTTATAATATTGTTATATTCTTTAATATTAAATTTAATACTAATGAATTTACAAATTTGAGTAATTAAATATTTTGGGTATGGTATATAAATTTTACTTGATGGAAGACCAAGACCTAATACAAATTCTTTTTCGAATTTATTAAGCATATATGGATTAGTTATAATTAAAGATTTTTTTTTAAGTTTTATTTTACTTTTAGTGAGGTGAACTAGATCAGGAGAAATCTTTTTTAATAATAATTTATGATCTTTGTTTAAAATCAATTTACATTTAAATCTTTTATTAAAATATTTAAGCAACGGTATTATGAATAGAAAGTCTCCTAAATGAACATATCTTTCGTCATTGTAAACAAAAAATATCTCTTTAAAATTTATATTTAAATCCTTTTTAAAATTACAATATATACAATTTGAGTAAAAATATTTGTTCAAATAAATTCTTTTATAAAAACTAGATAATGGATTATTTTCAAACATTAAGTTGATCTCAAACCAAAATATCTTAATTTGTAATAGATAATGAAAAATGTTATAAAGCACATAATTGATAATAATTTGTAAGTGTAAGCTGTAATAATGTAGCCACTAAAAATAATCATAATATTTAAGGTGCTGATTATAATAGATGTTTTTAAATGACTTTTAGTTTTATTTAAAAAAAAGTGATGTAAGTGATTTTTATCAGGTTCATAAAATTTTTTTTTATTTCTTATTCTAAAAATATTAACAAATAAAAAATCGTAAACAGGTAACCAAACAGACCAAATTAAATAGCCTGGGTGTATATTTTCGATCTTTGATAAGTAAATAATCATAGCACTGATTATAAAACCTAGCAGAAGGCTGCCAGAGTCCCCAAGAAAGATTTTGAAAGAGTGACCTATATTTAAAAAATTAAATATTAAATTAATAATAAGTGGAAAAATAAAAATTAACAAAATTGTATCAACAGCTTTGTTATTCGATAATAAAATAAAATATATTAGTGGAATTATTGTTGATAGAATTGCGAGACCGTCTATGCCATCTAGATAATTGAAAGCGTTAACTAAAAGCCCAATACACAGCAAAGTAAATATGTAATTGAATTTCCCTGTATTGATCACACCAATTAATTCATACACACCCAAGCTATTAACAACAAAACCTTCATAAATAAGCATTAATGAGGGAACGAAAATCAACAATAATTTTACGCCTGGTGTAATTTGAAATTGATCATCCATAAAGCCACAAATTACAACAAACAAACTATAAACAATAATTAGTTCTATTTCTTTGTTGATTTCAAAATTTGTTACAAGAAAAATGTAAAATATAAAAATTGCAATACCGCCTGTATTTACCACCTTGTTTGTGTGTATTTTTCTAGATGATGGTTTATCAAAAAATCTTAATTTTTTTGATATAAAAATACAGAGATATAAAATCAAAGGGTAAGATAAAAATAGAAATATTAATTTTTGATGCATAAAAAATTTAATTGTTTATACATGAAACCATAATTTATTAAACTAGCGAAGTATTTGTAGTATGAAAAAAAACATTATAATAATTACAGGTGGCGCAGGCTTCGTAGGTTCAAATCTAATAAAAAAATTAATTAAATTTAAAGGATTTAAAATAATAAGCATTGATAATTATTATTCTGGTAATGAGAGCAATCACATAAAAAACAAAAAAGTTAAATATTTAAAAGGAAATACAAAAGACATAGATAAAATCCTAACAAAAGTGAAGAAAAACATTAATAGCGTTTTTCATTTCGGGGAGTTTTCAAGAATTTATCAAAGTTTTATAAAATACAATGATTGTTTAGATTCAAATATTATTGGTAGTAAAGCTGTGTTTAATTTTTGTTTAAAAAATAAAATTAAATTAATTTATTCTGCTACGTCAGCAAGTCTTGGTAATAAAGGTTTAGATAAAAATTTGTCACCATATGCATTTACAAAATCTAAAAATTTAGAGCTACTAGAAAATCTAAAAATTTGGTTCTCTTTTAAGTATGAAGTTATTTATTTTTATAATGTATACGGACCAAATCAAATTAAAAAAGGGCATATGGCTACAGTATTAGGAATCTTTGAAGATCAATATGAGAAAAATAAACCACTAACTGTTGTTAGACCCGGAACTCAGTCAAGAAGATTTACGCACATAGATGATACAATACGAACATGTATAACTGCATGGAAAAAAAATCTCAATAAACATTATAGCATTGTGGCTAGAAAAAAATATACAATTTTACAATTAGCAAGACTATTTAGTGATAGGATAATTATGCTACCAGAAAGAAAAGGTGAGAGATTTAAATCTGCTATTACAAAAAAAAATAATTCAATTAAAATAATTAATCATTATGGTTCAAAAAATTTGGAGGAATATATTTCAAATTTTAAAAAAAATTGTAACCTTTTTTGATGGCATTTAAAAAGACTTATTTTTCAGAAATTAATCTGTTAAGTTATTTAATTATTCTGTTACCAATCTTTTTAATCTCTGGTCCTTTTTTAACAGACCTCGTAATATCAATACTCGCTGTTTTTTTCTTTGTTTTCGTTAGAGAAAAAAAATTTTATCTAAATTATTTTTTTCTATTTTTTTGTTTATTTTATATTGTGCTTGTCATCAGCTCATGCTTTGCAGATTTTAAGTATATGTCATTAAAATCAAGTTTGTTTTATTTTAGGTTTGGATTTTTTTCGTTATTTTTTTGGTATTTAATTGAAAAGAACAAAAAAATTTTAAGTAATATATTTTATATACTTTTATTTTGCTTTATAGCAATTTTTATTGACTCTTTTTATCAGTTCTCAACTGGATCAAATATTTTAAATATGAAAATTGTTTTTGAAAATAGAGTAAGCAGTTTTTTTGGTGATGAGTTAAAAATGGGTAGCTATTTAGTAAGATTATTTCCTATATTATTAAGTTTATATTTTTTTGTTTTTAATGATAAATCGATTAAAGAGAAATTGTATATAAATATCTTTTTTTTATTTTTATTACAAACCTCAATTTTTTTAAGTGGGGAAAGAACAAGTTTTTTTTTATTTGTTCTGGTAATACTACTTTTTCTAATTTTTTTAAATAAACTAAAATCTCAAAAAATTTTTATTCTTTGTGCCTATTTGATTTTTACTTTCTCACTTTTGAGTTTTGATAGTCCATTTAAAGAGAGAATTATTAACTTAACAATTAGTCAAACTCAAATAGCAGGTGGAAATAAAATACAAATATTCTCAAAACAATATCATGAACATTATATTTCAGCTTGGAGAATGTTTAAAAATAATAAAGTGATTGGTGTGGGGCCAAAAAATTTTAGAGAAAAATGTAAGGAGCGAGAATATTATATCTCAGATCTTACCTGTTCTACACATCCTCACAATACTTTTTTACAAATATTAGCAGAGACAGGTTTAATAGGATTTGCCTTTTACTTAATTACAAATTTTATTATCTGGTACAGTCTCTTTAAGAGTTTATTCTATAAATTAATATTTAAAAAATTAATTTATAATAATTTTCAAATTTCACTATTTATAGCTATTTCAATTTCAATATTTCCTTTTTCTCCATCAGGAAATTTCTTTAATAATTGGATATCAGCAATATACTATTTTCCTGTTGGGATTCTAATTTGGAGTTTAGGAAAAGAAACGATTTTAGATGATTTTTTTGTAATTAAATGGCTAAAAAAACAATTTACAAAAATAAAAAAATTTGTATAAGAAGTTGCCTGGTAATTTTTGCGAAGGTGTAACACCCGATACCATTCCGAACTCGGAAGTTAAGCCCTTCAGCGCCAATGGTACTTTGTCTTAAGGCATGGGAGAGTAGGACATTGCCAGGCTAGAATAATATGAAAATAGCAAGCTCATTAAAATCACTAAAAAATAGGGACTTAAACTCTAAACTTGTTAGAAGAAGAGGCAGAGTTTACATAATAAATAAAAAAAATCCTAAATTTAAAGCAAGACAAAAATAGTTTTATGGATAATGAAAACCATAAAAATACTTGGAACAATTTTACCAAATTTGTTTTTTGGGGAACTACCGCAGTAATTTGTGTTTTAGTACTCATGGCAATTTTTCTTTTATAAATGAGATTAGGTTCAATAAAAGAAAATCTAAAGATAGAACAACGTATCGCCGTTACTCCAGAAATAATTAGAAAATATAAGTCATTAGACTTAAGTATTATTTTACCCAAAGGATATGGTGAACATTTAGGTGTTTCTGATCAGGAATTTATAAAAGAAGGAGCTGAAATATTGGACGATGACAACAAAGTTTTATCAGAGGCTGATGTAGTTTTACAAATGAATTTAATAGCTGAAGAGAATTTTGAAAAATTAAAAAATGAGCAGATTTTAATTGGAGTTCTTAATCCTTACTCTAATAAAGAAAAATTAAAGAAACTTTTAGATAAAAAAATAAATTGTTTTTCACTTGAACTTTTACCAAGAATTACAAGAGCACAATCAATGGACATACTTTCATCTCAAGCAAATTTAGCAGGTTACAAAGCAGTAGTAGACTCGTTTGCTTATTATCAAAAAGCGATACCTATGATGATGACAGCCGCAGGAACAATACCAGCTGCCAAAGTATTAATTGTAGGAGCAGGTGTTGCTGGTTTACAAGCAATTGCAACTGCAAAAAGAATGGGAGCTATAGTTTATGCTACAGATGTAAGGTTAGCATCAAAAGAACAAGTAGAAAGTCTAGGTGGTAAATTCCTAGTCGTAGAAGGTTCAGAAAATTTAGAGACTGAGGGTGGGTATGCAAAAGAGGCATCTGAAGAATTCAAACAAAAACAAGAAAATTTAATCAAAGAAACATTAAAAAAAATTGATATAGTTATTTGTACTGCATTGATACCAGGAAAAAAAGCACCATTAATTATCAAAAAAGATATGATTGAAGTGATGCAAAGTGGATCTGTAATTTACGATCTTGCAGCTTCTCAGGGTGGCAATTCTGAACTTACTAAAGTAAATGAAATTATAGATTATAATGGAATTAAAATATTGGGAGATAGCAATATTTTAAATAAACTTCCAAATTCAGCCTCAAATTTGTATGCAAAAAACATGTTCAATTTTGTTAGCAATTTATATGATAAAGAAAACAAAAAAATAAATATAAATTTAGAAGATGAAATTATAGAGAAAACTCAAATTAAATAATTATGGAAATAGATCCTTTTATATTCAGATTTAGTATATTTATATTGTCCATTTTTGTTGGTTATTATGTAGTTTGGAGTGTAACACCATCTCTCCACACTCCTTTAATGTCAGTTACAAATGCAATTTCTTCAGTAATCATTGTTGGTGCAATTATTGCAGCTTTAGCAAGCAACTCAGATAAAATTTTTGAAACTTCAAGTATATTTGGATTTCTTGCAATTATTTTAGCAGCAGTGAATATTTTTGGTGGTTTTTTAGTTACGCAAAGAATGCTGCAAATGTACAAGAAAAAGAAAAAATAAAAATTCATGTCATCAAATCTTTCAGCAACATTTTACTTAATATCTGGAATTTTATTTATTTTAGCCCTTAGGGGCCTATCTTCTCCAGAAACATCAAGACAAGGAAATTATTTTGGTATTGCGGGTATGGCAATAGCAATAATTGTGACTTTCTTGTCAGTTGGAAACTTTAGCTACGGCTTTATTTACGTTTTGATATTTTTAGTAATCGGAGGATCTATTGGTGCATTTATAGCATTTAAAATCCCAATGACTGCAATGCCAGAACTAGTAGCGGGATTTCATAGTTTAGTTGGTTTAGCTGCAGTGTTTGTTGCAATTTCAGCATTTTTAAATCCAGAAGCTTTTAATCTTGGTAGTATAGGAAATATAAAACTGGCAAGTTTGATTGAGATGTCTCTAGGAGCTGCCATTGGGGCAATCACATTCTCCGGTTCAATCATAGCTTTCTTAAAACTAAGAGGCATCATGTCAGGTGCTCCAATTACTTTTAAAGGACAACATTTTATTAATTTATTTATAGGGCTTACAATTATTTTCTTAATATATTATTTATGTAGAACCCAATCATCAAATATATTTTGGACAATTGTAACTATCTCTTTTTTAGTTGGAGTTTTACTAATTATTCCAATTGGAGGAGCAGATATGCCAGTAGTAATCTCTATGCTAAATTCTTATTCTGGTTGGGCTGCAGCTGGCATTGGATTTACGTTAGAAAATACAGCTTTAATTATTACAGGAGCCTTAGTTGGATCCTCAGGAGCAATTCTTTCTTACATAATGTGCAAAGGAATGAATAGATCGTTCTTTAATGTAATTCTTGGAGGGTGGGGCGCAACAGATCAAGCGTCGTCTGCTAAAGGTAAAGAGCAAAAGCCAACAAAAAGTGGAAATGCAGATGACGCAGCTTTTTTGATGAAGAATGCATCCTCTGTAATCATTGTACCCGGTTATGGTATGGCTGTAGCCCAAGCACAACATGCATTAAGAGAAATGGTAGATGCATTGAAAAAAAATGGTGTAAAAGTTTCTTATGCAATTCATCCAGTTGCTGGAAGAATGCCAGGGCATATGAATGTATTGTTGGCGGAAGCTAATGTTCCTTATGACGAGGTATTTGAATTAGAGGAAATAAATAATGATTTTGCAAACTGTGATGTTGCTTACGTGATTGGTGCAAACGATGTTACAAATCCAGTGGCAAAGTCTGATCCACAAAGTCCAATATATGGTATGCCAGTTTTAGATGTTGAAAAAAGTAAATCAGTATTGTTCGTAAAAAGAAGTCTATCCCCAGGTTATGCTGGAATTGATAATGATCTATTTTATAGAGATAATACTTTAATGCTTTTTGCGGATGCAAAAAAAATGACAGAGGAAATAGTTAAGAGTTTATAAATTGACTAAAATTTTTTGCGATATTGCAGATATAAATCAAATAAAAAAATTTAAAAAAAAAAAAATAGTTAAAGGTTTTACTACCAATCCCAGCTTAATGAGGAAAGCTGGAGCAAAAGACTATACTAAATATTCCAAAGATATACTTGCTGTTACAAGTAAACCTGTTTCTTGTGAAGTATTTGCCGATAACCCAAATGAGATGATTTTACAGGGAAATAAAATTAATAAATGGGGAAAAAATGTTTACGTTAAAGTTCCCGTAACTAACTCAAAAGGAAAATTTATGGGAGCTGCAATAAATTCTTTAAATAAAAATAAGGTAAAACTAAATATAACCGCAGTTTATACTGCTAAACAAACTAAACAAATATTAAGTAAAATAGATAAGAAAACAAAAGTAATAATATCAATATTTGGTGGGAGAATGGCTGATGCTGGAAAAGATCCAGTGCCTGAATTTAAAAAAAGTATAAAAATTTCAAAAAATTATAAGAATGTTGAGATACTTTGGGCAAGCACAAGAGAGCCATATAATTACATTCAAGCAATGCAATTAGGGTGTCATATAATTACAGTGCCGCCCTCTATAATTGAAAAAATTGAAAAGTTTGGAAAAAGTTTTCAAAAACTTACAACAGATACTGTTAAAGGTTTTTTGATAGATACAAAAAAGTCAAAGTTTAAAATCTAAAACTGGTTGCGGGGGACGGATTTGAACCGCCGACCTCAAGGTTATGAGCCTTGCGAGCTACCAGGCTGCTCCACCCCGCGATAATTAAATCCTATTTTTGAGCTTGTTAAGTTTTTTAACTCTTTTAATGTTTTCTTGAAGAATTCTTTTTTTTTTCTCTGATGGTTTTTCATAAGTATTTTTTAACTTAATAATTTTAAAAAAACCATCACGCTGAAGCTTTCTTTTTAAAACTCTCAGTGCTTGTTCAACATTATTATCTTTAACTTCTATTTTAATAACAACCTCCAAAAAGTGGCACTTGTTATCACTTTAAAAATTATTTGTCTATTATTCATTTTATTTTTCGTTTTGTGCTCTTTCTTTCTCTTTTTTCTCTCTCTTAATTCGTCTTTCTGCCTTTTCAATTGCCTCCACAAGTTCTTTTTGTGAAAATAATCCCATAGCTACAGGATCTTTTGCATTGAGGTTATTAAAGTTCCAATAACTTTTATTTCTGATAGCTGTGACTGAGTTCTTAGTAACTCCAATAAGTTTTGCAATTTGAGAGTCTTTTAAAATACTATGTTGTTTAATTAACCAAAGAGCAGAGTCTGGTTTGTCTTGACGTTTTGATAAAGGTACATACTTCTTAACTTTCTTCTCTGAATCTGCAATTTCAACATCATTAGTTTTCAAACTTAATGGCCTACTGTTGTCCTCAGATGATAAGTTAATTTCTTCTCTAGTAAGTTGACCAGACATAATAGGGTTGTACCCAACTATACCTTTCGCAACTTCTCCATCGGCTATACCCTGTATTTCAACCTCATGTAATTTACAAAAATCTGCGATTTGTTTAAATGTGAGTGTAGTGTTTTCAACTAACCAAACAGCAGTTGCCATTGGCATTAAAGGTGCATTAGACATTAACTACTTTTCTCTGATCTAAAATTTTGAAATTTTTTATTGAATTTACTTATTCTTCCTTTGTCTAGTATTTTTTGTTTACCACCCGTCCAAGCAGAATGCGATTTAGGGTCTATTTCTAGTTTAAGAACTTCCCCCTCGGAACCCCACGTAGATTTAGTTTCAAATTGAGATCCGTCAGTCATTTCAACTTTAATTGTATGGTAATTGGGATGCAAATTCTTTTTCATAGTGATGGGTTTATAGCAAAAGTAATTTTTAAAACAATTAAAAGTTTTTTATTTTTTGAAGCATTTTTTGGTAAATATTGCTGTTTGATGCCACGATATTTATTGTTTCATCCACAGACTCACTATTATAATTAACTTTACCTCCTGCTTCTTCAATAATAAGAATACCTGCAGCAATATCCCAAATATTTATTTTGTTGTAAAAAAAACCATCCAATCTTCCCGCGCCAACATATGCCAAATCAAGAGCTGCACATCCAGTATTTCTCATATTTAAATGGGGTGTCGCGTATTTTACGCCATCACTATTTGAGGAAAATAAGCATTCTTCCAAATTAATTTTACTGGAGACTCTTACTCTGTGATTGTTAAAATAGGCTCCACTATTTTTTTCAGCATAGAATATTTCATTTTTTATTGGATCAAAAATTAACCCTGATTTCAGATCATTATTAATCCTTAAAGCTATCGATATTGCAAAGTGGGGTATTCCATGCATAAAATTAATTGTTCCATCTATTGGATCAATTATCCAACAAGCATCTTCATTTGAATTTTTAATTTTTCCACTTTCCTCAGTAATAAAAGAATAATTTTTTTTTGCTTTTGATAGTTCTTCAATTAATATCTTTTCTACTTTTTTATCTGTTTTAGTAACAAAGTCTCTAGGCCCTTTTTTAGATACTTGTAAATTTTCTATTTCTCCAAAATCTCTTATAATTACTTTAGAAGCCTTTTCACAAGCTTTGATCATAATATTTAAATTTGGAGAAATTGAATTCATTAATTAAACTTTTTTTACATATTCAATTGTTCTTGTATCAACAATTATTTCATCTCCACTTTCTATAAATGGAGGAACTTGAATGCTTAACCCATTATCAAGAGTTGCTGGTTTATAAGACGATGAAACGGTTTGACCTTTTAATGCAGCATCAGTGGTTTCAATTTTACTTTTTATTTGATTGGGTAGATTAACACTCAAAGGTGTCTCTTCATGGAAATTGATTGTAACCTCTAAGTTTTCAGTTAACATGTTTCCTTTATCTCCAATAATCTCTTTTTTAATATTAATTTGCTCAAAACTTTCTGGATTCATAAAAAAATAATTTGCATCATCATCATAAAGGTAATTAAATTTTATCTCTTCCAAAGTTGCTTTTTCTACTGATTCACTCGATCTAAATCTTTCATTAAGTTTTGTATTTTTATTTAAACTTTTCATTTCCACTTGTGCAAATGCGCCACCTTTGCCAGGTTTTACATGTTGCGTTTTTAATACTTCCCACAAATCGTCTTTATATTCTAATATCATTCCAACTCTTATTTCAGTTGCGTTTATTTTCATTTTAATCTTTCTACTGCTTCGTAAGGTTTGTATTTATTATTATTCCAAATGTAGCCTGAAATAGCCAAAAAGTTTGCTTTGTTCAACAAAAGTTTTTTATAGTTTTTTTCGTTTATACCACCAATTGCAACAATAGGATTGTCACTTAATTTTTTTATTTTTCTTAAAATACTTGGTTTTGCTCTAAATTTTACTTTTTTTGTTTGCGTTTTATAAAAAGCGCCAACAGCAATATAATCTGCTCCATTCATTAATGCTTTTTTTGCTAATTTAATTGAATTATGACAAGTAATTCCAATTATCTTATCCTTTAAAATTTTCTTTGCTCTTATAATGTTCATATCTTTTTGACCCAAATGACAACCATCTGCATTGACTTTTAAAGCAAGAATTGGATCATCATTAACTAAAAATTTAACACCATATTTTCTACAGATCTTGATTATTTTTTTTGAAATTAAAATTTTTTTTGAAAATTTTTCCTTTTTTAATCTTAATTGAAAAAAACTTACCTTTTTTGATTTAAAAACAAGCTCTAGAGATTTAAAAAATGTATTATCGAGTATTTTTGTGGGAGAGATTAAATAAACAAATCTTTTATTTTGAATTTTCAAGACTTTCTGACCACTTCCCTTGTGCTGCTAAAGTACACATTTTAGCTCTATGATCAAACACTTCCTGAGTTCCTTCGATATTGTTTATGTCTTTAGACCAAAATTTTAAAGCACTTTGTTGAAGAGCTCTTCCATATGAGTAGGTCATAATAAAACTTGAATCATTTTTAACATTTATTTGATTCAGATTATTTGTTGCCTCAACTTCTGTCTGTCCTCCAGATAAAAATGCAATACCTGGAACTTCAGATGGGACATTATTTTTTAAACATTCTAATGTCATTTCAGCTACTTCTTTATTAGAAATCGTTTCATTCGAATCTGTTCCAGGAAGAATCATATTGGGCTTTAAAATTGTACCTTTAAGATCAACTTTATTTATATCTAATTCGTCATAGCATCTTTTTATAACCTCAGATGTTTTTTTAAAACAATCTTTAGCCGAGTGTTTGCCATCCATTAAAACTTCTGGTTCTACAATTGGCACCATACCAGCTTCTTGTGCTAGCGCTGCATATCTAGCTAAAGCATGAGCATTAGCTGCCATTGATAACTTACTTGGATATGCTTCAGAGATAATATAAACACCTCTCCATTTTGTAAATCTAGCACCAAGTTGATAATAATCTTTTAATCTTTCTCTTAAACCATCTAATCCCTCAGTAATTTTTTCTTCTTTAGACCCTGCTAAGATTTTTGCACCTGTATCTACTTTTATTCCTGGTACAGCTCCACTTTCAGAAATTAATTCTGGTATAGATTTATTTTGAGAAGTATTTTGTTTAATTGTTTCATCATATAATATCACGCCACCAATACATTCTTTCATTGAGTTTGAAGAAAAAAGTGTTTTTCTGAAAATTAATCTATTTTTTTCATTAGATTCTACATTAACTGAGTCTAATCTTTTTTTCATAGTACCAGTGCTTTCATCAGCCGCAAGAATTCCTTTTCCATTTTGAAGAATTTTCTCTGTTATTTTGTATAATTCAGACATTTATTTAAGCGCCCTTATACCAGGAAGAATTTTACCTTCAAGATATTCTAAAAATGCTCCACCAGCAGTAGAGACAAAATTAAATTTATTTTTAATTTTCATTGAGTTCACAACAGAAACAGTATCTCCACCACCAACAACAGAATAAATCTCTCCTTGTTTATTTCCTATATATTTTGCTATTTCTAAACTACCTATTGAAAAATTAGGATTTTCAAAATATCCCAAAGGCCCATTCCATAATATGGTTGAGGAATTATCGATTACACTTTTTATATTTTGTATCGTTTTTGAACCAACATCAAGTATCATATCGTCATTTTCTATTTGATTTAATGATTTTTGAATAGAATCATCTTCAAGGTTTTTTCCAACTTTAACGTCCTCAGGGAAATATATTCTACAACTATTACTTTCTATTTCAGAAAAAATTTCTTCAATTATTTTTTCAGAATTTTTTTCAAATAATGAGGCTCCTATATTGTAACCTTTGAATTTTAAAATGTTATTAGCCATAGCTCCAACGATTACAATATTATCAAATTTATGTATTAGGTTTTTTATAATGTCTATTTTTGTAGATATCTTTGATCCGCCAATTATACAAGTAATTGGCTTTTTAATTTCTGTTGTAATTTTTTTAAGAGCCTCAACTTCTGAATTGATCTGAAGCCCACCATAGGATGGTATAAATTTTGTTATACTTGCAACTGAAGCATGCTCTCTGTGTGAACATGAAAATGCATCATTTACATAAATGTCCCCAAGTTTTGCCAAATGTTCAGAAAATTTTTCGTTGTTATTCTCTTCCTCTGGATAAAATCTAATATTTTCTAAAATTATTAATTTTTCATCAGCACTTTTAAATAATTCATTTTTTTTTAAATTAAAAATATTTGCCTTCTCTAGTTTAACATTTTCATTAACCTGCGAACTTAAATTATCTCTTATTGGTTGAAGAGACAACTCACTTTTAAATTTTCCTCTTGGTCTTCCAACATGAGAAATTATTATTATTTTTGCATTTTTTGATAAAAGAAAATTAATTGTTGGAATAATTTTATCTATTCTATTTGTATCTGTTATTTTTCCGTCTAAAATTGGTACATTTAAATCTAATCTTAAGAGTACTATTTGATTATTTAAATTTTCTAAATGTGTTATGGATTTCATTAATTGATTTTGCTTAAATATCTTGCAATATCACACATTCTATTTGAAAAACCCCATTCATTATCATACCACGCAGAAATTTTCCCCATTTTTGAACCAACAACATTAGTTAGAGAACTATCTAATGTTGCCGATGAGCTATTATGGTTGAAATCTATTGATACTAATTTTTCTTTTGTGACATCTAAGATATTTTTTAGGTAAGAATTCGATGCTTTTGAAAATGAACTATTTAATTTTCCTTTGGAAATATTTTTTTTAACATTAAAAACAAACTCAACCAAAGATACATTGGGTGTTGGCACTCTCATTGCAATTCCTTCAAGCTTTCCTTTTAATGAAGGTATAATCTCCCCAATTGCCCTAGAAGCACCAGTTGACGTTGGCACAATTGATTGGCTCGCAGATCTTGCTCGTCTCGGATCCTTATGCGAATTATCCAATATTCTTTGATCTGTTGTAAAAGCATGAATAGTTGTCATAAAACCATTTTGGATTATAAAATTTTTATTTATTACATCTGCAATAGGCGCAAGGCAATTTGTTGTACAAGATGCTGCTGAAATTATATTATCATTCTTACCAATTTTTTTATGATTAACGCCAAAAACAATTGTCTTGTCTGCATTTTTACAT
Organism: uncultured Pelagibacteraceae bacterium; assembly: GCA_902576045.1. Lineage (GTDB taxonomy): Bacteria > Pseudomonadota > Alphaproteobacteria > Pelagibacterales > Pelagibacteraceae > Pelagibacter. Next base: position 40,030 of record CACGTU010000006.1, on the reverse strand, counting down.
GGAGCTGATACTATGACTTTTTTTGCTCCATTTTTTAAATGTGGTATTAGTTTTTCTTTGGAATTGAATTTGCCAGTGCACTCAAATACATAATCAACATTATATTTTTTCCAATTTATGTCTTGAATATTTGAGAATTGTGAAAATGAAATTTTGTCTTTATTTATTCTTAAATAATTAGAATTAGATTTTATCTCAGTATTAAATTTACCATGAACTGAATCATATTTTAACAAGTTTGCACAAATTTCTGAGTCTGATCTATTATTAATATGTTTAATTTTAACTTTACCTTTATAATTTTCATAAATTGATCGAACAACCATTCTCCCGATACGGCCCATACCATTAATTCCAATTTTAATTGGCATTTTTTTTGATGTTCAATTTTATTTTTTTACAAATTTTTTCAACGTTTAATCCGAAGTGATCATATACCTTTTTATAAGGAGCACTTTTTCCAAAATCATTAATTGAAAATGCTAACCCTTTATTGTTGATATATTTTGACCATGATTGGTCTGATCCCGCTTCTATAGAAAATGTTTTGCTAGTTTCATTTAAAATTTTATTTTTATATTTTTGACTTTGTTTATCAAAAATTTCTTGGCAAGGCATAGATATAACTTTTGAGTATACTTTTTCTTTGGCTAATTTATGACTTATATTTAAAGCTAAATTTACCTCAGAGCCAGTAGCTAGTATCGTTATCTTTATTTTTTTATTTGTTCTCATTACCTCATAAGCGCCATAAGAGCATTTATTCGTAGATGTGAAACGTTTTCTTATTGGATCTAAGTTTTGTCTAGTTAATGCAAGAATACTTGGAGTTTTTGAGTTTTTTAGCGCGAGATCCCAGCACTCAATGGTTTCTGTTTGATCAGCAGGTCTCAGAATATTTAAATTTGGTATAGATCTTAGACCTGATAATTGTTCAATAGGTTGATGAGTTGGACCATCTTCCCCTAATCCAATAGAGTCATGAGTCATAACATAAATTACCCTTTGCTCCATTAATGCAGAAAGTCTAATTGAAGGCTTACAATAATCTGAAAATATTAAAAAAGTTCCTCCATACGGAATTAAATTACTGTGTAATGCCAATCCATTCATTATTCCACACATTGCATGTTCTCTCACTCCGTAATGAATATAGTCACCATCGAAATTTTTAGCATTTATAACTTTGTTAAATTTAGATTTTGTATTATTTGAACCTGCTAGATCTGCAGACCCTCCAATTAAATTATTTTTTAATTTAAACAAAGAGTTTAAAACAGCCTCAGAAGACTTCCTCGTTGCCAATGGTTTTAAATTTGCAATAACATCTTTCTTTTGTTTTATAATCGAATGAGAAAAATTACTATTAAACAATTCTTTTAAATTATTTTTATTTCTTGAAAAATTTTTCTTCCATTTTGCTTCTGTCTTGGAACCTTTATGTCCTATTTTTCTCCATTCTTTTAAAATATTTTTTGGTATTTTAAACGGTTTGAAAGGCCAGTTTAACTTTTTTCTTACTAACTCAATCTCTTTAGGTCCAAGAGGACTACCATGAGAAGATGCTTTGCCACTTTTATTGGGTGAACCAAATCCAATTTGTGTCTTACAGGATATAACTGTTGGCTTAATTGCTTTTTGTGCTTTGTTAATTGCAATAAATATTTGTTTTTCGTTATGACCATCAATATCTATGTAATTCCAACCATAGCTTTCGAACCTTTTTTTATAGTTGTCTGAAACTGCAAGACTAGTTGGTCCATCAATTGAAATAGAGTTGTTATCAAACAACATTATTAAATTTTTAAGTTTTAGGTGGCCTGCTAAACTCATTGCCTCGTGACTTATACCCTCCATCAAACATCCGTCACCTGCCAGAACATAGGTTTTATGATTAATAATTTTACTTCCTAATTTCTTTTTTAAAACTTCTTCAGCAATTGCAAAACCAACTGCATTTGCAATACCTTGCCCTAGAGGTCCAGTCGTTGTTTCTATTCCAGAGTTTTTTTCAAACTCAGGATGTCCAGCACAAATAGAATTTAGCTGTCTAAAGTTTTTAATATCGGAAATGTTGATGCTTTTATAACCAGTTAAATATAACAAAGAATATAATAACATCGATCCATGGCCAGCAGATAAAACAAACCTATCTCTATTGATCCAACTTGGATTGGATGAATTAAATTTTAGAAAGTTTTTAAAAAGGACAGTTGCAACATCTGCCATTCCCATGGGCATCCCAGGATGGCCTGAATTAGCCTTTTCAACTGCATCCATTGAAAGAATACGAATTGCGTTCGATAAATCTTTATTTTGTATTCTCAAAAAATTATCCTGTATAGACTTAGGTGACTCAATTTAATAGTATGTTTATATATAATGAATCCATTAATCGAAAAAGAAAAAAAATTAAATCAAACTCTCGAAAAACTTAAAAATTTAGATTTAGTTAAAAAAGATAATTCTCCAGAATTAGAAAATCTTAAAGAGCAAAAAAATCAATTAGAAATTGAATATAAACAATTATTAGAAAATTATAATTTTTTAGAAAAAGAAAATTTTAAATTAAAGCAGGAGTTTGATGAATTTAAGTCTAAGGATGAGGATGAAAAAAGAAGAGAGCAAAAATTTTCAGAGAAAATAGATGAATTAAATCAAGAAACCGATAGTTTGTTAGATGAAATTGAAAAATGGCAAATGTAAATATCAAGTTTAACGGTAAAGAATACTTGCTATCCTGTGAGGATGGGCAAGAGGAACATTTAGAGGAGCTATCATTACATCTAAGTGAAAAGTTCAGCAATTTAAAAAATTCGCTTGGCAACATAGGTGAAAATAAGCTTTTACTAATTACTTCAATTACAACAATGGATGAATACTTTGAGACTAAAAAAAAATTAGAAAAACAAAAGATAGAAATTCAAAATTTGATTAGCAAATTTAAGGAATTAAAATCTTTAGTGTATAACTATAAAAATGAAAAAGAGAAAGAAATTTTAAAACTATCTGATAATCAAACTAAGCTTGAATTTGAAATCCAAAATCAAAAAAATAATTATGAAAATTTGATAGACACAGCGACCAAAGAAATAGAAAATTTTATACAAAAAAATAAATCATATACAAATATTCAGTAAAATTGTCAAAAAAATTACTAAGAAAAAAATTAATTTTTATAAGAAAAGAAAAGTTTAAGAAGTTTGAAAATATCGAAACAAAAATTTTCGATATAATTAAAAATATAAAATTTAAAATTAAAACCATTGGCGGTTATTACCCAATAAATTATGAATTTGACTGTTTGCCTGTTTTAAAAAAATTTCTAGAAAAAAAAATCTTAATTTCACTACCTGTTGTTGGGGACTCCAATCAAATGAATTTTTTCAATTGGTCATCAGACACTCATTTAAAAGTAAATAATATGGGAATTCCTGAACCTGTGTCCACAAAAATTTTATATCCTGATCTTATCTTAGTTCCTCTAGTTGGTTTTGATAAAAATAAGTTTAGATTAGGATATGGGGGAGGTTATTACGATAGATATATAGAAAAAGCCGGTAAATTAAAAAAATTTAAGACAGTTGGATTATCGTTTTCTTTTCAGGAAATTGAAAAATTACCTGTAAATAAATTTGACAAAAAATTAGATTTCATCGTAACAGAAAATAAAATCTATTCATGAAAATTTTGTTTCTAGGTGATATAGTTGGGGACACAGGATGTATTGCAGTAAAAAAACATTTACAAACAATTATAGAAAAAAATAAAATTAATTTTGTCATAGCTAATGGAGAAAATGCAGCCATAGACGGAGTTGGAATAACTGAAAATAATGTTAAAGAATTAATTAGTTCAGGAGTAGATGTTATTACAACTGGCAATCATGTTTGGGATCAGAAAGAAACTTTTGAATTTATTAAAAAAGAGAAAAGATTATTAAGACCAGAAAATTTACTTAACGATGTTCCTGGAAGTGGATTTGAAGTTTATATGTCAAAAAAAGGTTTGAGAGTTGGTGTTTTAAATTTGATGGGAAATGTTTTTATGAAAAAATGCAAAGATGTATTTGAAGTTACAAAAAATTTTATTGATAATCATAAATTAAAAAAAAATTATGATTTTTTAGTTGTAGATTTTCATGGCGAGATTACTAGTGAAAAAATGGCAATGGGTCATTACTTAGATGGTCATGCAACCATTGTGGTTGGAACACATACACATGTACCAACAAATGATGCAAGAATATTAGAGAATGGAACAGCTTATTTGACCGACGCTGGAATGTGTGGGGATTATGACTCTGTAATAGGAATGAATAAACAAAATTCAATAAATAGATTTTTCAAAAGAGATTCGAAAAAACATTTTCCAGCTAAAGGAGAAGCAACACTTTGTGGTATGATAGTGAATGCCGATCAGAATAATGGCTTGGCCAAAAGTGTATCTAGTTTTATATATGGTGGTAAATTAACTGAAAATATTTGAATTATGGCTGGACATTCGCATTGGGCAGGTATCAAACACAAAAAGGGAAAAGCGGATAAACAAAGATCTAAAATTTTCTCTAAACTTTCACGCGAAATAACAGTTGCAGCAAAGATTGGAGATAAAAATCCAGATATGAATGCTCGATTACGATCAGCAATTCAAGCTGCAAGATCAGCAAATATGCCTAAGGACAATATAGAGAGGGCAATAGATAAATCTAGTATAAGTGCAGACTCGAACTTTGAAAATCTTCGATATGAAGGTTTTGGTCCAAACAAAACAGCTGTTATAGTTGAAACTTTAACAGATAATAAAAATAGAACAGCTTCAAATATTAGAACCATTTTTCAAAAAAGTGGTGGTGGACTTGGAACTCAAGGGTCGGCATCACATAACTTTCAACAGTTAGGAGTAATAAAAATAAATAAAGACGAAATTGATGATGCGGGTATGTTTGAGCTAGCAATTGAAAGTGGTGCAAATGAATGTTTTTCCCACGAGAATTTTCATGAAGTACATACTGCTAATAAAAAAATATATGAAGTAAAAAATAAATTAGAAAAAAAAATTGAAAATTTTTTGTCTACAGAAATTGAATGGGTCCCATTAAATACAGTAAATCTATCAGGAGAAAACAAGGATAATATGATTAAATTTTTAGAAACCTTAGATGATGATGAAGATGTACAAAATATTTTTACAAATGCAAAATTTGAGAATTAATTAATGAATTTGGTTGGAATAGACCCTGGGATTAGTGGAGCAATATCTATATTAAGAGATGGAAACATTTCAATGGTTGTTGACATGCCAACTATGACAGAAGGCACAAAGTCAAAAAAAACAAATTAATGCAGCTGAATTAGTAAACATCCTTACAAAGGAAAATATTTCACATGAAGATAGAGTAATTCTTGAAAATGTTAGTGCAATGCCAGGACAAGGAGTTACAGGAATGTTTAGTTTTGGACAATCCTTTGGTGTAATAAAAGGTGTTTGTGCAGCATTAAAATTGCCGGTAATTTTAGTAAGACCTGTAAAATGGAAAAAGCATTTTAATTTACTTAACTCTATGAAAGATGCTAGTAGGACTAAAGTAATTGAGACTTACCCATATATCTCTTCCGAATTATCAAAAAAAAAAGATGCAAACAAAGCTGATGCAATATTAATTGCTAAATATTATTTTGAAACTTTAAGGAAATAATTAAATCCAAAATATTAGGAAATAAGAGCCAAATTAATGACACAATTGAGTGTGAGAAGAAACCATGGAAGCAGATATAACCTCACAAGCTGTTGGACTTGCAAGTAACACAGATTTTTCTTTAGTAAGCTTATTTCTAAGAGCAGACATAATAGTGAAATCAGTAATGATTATTTTAGTAGCCTTTTCAATTTACTCTTGGGCTATAATTTTTGATAAAATTAGACTTTTTAGAAAAATTAATAAAAGTGCAGAGGAATTTGAGGAAAAATTTTGGAAGTCAAAATCTGCTGAAACGTTTTATAATAATTTACCTTCAGCTACTAATGATCCAATGGCTGAGGTATTTAAAAGCTCAATGCAAATGGTAATGAAATCAAGATCAAAATCAAATTTATCCGAGAGATTAGAAGGTGTTTTAGAGGCAAATATTGAAAAACAAATGACTAACGTAGATAAAAATTACACTTTTCTTGCAACAGTGGGATCAACAGCTCCATTTATTGGATTATTTGGAACTGTATGGGGTATTATGAATTCATTTCAATCAATTGCTATTTCAAGAAATACAAGTTTAGCAATTGTTGCTCCAGGTATTGCAGAAGCATTATTTGCAACAGCTTTAGGTTTATTAGCGGCAATTCCAGCAGTTATTGCATACAATAAATTTACTAATGATTCCAAGAAATACTCTCAAAAACTAGAAAACTTTTCAAAGAGATTTATTTCTATAATTTAGAAATGGCATTTAATTTAAAACGTTCAAAAAAAGAGCCTATGAGCGAAATAAATGTAACTCCTTTTGTCGACGTTATGCTTGTACTACTTATAATTTTTATGGTCACAGCTCCTTTATTAACTGTTGGTGTTCAAGTTGATTTACCAGAGACTTCAGCTGATTCTTTGCCAGAAGAAACTGAGCCGTTGACATTAACAATTAATTCTAAAGGAGAGATTTTTATTCAAGAAACAAAAGTTGAGTATGAAAAAATAATTGCAAAAATTTTAGCAGTTTCAAATAACAGAACTGATACAAGAATTTTTGTAAGGGGAGATAAAACTATTAACTATGGAAGAGTTCTAGAAATAATGGGTATGCTCTCCGGTTCAGGATTTACTAAAGTAGCCTTGATATCTGAACCATACAAAGAGAGGTAAACTTGTATAAAAGTTTATTTTTTTCATCAATTTTTCACACCGCTATAATTGTTTTAAGTATTTTTACATTACCTTTTATTGCAAAGCAGCCATTGGATATACCTCCACTAGTTTCAGTCGAGCTCATTCAGATTTCTGATAAAACAAATATACCTTTTGCTCCAAAGGCAAAAAAAATTATAGAGAAAGTAAAAAAAGATAAAGAAAAATTGGTTTCTGAACAAGCTCCACCAAAAAAAATAAAGAAAGATGAAAAAAAAGAGATTAGTCCAGAAAAAAATAAGGAAAATATTACAGAGTTGACTTCAAAAAAAACTCCTACACCAGAGACAAAAAAAGAAATTGTTAAAAAAGAGAAATTAGATGCAATTCCATTACCTGATAAAACTAATGAAAAACTTTCAGTTGAAGAAGAAAAAAAACAAAAACCGTCTAAAGATTTAACAGACGATGAAAATTTAAAAGAGATAATTAAACCCAAAAAACCAAAGATAGACGATACTAAAGTTAAACAAGCATCTGAGTTTGAAAAAAAAGAACTATTTGATCCAAATAATATTGCAGCTTTAATAGATAAATCTAAAGAAGATATTGGAGAAACAAACAAAAAAGTGGATAAAATTTCACAATCTCAAGATGATACTATGAATATATCCGCATTAACTTTGAGTGAAGAAGATTCTTTAAAAGCCCAAATTTTTGGTTGTTGGAGCATTCCCTTAGGTTTACCATATAATGAAAATTTGTTAGTTAGAATTAAATTAAAATTAAAACCAGATGGAACACTTATAAAGTCTGAAATTTTGGATCATGCAAGAATGAATATGCCAGGACAAGGTTTCTATAAAGTGCTAGCCGAAAGTGCTCTTAGAGCAATTCAATTGTGTCAACCTCTAAAAGTACCTACTAGCGGTTATGAGAGGTGGAAAAACCTTCAACTAAACTTTGATGCTAGAGAAATGCTAGGGGGTTAATGAAAAAATTTAGATTAATTTCAAATATAATCTTAATAATATTTATAAGTATTTCTAAATCTTATTCGCTCGTTGAAGTAGATATAACTCGCGGAAATTTAAATCCGCTTCCTATTGCTGTCTCACCGTTGTTTCAAGATAATAATTCCAATACATTTTTTGAAAATGAATTGGAAATTAGAGATTTAGGATCAGAAATTTCAAAAGTAATTGAAAATAATTTAAAACTATCTGGATTGTTTAATCCTTTGAGCAAGGATGCTTTTCTTCAAAAACCTGACATTGCTCATCTTAAACCTAGATTTGAGGATTGGGCATTAATAAAATCTCAAGCATTGATAACTGGTAAAGTAACAGCAGTTAATGAGAAACTCAAAGTTGAGTTTAGATTATGGGATGTGCTCGCAGGGAGAGAAATGCTTGCGCTAGCATTCACAACAGTTCCAAGCAATTGGAGAAGAGTAGGTCATATAATTACAGATAAGGTTTATCAAAGACTTACTGGGGAAAAAGGATATTTTGATACAAGAATAATTTATGTTTCAGAAGAAGGTCCAAAAACCCAACGTATAAAAAAGCTTGCTATAATGGATCAAGATGGATTTAACACAAAATATTTAACTCTTGGTAATGAGCTAGTACTCACCCCAAGATTTAATCCCACTAACCAAATGGTAACTTACCTCTCGTATTTTAGAAATTTACCTAGAGTTTATTTATTAGATATTGAGACAGGGATCCAAGAAGTTGTAGGAGATTTTCCAGGGATGACATTTGCTCCAAGATTTTCACCTGATGGAAAAAAAATAATAATGAGTTTTGCGAAAGATGGCAATTCAGATATTTATACTATGGATATTGAAAATAGAATTGTTGAGAGAATTACCAATCATCCTTCAATAGATACATCCCCTTCTTACTCACCAGATGGTAAATTTATTACATTCAATTCTGATAGAAGTGGATACCAACAAATTTATGTTATGAAAAGTGACGGCTCAGATGTAAAAAGAATTTCTTTCGGGAAAGGATTGTATGGTACACCAGTATGGTCTCCTAGAGGAGACTTAATTGCTTTTACTAAACTTCATAAAGGTAAGTTTTATATTGGAGTTATGCGTGTAGATGGGAAAGGTGAAAGGTTACTTACAGAAAATTACTATCAAGAAGCACCCTCATGGGCTCCAAATGGAAGAGTTCTTATATTTTACCGAGAGACAAAATCAAATGATAAAGGTGAAGGCTTTACAGCAAAGCTTTGGTCGATTGATTTAACTGGATATAATGAGAGAATGGTGAATACTGAGACAGATGCTTCAGACCCATCTTGGTCATCTTTATTAAGTAATTAGTCTAAATTTTTTAAAAAAAGCACAAATAATGTTGATTTTTAGACTTGAAAGATCTAATTAGTTGTGAAAAAGTTCTAAAAAATACTAAGGAGCATTAATGAATTTAAGCAAAATCCTAAAAAATACTTTTCTAGTAATATTATTAAGTATGGTTGTATCCGCTTGTGCAACTAAAAAAACAGCAACAAATTTAGATTCTCAAATTCAAGGGGATGTTTATACAGGAACAGATACAGTTGAGTATTTAGCTAAAGGTGTTCCAGACAGAGTATTCTTTGCAACTAACGAAACTATTCTTACTACAATGTCTAGAGATACACTACGAAAACAAGCTGCATGGTTAAGAGAAAATCCTAGCGTTAATGTTGTTCTTGAAGGACATGCCGATGAAAGAGGAACAAGAGAATACAATTTAGCATTAGGTGAAAGAAGAGCTAACGCAGCTAAAGATTACCTAATGACTTATGGAGTTTCGGCAGATAGAATATCAGTGATTAGTTATGGAAAAGAAAGACCAGTTGATTCAGGATCAAATCCTCTCTCATGGTCTAAAAATAGAAGATCAGTTACTGTAAAAGCTAACTAAAAAATAAAAAGATTTTTGAAAAAGACCCCTTAAGTATGGGGTCTTTTTTTTGCCATTTTTATACTTACAAATTTACTGAATGTTAAAAATCAAAAAAAACTTAAGTTATTTGTTTATTTTTTTTTATTTGTTTTACCCATCAAGTTTGACTGCAGATACATCGGAAATAAAAGAAATTTTGCAATTAATCCAAAAAGATTTAAGGACATTAGAGAGAGCAGTTTATTCAGAGTCTTTTTCTCAATCCTCAAGTTCGAATTCAAATAATTCAGTTAAAGAAAGCGAAGATGTACTCACAAGACATTTGTTAAAATTATCTGAAATAGAAAAACAGTTTCAACAATTAACAAATAAATATGAAGAGATTAATTTTAAAATTGATAAATTAAATTCTAGATTATCAAAAGTTCAAGCAGATAATCAACTAAGGTTTCAACAGTTAGAAACAAATAATAATGTAGAAGTTGATACTAATTCTTTAACAAAACTTCCTACAGACGCGACGACCGATAAAGAAAAAATTTTACCGGGTTCTACTCAACCTCAAGATTTAGGAACGGTTTCCTATAAAGACATGACAAATGAAAGTGAAAGCCAATCTATTCAATCGATAGATGCGACCAAAACTGTTGTGACTGAAACATTTCAATCAGAGGAAAAAATATTACCAGATGGTACACCAGAAAATCAATATGAATTTGCTACAAGTTTTCTAAAAGTTGGAGATTACAATATGGCAGAAAGAGCATTTAGAGAATTTGTTGATACTAATCCAGAACATAAATTATCTGGAAATGCACAATACTGGTATGCTGAAACTTTTAGAATTAGACAACTTTATACTGATGCAGCATCTGCATATTTAGAGGGTTATCAAAAATATCCTAAAAGTGAAAAAGCACCTATCAATCTATTAAAACTCGGAGTATCATTAGTACAAATTGGAGAAAAAGATCAAGGGTGTCTTATGATTTCTGGTGTAAAGGAACAATATCCTGAGGCAACTCAATCTGTGCTTCAAAAAGCAAAGTATGAAGAAAAGAAATTCGAGTGTAAACAAAACAATTCATAATTTTTATTTATCCAAACTTAAAAACCCAAAAATAAAAAAACTCTATTCAAGGTTTAAAAGAATAATTTTAAAAGATACTGATAAAAATTATTGTGTTGCGATCTCTGGTGGTCCGGACAGTATGGCATTGGCTTTTTTAACAAAATGTATGTCTATAGAGAAGGGAACAAGCAATGTTTATTTTCACATCGATCATAAATTAAGAGAAGAGTCAAAAAAAGAGGCATTATTTATTAAAAAAATTTTAAAAAAATTTGGTGTGAGTTTAAATATTTTAAAATGGGTAAAAAATAACAAACTTAATAATATTCAAGAGCAAGCTCGATTAAAGAGATACGAGTTATTATTTAATAAATGTAAGAAACATAAACTAAATAAAATTTTAACAGCTCATCATAAAGATGATTTATATGAAAATTTTTTTATAAGATTGCTTAGAGGATCGGGTTTAAATGGGCTTATATCCTTCAAAAAAAAATACTCTAAATTAAAAATAAATGAAAAAATTTTGATTTTTAGGCCACTTTTGAATTTTTCTAAAAATGAGTTGATATATATCTCTGAAAATACATTTGGTAATTTTATTAAAGATCCATCAAACCTAGATAATAAGTATTTAAGGGTTTATGTTAGAAATATTTTAAATAATTTAAAATTTAACAAAAAAAAAAAAAATTTTGATACATCTTTATCAAATCTTCATAAGAGCAATAAAGCTCTTGAGCATTACATAAAAAAAAATATTGATTTAAATGTTATTAAAAATAAAGAAAAAGTAATTATTAGTAAAAATTTTTTTTCAGAGCCTGATGAAGTAGTATTTAGATCACTAAGTCTTGTTTTAAATTCATTTTCAGGCAAAGCAAAATTATCAAGAGGGAGCAAAATAATGAATCTCATTAAAAATTTCAAAAATTCAAAAGATACTTATAAAACAACATTATCAGGTTGTATTTTTAAAAAAGTCAGCAATACAATGATTATTTCAAGAGAAATTTAGTTATTTTGCAGAACATATGTACAAATTGACACTTGTTTATTCTCTAATAATTCTTACTTTATCATCATGAATTTCAAAAACTTAGCTATGTGGGGAATTATAGTTCTCCTTACAATTGGTCTTTACAACATGTTTAAAAACCCACAGGGAACTATGGCTCAAAAAAATAATATTATTTTTTCTGAATTTTTGACAGAAGTAGATAATGGAAGAGTAGTTCAAGTTGAGATTTCTGGAAAAAATATAAAAGGTGTTTTGTCAAATGGTCAACAGTTTAATACTTATGCACCTGACGATCCAAACCTTATTCAAAAATTAAGTGACAAAGGTGTTAGCATTTCTGCGAGTCCATTAGAGGAGAAAATGCCATCACTTCTAGGCATATTATTGTCTTGGTTCCCCATGTTACTTTTAATAGCTGTCTGGATATTTTTTATGAGACAAATGCAAGGCGGCAAAGGTGGAGCAATGGGTTTTGGAAGATCTAAAGCTAAAATGATGAATGAGGTCAAAGGCAAGGTTACATTTAATGATGTTGCTGGAGTTGAAGAAGCAAAAGAAGAAGTCGAAGAAGTCGTAGAATTTTTAAAAGATCCAAGAAAATTTAGTAGATTGGGTGGAAAAATTCCAAGAGGTTGTTTATTAGTGGGCCCCCCAGGTACCGGAAAAACTTTATTGGCAAGAGCTATAGCAGGTGAAGCTGGAGTTCCATTCTTTACAATATCAGGATCAGATTTTGTAGAAATGTTTGTTGGTGTTGGAGCGTCTAGAGTTAGAGACATGTTTGAACAGGGAAAAAAACATTCGCCCTGTATAATCTTTATAGACGAAATAGATGCAGTAGGAAGAAGTAGGGGCGCAGGCCTAGGAGGTGGAAACGATGAAAGAGAGCAAACTCTAAACCAATTGTTAGTTGAAATGGATGGTTTTGATACAAATGAAGGAGTGATAATTATAGCTGCAACTAATAGACCAGATGTTCTTGATCCAGCACTTTTAAGACCAGGAAGATTTGACAGACAAGTTGTAGTTTCAAATCCAGATATAATAGGAAGAGAAAAAATATTAAAAGTACACGCAAAAAAAATATCGATGGCTCCAGATGTAAATTTAAGAACGATTGCTCGAGGAACACCAGGATTTTCAGGAGCAGATTTAGCAAACCTAGTAAATGAGGCTGCATTGCTAGCTGCTCGAAAAAACAAAAGAATTGTAACTTATCAGGAGTTTGAAGAAGCTAAAGATAAAGTAATGATGGGAGCTGAAAGACGCTCAATGGTAATGTCTGAGGAAGAAAAAAGACTTACTGCTTATCATGAGGCAGGTCACGCCATAGTTACAATAAATGAGAAAGCCGCATATCCAATTCACAAAGCTACGATAATTCCTAGAGGAAGAGCTTTAGGTATGGTTATGCAACTTCCAGAAAGAGATGAAGTTTCTCAAACTAGAGAGCAATTACATGCCCAACTCTCTATTGCTATGGGAGGAAGAGTCGCCGAGGAAATAATATTTGGCGAGGATAAAGTTACTACAGGTGCTGCGAGTGATATCGAACAAGCAACAAAAAGAGCTAGAGCTATGGTTATGAGAGCCGGACTTAGTAAAGAGCTAGGCCCAGTCGCATATGGAGAAAATGAGGAGGAAGTATTTTTAGGAAGATCTGTTGCGAGACAACAAAATATGTCAGAGGAGACAGCACGAAAAGTCGATAATGAAATAAGAAAAATAGTTGATAAAGGATATGATAGAGCTAAGAAAGTTCTTACCGAGAAAATTGACGACCTTCATAAACTTGCAAAAGCATTACTAACTTATGAAACACTAACTGGTGAGGAAATTTTAGACATCGTAGATAAGAACGTTTACCCTAAAAATAAAGAAGATTTAAAAGTTGAGGAAGACGATCAAGGTTCAGCACTTGGATCAATCGGTTTAAAACCTAAGATAGTCCATTAAACTTAATGGAAAAATATTACACAAGAGCGTGTAATTTTTTTTATACTTCAAAATCTGTTAAAATAAAAAAAAATCATTTACCTTTAAATGGAAACTCTGGTATTACATTTAGGTCTGTTGAGCTTTTAACAAGGAAATCCCAAAAAATAATTAATTTAGATGAGATAAAAAAACTTCCATTTAGATTACAAAATAAAATAAATAAAGATTTAAAAAATATATCCAAAAAAAAAAAATTTAAGGGTTTAAAATTTAACAATACTCCAATAATGATGGGTATTTTAAATTTAACACCTGATAGCTTTTCTGATGGTGGAAAATTCATAAAATTTAAATCTGCAGAGAGACAAATAAATAATTTAATAAACTCTGGAGCAAATATAATTGATATTGGTGGTGAGTCTACCCGCCCGGGTGCTAAAGAGATCTCAGTATCTGATGAGTGGAAAAGAATATCAAAAAAACTAAGGCTGATTAGAAAAAAAAAGGCGATCTTCTCACTAGATACAAGAAAAAGCCTGGTGATGGAAAAAAGTTTAAATTATGGAATAAAAATTATAAATGATGTTTCAGGTTTTATGTATGACAAAAAAACAATAAATTTTTTAAAAAAAACTAAAGTACCATTTGTAATACATCATATGAAAGGCTCACCTAAAACAATGCAAAATAGTCCAAAATATAAAAATGTTTTGCTAGATATTTATGATTATTTTGAAGCAAAAATTAAGTATTTAAGATCAATTGGTATTAAACATAATAATATCATATTAGATCCGGGAATAGGCTTTGGTAAAAATTTGAAACATAATATTATATTAATTAATAAGATTTCTATTTTTCATACATTGGGTTTTCCAATATTACTTGGTTTATCTAGGAAAAGATTTATTAAAGATATATCTAATGAAAATGATAGCAAAGATAGGATAGGTGGAACCGTATCATCTTGTATATTCTCTATGTTACAAGGTGTTCAAATTTTAAGAGTGCATGATGTTAATGAAGTTAACCAATCAATTAAAGTTTATAAAAAATTAAATTTCTAATGAAAAAAAAATATTTTGGAACCGACGGAATAAGAGGAAAAGTTAATAATTCTAAAATTAATGGCGAAATGTTTTTTAAGTTCGGTTTAGCAGCGGGTACTTATTTTAAAAATTTAAAAAAAAAAAAACAAATTGCAATTATTGCAAAGGACACTAGGTTATCTGGCTACACCTTAGAACCAGCATTGGTTTCTGGACTTGCCTCTGCAGGAATGCATGTCTTTACCCTTGGACCTTTACCAACAAATGGATTAGCGATGCTTACTAAAAAAAAGAGAGCCAATCTTGGAATAATGATAACTGCCTCACATAATCAGTTTACTGACAATGGAATGAAATTATTTGGACCTGATGGTATGAAATTATCTGACAAAATTGAAAAAAAAATTGAGAAATTAATAGACTCAAATATTTCATCTAAATTGACAAAACCTCTAAATCTTGGAAGGGTAAAAAGATTAGAGGATGCAAATGAAAATTACATAAATATTTTAAAAAGTAATTTTCCAAATAACTTCTCGCTTAAAGGTTTAAAAATTGCAATTGATTGTGCTAATGGAGCTGCATACAAAAGTGCTCCAAAATTACTAAGATCTTTAGGTGCTAAAGTTTTTGAAGTTGGAACCAAACCTAATGGAATAAATATTAACTTTAAATGTGGCTCAACATATCCAGAGAGAATTAAATCGTTAACAAAAAAATTTAAAACCGATTTAGGAATTTCTCTAGATGGAGATGCAGACAGAATAATTTTGACTGATGAAAAGGCAAATATTGTAGATGGAGATAAAATTATTGCTGTTTTAGCCGAGAGATGGAAAAGAAAAAAAATACTAAGAGGGGGCGTAATTGGAACTTTAATGTCAAATTATGGTCTAGAGAAGTTTTTTAAAGAAAAAAAAATCAAATTTTTTAGATCAAATGTTGGAGATAGATATGTAAAAGAGCTAATGCAAAACAAAAAATTTAACTTAGGTGGGGAGCAGTCTGGTCATATTATATTAGGAAATTTTGCAACTACAGGGGATGGATTACTTGTAGCACTTGAAATACTTTTTTCTTTGAGAAAAGGTAAAAAAGCTAGTGAATTATTTTCTATTTTTAAGCCAACACCTCAAATATTAGAAAATATTTTGGTTGAGGATAAATCAGTAATTAGTTCTAAAAAATGTAGACTAGCAATTAAGAAAGCAAAAAAAATTATTTTTGGAAAAGGAAGATTATTGGTAAGAAAATCTGGAACAGAGCCTAAAATAAGAATAATGTGTGAATCAAAGGACGAAATTCTTTTAAAAAAGTGCACAAGAATAGTTTCTAACTCACTAAGATAAATTGAAACCGAAATCTAAAATTTTGATTATTGCTGGATCGGACTCATCTGGTGGAGCAGGAATTCAAGCTGATATAAAAACTATAACTTCCCTAGGTGGATATGCAATGACTGCTATTACTGCTGTTACGTCACAAAATACTACAGGAGTGAATTCTATTATGCCAGTACATTATAAAGAAATATCTAAACAAATTGAATTTACCTGTAAGGATATTCAACCAGATGCAATTAAAATTGGCATGCTTCATTCAAGTAAAGTTATTTATTCAGTTTTAAGTTCGCTAAAAAAAATAAAAGTCAATAAAACAGTATTAGACCCTGTAATGGTAGCAAAGGGAGGCACAAGGTTAATTGATAAAAATTCAATAGAAATGTTAAAAAAAAAATTGTTGAACAAAGTTTCATTAATTACCCCAAATATTCCTGAGGCTGAAATAATTACTAAAACTAAAATCAATTCAAAAGAGGATATGATATTTGCAGCAAATATTTTATTAAAACTTGGAGCAAAAAATGTTTTAATAAAAGGAGGCCATCTAAAGAAACAAAATATTTTTGATGTGTTTGTTAACAAAAATGAAATATCAGTTTTTAAAAATAAAAAAATTAACACCAAAAATACTCATGGCACAGGTTGTACATTATCTAGTGCTATTACAGCTTACTTTGCATGTGGAAAAACATTAAAGAAATCTTGTGAGATGGCTATCAAATATGTTAACGAAGCAATTGCATCTAGACCTAATTATGGAAAAGGTCATGGACCAATAAACCATTTAAATAGTATAGAGATTAAAAGAAAATTTTTATGAAAAATGTTGTTGTTGTAGGTTCCCAATGGGGAGACGAAGGTAAAGGTAAAATAGTTGATTGGTTATCAAGTGAAGCCGATGTTGTCGTAAGATTTCAGGGTGGTCATAACGCTGGACACACCTTAGTAATTGATGGAATTACATATAAACTGAGACTTCTTCCTTCTGGAATTGTTAGAAAAGATAAGATTTCTGTAATTGGTAATGGAGTTGTTATAGATCCATGGGCTCTTTTGGAGGAAATTGAGGAAATTAAATCCAAGGGCGTAACTATTAATGAAAAAAATTTAATTATCTCTGAGTCAGCAACCTTAATACTTCCATTCCATAAAGAAATGGATGAAATAAGAGAAGATGCAGCTGGAAATTCTAAAATCGGAACAACCAGAAGAGGCATTGGTCCAGCTTACGAAGATAAAGTTGGTAGAAGATCAATTAGAGTAATGGATTTAATTTCTGAAACAAATTTAAACAGTAGATTAGATAATGTTTTGTCTCATCATAATGCAATAAGGAAAGGTTTAAATAAACCACTTTTTAATAAGGAAAAATTATTAGAAGATTTGTTAAAATTAGCACCTCATATACTTCAGTTTTCTCAGCCTGTATGGAAAAAAATTGATCAATTCAAGTTGTCTGGAAAAAAAATTTTATTTGAAGGTGCTCAAGGAATACTTTTAGATGTTGATCACGGCACCTATCCGTATGTTACCTCATCAAATACTGTTGCATCTTCAGCAGCAACAGGTTCTGGATGTGGACCTAACTCAATAAATTATGTTTTAGGGATAACCAAGGCATATACTACAAGAGTTGGCGAAGGACCATTTCCAACTGAACTTACTGATGAGATTGGTGAGCTTTTAGGTACCAGAGGTAAGGAATTTGGAACTGTCACAAGTAGAAAAAGAAGATGTGGCTGGTTTGACGGTGTATTAGTAAGACAAACGATAAAAATTTCAGGAATTGATGGAATTGCATTAACAAAGTTAGATGTGTTAGATGAACTAGATCAAATAAAAATTTGTGTTGCATATGAAATCAATGGAAAAGAAATTGATTACTTGCCTGCAGCGGTAACGGATCAATTAAAAGTTAAGCCTATTTATAAAACCTACCAAGGGTGGAAAACCTCAACAGTGGGATGTAAAAATTTCAATGATCTCCCACAAAATGCAAAAATTTATATAAGAGACCTAGAAAAATTTATTGAAGCGAAAATTTCAAGTATTTCTACCAGTCCAGAAAGAAACGATACAATACTGGTTTACGATCCTTTTAATAATTAATTTGCTGGCAGAAGATTTTTTGACTTAGCACTATTTAACATGTGCTTTTGTAATTTTTCAAAAGCTTTGTTTTCTATTTGTCTTATTCTTTCTCTACTAATTTTAAATTTTTTACTTAAATCTTCTAAGGTTATCGGGTTATCTGTAAGTCTTCTTGAGTAAAGAATTTCTTTTTCTCTGTCATTTAAGATTTTAATAGAATCTTGTAGAAGATCTTTTCTTTGCTCCATTTCTTCATTTTGTGCAAATTTCAACTCATGATCCATTTCATTATCTACAACCCAATCTTGCCACTCATCGCCTTCTTCACCAATCGGAGCATTTAAAGATTGTTCTTTTCCAGACAATCTTCTGTTCATTGAAACAACTTCTTCCTCACTTACATCTAATCTGTTGGCAATATCTTTTACCTGCTCATCTCTTAAATCGCCCTCAGCTCTTGGCGCAATTTGGTTTTTAAGTTTTTTTAGATTAAAAAATAATTTTTTTTGAGCGGTGGTTGTCCCAATTTTTACCAAGCTCCATGATCTCAAAATATACTCTTGAATTGATGCTTTGATCCACCACATCGCGTAGGTTGCAAGTCTAAAGCCTTTTTCCGGTTCAAATTTTTTTACGGCTTGCATTAATCCGACATTCCCTTCTGATATCATTTCATTTAGAGGTAAACCATAACCCTTATATCCCATTGCAATCTTTGCAACTAATCTAAGGTGACTTGTCACAAGTTTTTCTGCAGATTTTACATTTCCAGTTGTTTGCCAATTTTTTGCAAGCATATATTCTTCCTCTGCATCGAGCATAGGAAATTTTTTTATTTGCGCTAAGTAGGCGGCTAAACCACCCTCATTAGACAAAGCTGGCAAATTATAAGACGTTGTACTCATCGAAGTATTTATTTAATAAAGAAAACGAAATTTACAATATTTATATTTTCATGTTTTTCTTAGCTTTTTGAGAATATTTTCTAGTTCAGGAGGTAAATTTGATGAAAATTCTAATCTTCTTCCAGTTGAGGGATGATCAAAACCAAGAACTTTTGCATGCAAGAATTGTCTGTCAAGTTTTAATAAAAGATCTTCTAATTCAAAATCTATATTTTTTAGTTTTTTAAATTTTTTTTTATATTTTTTATCTCCTAAAATATTATTTCCTTTAAAACTCATATGTACTCTTATTTGATGTGTTCTTCCTGTTTCAAGTTTACATTCTACTAAACTTAATGTTGGTAATTTAGAGTTTTCAAAAATTTCAATAGTTTTATAATTCGTTATTGCTTGTTTTCCTTTCGCAAAACCAACTTCCATTAATTGTCTATTCTTTGTGCTTCTGGTTATTAAAGTTTCGATTTTTCCATTTTGTGGTCTCAGTTTTCCCCAGATCAGAGCTTGATATATTCTTGTAATTGTGTGTTTGGAAAACTGATTAGATAAATTTTCGTGCGATTTATTATTTTTTGCAACTACTACCAGTCCTGATGTATCCTTATCAATTCTATGGACTATACCTGGTCTTAGCTCATCACCAATATTTGATAGATTGTTATCATTTAAGTTCATTAAAGCATTCACAATCGTATTATCATAATTTCCTGCCCCAGGGTGCATCGAAATTCCTGCTGATTTATTTATAACTAATAAATCCTCATCATTATAAATTATGTCCAATTTATATTTGAATGGTTTTAGAGACGCCTTTTTAGGCAGTGGAATTGTTAAAAAAACCTTATCATCTTTATAAATTTTTTTTGAGGGGTCATTTACAATTTTATTATTAATACTAAGATTTCCATTTATTATAAGGTTTTTGATCCTGGTTCTGCTAAGAGAATTATTTTTTTTAGCTATTATTACATCAATTCTTTTTCCGTATAATTCTTCTTCTACAACTAAATTAATGATATTTTTCATTTATTGATATAATAGTACATAATGCGCTCGTAGCTCAACTGGATAGAGCGCCAGATTTCGGCTCTGGAGGTTCAGGGTTCGACTCCTTGCGGGCGCGCCATTATTCACCAATATTTATTAGTGTGCCTTTATCTCTTGCTTTATTAAATGAGTAAAAAAATAAAGTAATTGAAATAATGATATAAACCATATTTAACATATAAGCCTGTATTAAATTTGATATATCAACTGTATTATTTATTAATATGTTTCTTGCCTCTTCAAAAATATAAACGAGTGGTAACATATAAGCTATTTTTTGAAAAATCTCTGGAAGAATCTCAATTGGGTAATATATACAACCAAATGGAGCTAATAAAAACATAGTTGACCAAGCAATATTTTCAAACGAAGGTCCAAATCTTAGAAGCCCTGCTGACACTAAAATTCCCAATGTAATCCCAAATATATAAAGACTTAAAAAAAGAAAAAATAGATAAATTCCAAGTTCTAAGATTGAAATTCCAAATAGTGGAGAAGTTAATAAAACAGCAGGTATTAAACCAATTAATGCTCGCACCAAAGCAGTGAAAATTAGTGAGGTTAGAATTTCACTAATTTTCATTGGAGCTATAAAGAGATTTGTAAAGTTTCTGCTCCAAATTTCTTCAAGGAATAACATGTTAAAACCAATACTTGTTCTAAACAAAAAATCATAAAGTATTGCACATGTTAATATAACACCAACTGCATTGTTGTAATAAGTAGTATGAGATGCAAAAAAATTTGAAATAAAACCCCACAATGTAATTTGAATTGATGGCCAGTAGATTAAATCCAGTATTCTTGGAAATGACCTAGTGATTAAATAAAAATGCCTTAAAAATAACCCATACATTTTAATTATGCTCATTAGATCTCCTTGAAAGTTTTAAAAATACTTCCTCTAAATTTTTTCTACCATGTTTCTCTATAAGGCTAGCAGGACTCCCACTGTCAACAATTATCCCATCTTTCATCATCAAAATTGATTTGCATAATCTAGTGACTTCATTCATGTTATGTGAAGCAAGCAAAATAGATATTTTTTTTTCTTTCTTATAATCTTCTAAAAAAGATCTTATAAAATCACCAATTTCTGGATCTAGAGATGCTGTAGGCTCATCTAATAATAGCACCTTAGGATCATTTATTAATGATTTTGCTAAACTCGCTCTATTTTTTTGTCCAGATGAAAGTTCACCAGTTATTCGGTTTAGTATATCACTTAAACGAAGTTTTGATGTCAGGTAGTCAATTCTATCATTTAAATTTTTAATTTTATAGAGTTTTCCAAAGACAATTAAATTTTGTTTCACAGTTAATTTTTTTGGAAGTTCAATATAGGGAGATATGAAATTAATTTTTTGAAGTATTTTAATTCTATCATCCTCTATTTTATCGCCCTCAATTAAAATTTCACCACTTGTTGGTTTTAGTAAACCTAACATCATACCAATAGTAGTTGTTTTTCCAGATCCATTTGGGCCTAAAAGGCCTAAAATTTCATTTTCATTTATTTTAAATGATATTGATTTTACGGCTTGCTTATCACCATAGTTTTTTTTTAGATTTTGCACTTCAACTAAAGTTTTCATTTTTTTACAGCTGCCCGTAACAATCTATCATTAATTGCCTCACCGATACCCCGATTAGGAATTCTCTCAATAGAGATTTGTCTAAAACCTTTTTTTTTAACTTTTCTTAATGTTTTATATAAATTTTTCGCTACTTCCTTTAAATTTTTATTTTTACTTAGGTAAAAAAAATTTTTATTTGATTTAATTCTTTTTGAAATTAATAAGAAAGCTTCAAATTTTTTTGGTCTTTTAATGTTTAGTCTTATAGGCAAACCCGGTGAGTAGTGAATTCTTCCCTGCCCGGGCATTACTATATCTTTTTTTTTGTTAGTTCTTTTTTTAATTAAATATTTTTCTATTTTACCTCTGTCTAGACTGCCTAATCTCAATATTTTTTGATTACCTACTAAATTAACTATTGTAGACTCTAGGCCCTCTTTTGACTTCCCACCATCTAAGACAAATTTGATTTTTTTCCCAAACTCTTCAATCACATCGGTTTTACATACAGCACTAATACTCTTAGAAATATTAGCACTAGGTGCAGCTAAAGGAAAATTTAAATTTTTTAATAGTTTTCTAGCGATTTTGTGTTTTGGGAAGCGAACTGCAATAGTATTTTTATTATTAGTAACATTATTTGAAATTTTACTTTTTTCTTTTAACTCCAAGACAAAGGTTATGGGTCCAGGACAAAACTTTGAATATAGACTCAAAAATTGATTGTCAATTTTACAATCATTTTTTAGATCTTTTAAATTATAATAATGAACAATAAGAGGATTTTTTCTTGGTCTTTTTTTTAATTTAAAAATCTTATCTGTTGCTTTATCTGAGTAAGCATTCGCCGCTAAACCATAAACTGTCTCTGTAGGAATTCCAATACACTCATTTTTATTGAGATATTTTACTGCTTTTTTAATATTTGAAAGATTGATATTCATATAATATTACCAACTATTATATGAATGAAAAAAATTTGCCAGATGATATTAATTCAAAAACTTTGAATGAGTTAACACAAATTGCTAATAAAATTATTCAAAATTTAGAAAATCAAAAAAATTTAGAAGAGTCACTAGATGAATATCAAAAACTTATTAGATTAAATAATTTAATTGAAAAAAAATTCCAAAAATCCTCTAAAGAAATTTCAGAGTCAGCAAAATTTAAAATCAACGAAATATCGATTAAAAATGCAAAAAAGATTAAATAAAATTGCAATAGATACGAATAATTTTCTTAAAAAATATTTAAAAAAACAAAATAAAACTGATTTAATTAAACCAATGTCTTATGGCCTATTTTCAGGCGGTAAGAAGATAAGATCAAAAATAATTTATGATATTGGAAGTATATTTAAAATAAATTATAGATCTGTAATCCATATTGGGGCTGCAGTTGAGTGCATACACGCTTATTCACTTATTCATGATGATTTGCCTTGCATGGATGATGATGATTTTAGAAGGGGAAAATTAAGTACACATAAAAAATTTGGTGAATCTACAGCGGTTTTAGCAGGGAATTCCCTTCTAACCTTAGCCTTTGAAATTTTGTCAGATAAAATTTTAAATATTAATGATAAAAAAAAAAATTTATTAATTAATTCTATATCAAAATGTTCTGGTCATGAAGGCGTGGCTGGAGGACAGTTTTCAGATTTAAATTTTGAAAAAAAAAAAATACCATTAAATAAAATTATAGATATGCAAATTAAAAAAACTGGTAAATTATTTTCTTTTTGTTGTTTGGCACCAGTTATTGTTTCTGGAAAATTTAAAGAAATAAAAAAATTTGAAAAAATAGGAGAAAAAATTGGACTTTTATTTCAAATTGCTGATGATTTAATTGATTATAATGGAAATATGCAAATTGCTGGTAAAAAAACTCAAAAAGATTTAGCGAGGGGTAAGGCAACTATTATTCGCGTTTTAGGACAACAAAATTCAATAAAGTATGCCAATATTCTTAAAGAAGAAATTTTTGCCACATTAAAAAAATATGGTAAAAATTCTAATAATTTAAAGGCATCTGTTAAATATATTTTAAATAGAAATAAGTAAATGAGCAAAACAAAATTCTTAAATAAAATTAATTTTCCAACAGATTTGAAACAGTTGAATCATTCTGAACTTAAAATACTTAAGGATGAGTTAAGAGAAGAAATGATAAATGCGGTATCAGAAACTGGTGGTCATTTAGGTGCGGGTCTTGGAGTTGTAGAGTTAACAGTAGCTTTACATTATATTTTTGATACACCAAAAGATAAAATTATTTGGGATGTTGGTCATCAATCTTATCCTCACAAAATATTAACTGGAAGAAAAGATAAGATTAAAACTCTTAGACAAGGCAATGGCTTATCAGGTTTTACAAAAAGATTAGAAAGTGAGTTTGATCCATTTGGTGCAGCACACAGCTCGACTTCAATATCTGCTGGATTAGGAATAGCAACTGCAAATAAACTTTCAAATAAATCAGAAGAGGTAGTTGCTGTAATAGGAGATGGAGCAATGAGTGCTGGAATGGCATATGAGGCTATGAATAATGCCGGTGCATCAAAAACAAAAATGATAGTTATTTTAAATGATAATGATATGTCGATTGCAAAACCCGTTGGTGCAATGAAGTCTTATCTAGCAAAAATTTTTTCAGGAAAAATTTATTTTAACTTTAGAGAAACATTAAAATTAATTTTTTCATCATTTTCAAAAAGATTTAGTAAAAAAGCTGGCGAAGCAGAGGATTTTCTTAGATCAGTTGTTACTGGTGGAACTTTATTTAATTCATTAGGTTTTTATTACATTGGCCCAATAGATGGACACGATTTGGATGTTTTGCTACCTGTTTTAAAAAATGCAAAAGAGTCAAAACATAAAGGACCAATATTAATTCACATTAAAACACAAAAAGGGAAAGGTTACAGTTTCGCAGAAAAGTCAGAGGATAAATATCATGGGGTATCTAAGTTTAATATTAAAACAGGCATACAGCAAAAAAGTGATTCAAAAGCGCCATCTTATACAAAAGTATATGCAAATACTCTTGTTAAGCATGCTGAAAATGACAGCAAAATAGTTGGTATAACTGCCGCGATGCCTTCAGGTACAGGAATGGATATTTTTGGAAATAAATTTCCTAATAGAATGTTTGATGTGGGAATAGCAGAACAACATGCGGTAACTTTTGCCGCCGGTCTAGCAACAGAAGGTTATAAGCCTTATGCATCAATATATTCTACTTTTTTACAGAGAGCTTATGACCAAGTGGTACATGATGTTGCAATTCAAAGTTTACCAGTAAGATTTGCAATAGATAGAGCAGGTCTCGTGGGAGCAGATGGCCCAACACATGCTGGATCTTTTGATATAACATATTTGGCTACTCTACCAAATTTTATTGTTATGGCAGCTAGCGATGAGGCAGAATTGGTAAAAATGATAAACACATCTATAGAAATTAATGACAAACCATGTGCATTTAGATATCCCAGAGGAAATGGCACTGGAGTTCAGTTACCTGATATAAGTGAGAAAATCCAAATAGGAAAAGCAAAAGTTGTTAGAGAAGGAAAGAAAATTGCTATTTTGAATTTTGGAGCAAGATTAAATGAATGTTTAATTGCTGAAGAAAATTTGAGAAAAAAAGGAGTTAATGCAAGTATCGTAGATGCACGTTTTGCCAAACCTCTTGATGAAAATTTAATTTGGCAATTAGCAACAAATCATGAGGTGATAATTACAATTGAAGAAGGATCTATAGGTGGTTTTGGGGCACACGTAAGTAATTTTTTAAATGATAAAAATCTTTTAGATTCAAATCTTAAATTTAGATCAATGATACTCCCAGACAAGTTTATAGATCAAGATAAGCCTGAAAATATGTATAAATCTGCTGGACTGGATGCTTTATCTATTGAAAATAAAGTACTAGAAGTTTTAAATTCAAAAGTAATAGTAAAAAAGATTAATTAGTTTCCACATTGAGCTTTATTTAGCAAGTAGTGATCAAGTATTACACAATGCATCATAGCCTCTCCTATAGGAACGGCTCTTATCCCTACGCAAGGATCATGTCGGCCTTTAACAGATATAGTTGTATTTTTCCCAAACTTATCAATTGTTTTTCTAGTAGATAATATCGATGAAGTCGGTTTGACAGCAAATGATACAATTATATCTTGACCACTTGATATACCGCCCAAAATACCGCCAGCATTGTTCGAATTGAATTTTGTAGATTTCCCTCTTTGATTAATTTCATCTGAATTTTCTTCACCTGTCAATTGAGCAGAATTCATTCCAGATCCTATGTTTACTCCCTTTACAGCATTGATGCTCATCATAGCTGATGCAAGGTCCATATCTAATTTTGAATAAATTGGCGCCCCTAATCCTACAGGTACTCCCTTAGCTCTGATTTCAATAATTGCCCCACAAGATGATCCCGCTTTTCTTATACTAAGTAAATATTTTTCCCAAAGCTTTAGCACAGATTTATCTGGACAAAATAATTGATTTTTTTTGATAAATTTTTCGTTCCAATTTTCTGGATTAGATCCTAAGATTCCTAATTGAGTTACTCCTCCAACAACATCATATTTTTTTCCTAGAATAAATTTTAATATTTGTTTTGCTATACCTCCTGCTGCAACCCTAGAGGCTGTCTCTCTTGCAGATTGTCTTCCTCCTCCTCTATAATCTCTAATTCCATATTTTTTAAAATAGGTAAAATCTGCATGTCCTGGCCTAAATTTATTTTTAATATTTCCATAGTCTTTAGATCTCATATCTTTATTATAAATTATCATTGAAATCGGAGTTCCAGTTGTTTTGCCTTCAAAAATACCAGATAAAATTTCAACTCTATCATCTTCTTTTCTTTGAGTTGTAAATTTTGATTGACCAGGTTTTCTTTTATTTAAATCTTTCTGAATTTCGTCAATATTTATTTTGATATTAGGTGGGCAACCATCGACTACACATCCAATTGCTGGTCCATGAGACTCTCCCCAAGTCGTGAATCTAAATATTTTCCCAAAGGTATTAAATGACATATATTTATTATATAAGTTATTTTGTTAAAATTATGAACGAAAAAAACTCTTTTGGTCTAGATATATGTTTTGGTGAAAAAAATAATCCATTTGAATTATTTAAGGAATGGTTTGATGAAGCAAAAAAAACGGAGTTAAATGACCCAAATGCAGTTGCACTAGGCACATCAGATGACCGTGGATACACTTCGGTCAGAATGGTTTTATTAAAAGATTTTAATGAGACAGGGTTTGTTTTTTATACAAATTTTAACAGTGCTAAAGGATTAGCTATTAAAAAAAATCCAAATATATCAATGTGTTTTCATTGGAAAAGTTTACTTAGGCAAATAAGGATCGAAGGTGCAGCTGAACAAGTTTCTGATACTGAGGCAGACGAATATTATTCCTCTAGAAAATATGAAAGCAGAATTGGTGCTTGGGCATCAAATCAAAGCTCAGAAATTTCAAATCGAAAAGAGCTTACAGAGTCGATTAGAAACTTTAAATCCAAATATCCTGAACAAAATAATGTCCCAAGACCAAAACATTGGTCAGGATGGCGGTTAAAGCCGAGGTCAATAGAATTCTGGCTAGATGGTGAATTTAGAATACATGAGAGACTGAAATATATTAAAGAAAAAAAGGATTGGAAAAAGATTTTATTATCTCCTTAAAAATTTCTTTCTAAACTAAATGATGTCAAATTTTTAAGAATATTTTTATCTTGGTTCTCCTCGAAGATTGACAATGAGTTAGATGCTAAGTTTATAAAATATTCAGCTTTTTTATAGCACTCATTTATAATTTTATATTTTTTTATTTTCTCAAGAGTATTTTTGAATTCATTTTCATCTCTATTTTGTTTTTCAAACAAATTTTTCAAATATTTTTTTTCTTCACTTGAACACCTTTGATATAACAATATTATTGGTAAAGTAATTTTTCCCTCATAAAAATCATTACCTATTTTTTTTCCAAATAATTTAAGTTCTGAATTATAATCTAAAGCATCGTCTGCTATTTGAAATGTAAGACCTAAATTTTTTCCATAAAACTCTAAAGCTTCTTTGTATTTATTATCTCTATTCGCCAATATTGCCCCAACTTTAGTAGATGCTGAAAAAAGTGCTGCAGTTTTCAAAGAAATAATTTTTAGGTATGTTTCTTCGAGCATATCTATCTCTCCGTGATGCTGAAGTTGTAACACTTCTCCTTGTGCAATTTCTGAAGAAGTAGAAGAAAGTAGTTTTAAAATTTCTAGGCTTCCATCTTCTACCATCATTTCGAAACATCTGCTAAGCAGATAATCTCCAACTAAAATAGAGGATTTGTTTCCCCAGACAGTATTGAGTGTTTCTTTGTTTCTTCTAACAAGCGCGTTATCAATAACATCATCATGCATTAAGGTTGCAGCGTGAATTAATTCTACACATGCTGCAAGGTTTATATCTCTGCCACCTTTTGAGTATCCACAAAGTTTTGAACTAGATAAAGTTAAAAGGGCTCTTAATTTCTTTCCACCTGTATCCAAATGATAGTCCGTCATATTTTGAATTAAATCAACTTTACTTGTTAATTTTGATGATATTTTTTCATTGACCAATATAAGTTTATCCTCGACAGACTTAAGTAAGTCCGAATATGAGTTGTTAATTGTCTTTTTTAATTGAACTACAGATCCCATAGATCGAAAATATTACATTAAGTTTATTATAATACTTATCAATTGACGCACCTATTTCTTCAACTATAAGTATGCTTTATTAATATCGAAATTTTTAATAAGCATATTTATGTTTTCCTTTTTCAAAAAAAAAAAAATTGTAAGCCATATCAGGCTATCCGGTGTTATTGGAAATGTTGGAAAATTTAAACAGGGGATTGATTATTCTAGCCAAGAGGAAATTATAAAAAAAGCTTTTTCATTGAAAAAAGCCCAAGCAGTCGCAATAACAATTAATTCTCCAGGCGGGTCACCAGTACAGTCACACTTAATTTATAAATTAATTAGAAATCAGGCAGACAAATATAAAAAAAAAGTGATTGTATTTGCAGAGGATGTTGCGGCTTCTGGCGGCTACTTAATTGCTTGTTCTGGAGATGAAATATATGCTAATCCTAGTTCAATAATTGGTTCTATTGGAGTTATTTATTCTTCATTTGGATTTAAAGATCTTATTCAAAAAATTGGTGTTCAAAGAAGAGTTTATACAGCTGGAAAAAATAAAAGCACACTCGATCCATTCCTCGATGAAAAAGAAGAAGATATAAAAAGGTTAAAGAATATACAATTAGAACTTCATCAAGAATTTATTGATGTAGTTGAGGAAAGTAGAAAGACAAAGTTGAAAAAAGATATTGGGGTTGAATTATTTTCAGGAGAATTTTGGTCAGGAAAAAAATCTAAGGATCTTGGTTTAATTGATGGTTTGGGTAATTCCGAACAAATTCTAAGAGAAAAATTTGGTGAAAACGTTGAAGTGAAAATTTTTGAGAAAAGTAAAGGATGGCTTGCAAAAAAATTATCTTCTTCAGAAAATCAAGCAGATAAAATTTTGAACTTGATCGAAGAAAGATCTATTTGGCAAAAATATGGTTTCTAAAAGACCTAAATTGAAAAAAGAAAAAATTTTATCATTTCAAGATACAATATTTAGCTTACAAAAATTTTGGGCAAAACAGGGATGTATTATTTTACAACCCTATGATGTTGAGGTTGGAGCTGGAACATTTCATCCAGCAACAACGTTGAGATCTTTAGGAAAGAAGCCATGGAAAACAGCGTATGTTCAACCATCTAGAAGACCTACAGATGGAAGATATGGAGAAAATCCAAATAGACTCCAGCACTATTATCAATTTCAAGTATTAATAAAACCTTCTCCAAAAAATATAAAAAAACTTTATCTTAATAGCATTGCATCAATTGGAATAAAACACGAAGAGCACGATATAAGATTTGTAGAGGACGACTGGGAAAGCCCTACTTTAGGAGCAGCTGGGCTTGGATGGGAAGTCTGGTGTGATGGAATGGAAGTAACACAGTTTACTTACTTTCAACAAATGGCAGGAGTTGAATGTGATCCTATTTCTGTTGAAATTACTTATGGATTAGAAAGATTATGCATGTTTATACAAAACAAAAAAAATGTTTTTGAACTTGATTGGAATAATGATGGAATCTTTTATAAAGATGTCTTCCACCAAGCTGAAAAGGAATTTTCAGCATACAATTTTGAATACGCAAATACTGAAAAACTTTTTAAAATGTTTGATATGTTAGAAAGTGAGGCAAGATCAATGATTGAAAATAAAATTTCTCTCCCTGCTTATGATCAATGTTTAAAATCGAGTCATGTGTTTAATATATTAGATTCCAGAGGCGTTATAAGTGTTGCGCAACGAGCAGAATATATCTCAAGAATTCGAGATTTAACCAAAGAGATTGGAAAAATTTGGATAGAAAGTCAGAGTTAAAGTGTCTGAATTATTTATTGAACTATTTAGCGAAGAAGTTCCAGCAAAGTTACAAATCAAAGCAAGAGAACAACTAAAAGAAATTCTTTCAAATTTTTTTGAACAACATAGTGTAAAATATAAAGGTGAAATTAGAATTTTTTCAACACCAAACAGGATTGCTATTAATGCTAAAGGCCTTCCAAAAGAAGTTTTATTCAAATCTAAAGAGGTAAAAGGTCCAAGTATAAATGCACCAGATAAAGCATTAGACGGCTTTTTAAATTCTAATCAAATAAATAAAAATAAGATATATAAAAAAAAAACTGAAAAGGGAGAATTTTATTTTTATAAGAAGCCACAAAAGAAGATAAGTCTTTATAACATGTTGAGAGAAAATCTTCCTCACATTCTGTTTAAAATTACATGGGAAAAATCAATGAAATGGGGGGAACATACCCTGCTTTGGGGTAGGCCATTGAAATCTATTTTATCAATATTTGATGGGAAAAAACTTGAGTTTGATTTTAAGCACCTGAAAAGTTCTAATCTCACTTTTATAGAAAAAGATATAGAAGAAAAAACTAAGTCATTTAATAACTTCGACCAATATTTAAAATTTTTTAAAACCAAAGGAGTAATTATTAACCACGAAAAAAGAAAGGATTTCATAAATTCTGAATTACAAAAGTTATCAAATAACAAAAATATTTTAATAAATACAAGTGAAAGTTTATTAAATGAAATAACAAATATTGTTGAAAAACCGAAAGTATTAATTTGTGAGTTTGATAAAAAATTTCTAAACATACCTAAAGAAATATTGATTATTACAATGCAATCACACCAAAAATATATACCGACTTTTGACAAAAAAGAAAATTTAACAAACTTATTTTTTGTAATCTCAGATGCGAACGATAAAAAAGGACTTATTAAGTCAGGAAATGAAAGAGTTATTGATGCTAGATTGAGTGATGCAGAATTTTTTTGGAATAAAAACAAAACTCAAAATTTAGTCAAGCAGGTTACAAAATTAAAAAATGTCAATTACTTCAAAGGTCTAGGAACTTATTTTGATAAGATTCAAAGAATGCGAAAACTTAGTGGTCTAATATCTGATGAATTTATGATTAGTAAAGAAAAAATAGAAATCGCATCAACAATTTGTAAAGTTGATTTAATGTCTGACTTAGTAGGTGAATTTCCTGAGCTTCAAGGTGTAATGGGAGGTTACTTTGCAGAAACACAAGGCTTTGAAAAAGATGTCAGTCTAGCTGTGGCAGAGCATTATTATCCTATAGGTATGGATAGTAAGTTACCAAAGAAAATTTATAGTATTGCTTTATCACTCAGTGATAAAATTGACTCTTTAGTTGGTTTTTTTGGAATTAATCTAAAGCCGTCCAGCTCAAAAGATCCTTATGCCATAAGAAGAACAGCAATCAGTGTGGTACGATTAATTATTGAAAATAACCTAAAAGTAAAACTTAGAGAATTAATTAATTATTCTTGTATGTTTTACAAAGAACAAGGCTTTGAATTTGATTTAAAGAAATTAAATTTAGAACTTGGGAATTTTCTATTTGAAAGGGTAAAAAATTATCTTAAAGAAAAACAAATTAGAAATGATATTATAGAAAGTGCAAGTCATAATTTTTCAATTGATGAATTATTAAAAGTTTATAAAAAAACATACGTTTTAAATAAAAGCATAAACAAAGATTTTGGGAAAGATGTTGTTGCTATTTACAAAAGGTCGGCAAGTATTCTATTAAGCGAAAATAAAAATTTATCCAATTTTAATGGCAATGTTGATCCAGGTTTATTTAAAAATGATTATGAAAAAAATCTTTATAAAAAAATACACGAAATTAAAAAATACTATTCAAGTGTAGGTAGAGATGAAAATTTTGAAGAAAGTTTAAAAATACTTTCATTTTGTAAATCAGAAGTTTTCGATTTTTTTGAGAACGTTATAGTAAACGATAGTGACGAAACGATTAAAAATAACAGACTAGAACTTTTATCAATGTTATGTAAAAGTTTTGATAACTATTTCAATTTTTCAAAAATAGAAGGTTAATGAAAAAGTATATATTTAATTTTAAATCTAAAGTTTCAAATAAAATAAAGTTATCAAAAAATATTCTGGGTGGAAAAGGTGCAAATTTATCTGAAATGGGCAGAATGGGCTTACCAGTACCTCCAGGTTTTACAATCTCCACAGAAGTTTGCGAGTTATTTTATAAAAATAAAAGGAAAATAAATCATAAAATTTTAGGGGAGATTGATAAAGAGTTAAAAAATATTGAGAAAGACACTGGAAAAAAGTTTGGAGATTTGAATAACCCATTATTAGTTTCAGTAAGGTCTGGAGCAAGAGTATCAATGCCGGGCATGATGGATACTATTTTAAATTTAGGACTTAATGATGAAACAGTCCACGCTCTTGCAAATAGAACTTCAAATATGCGTTTTGCAAAAGATAGCTACAGACGTTTTATTCAAATGTATTCAAATGTTGTTTTAGGAGTTGAGAATTATAATTTTGAGGAATTAATCGAAAATTATAAATTAACAAAAGGCGTGTTGTTAGATACAGAATTGGATCAGAATGATTGGGATGGATTAATAAAAGATTTTAAAAATATTGTTAAAAAAAAAACAAATCAAGAATTTCCTCAAAACGTAAGAGAGCAATTATTTGGAGCAATTAGTGCAGTTAATGTTCAGTCAATGGTTTTTGGAAACATGGGCAATGATTGCGCAACAGGAGTGGTGTTTACAAGGAATCCATCCAATGGCAATCACCAGATATACGGAGAATATTTAATTAATGCACAGGGAGAAGATGTTGTTGCAGGAACAAGAACGCCACAACACATAACTAAAAAAGCAAGAATAGCCTCAAATGAAAGCTTACCGTCAATGGAAGAGTCTATGCCCATCGTATACAAAGAATTAAAAAAAATATTACATAAATTAGAGAAACATTACAAAGATATGCAGGATGTTGAGTTTACAGTTGAAAATAAAAAACTTTGGATGCTTCAAACGAGATCAGGAAAAAGAACAGCTAAGTCAGCTGTAAAAATTGCTGTTGATATGGTTAAAGAAAATTTAATTTCAAAAAAAGAGGCAGTATTAAGAGTTGAACCAAATTCTTTAGATACTTTGCTTCATCCAACTTTAGATGAAAAATCAAATATAGAAATAATTGCGAAGGGATTGCCGGCATCACCAGGCGCAGCAAGTGGCAAAGTGGTATTTACATCAGATGATGCTGAAAGGTTAAACGCATCAATGCAAAATACTATATTAGTTCGAGTTGAAACTTCACCTGAAGATATTCATGGTATGCATGCTGCTAAAGGCATATTAACTGCAAGAGGAGGTATGACCAGTCATGCAGCTGTAGTGGCTAGAGGAATGGGAAGACCTTGTGTGTCAGGCTCAAGTGAAATCGAAATTGATTATGAGAAAAAATTATTCAAAGTTCAAGACAGAGAAATAAAAGAGGGAGATTTAATCACTATTGATGGATCTACTGGTAGGATAATTCTAGGTGAAGTGAAAACTGTTAAGCCTGAAATTTCAGGAGAATTTTCTAAGCTTATGAATTGGGCTGACAATTATAGAAAATTAAAAATACGAACAAATTCTGAGACACCTCTTGATAGTAAAACAGCAAGAGACTTTGGAGCAGAAGGAATTGGGTTATGTAGAACTGAGCATATGTTTTTCGACGAAGAGAGAATATTGTCAGTTAGAGAAATGATACTTTCAAAAACTAAAGATGATAGACTATTAGCACTTTCAAAATTATTACCACATCAGAAAAAAGATTTTATTGATATTTTCAAAATTATGAATGGTTTGCCAGTAACAGTTAGATTATTAGACCCTCCATTACATGAATTTTTACCAAGAACTGATAAGGAAATAGGTGAAGTTGCAAGCTCGTTAAATATTCCAATTAAGGAATTAAAGGTAAGAATCACCGAACTTCACGAACAAAATCCAATGCTTGGGCACAGAGGTTGTAGACTTGGAATATCTTTTCCTGAAATTTATGAAATGCAGTGTAGAGCAATTTTTGAAGCTTTGGTTCAATGCAAAAAACAAAAAGTTAAATCAATAATACCAGAAATAATGATACCTTTAGTTTCAACCGAAGCTGAAATAAAAATTATGAAAGATTTAGTGATAAGAACTGCGAAACAGATTGAGAGTGAAAAAAAAATAAAGTTAAATTTTTTGGTAGGTACAATGATTGAATTGCCTAGAGCTGCGATAAAAGCAAATGATATTGCCAAACATGCAGAATTTTTTAGTTTTGGCACTAATGACTTAACGCAAACTACGTTTGGTATTAGCAGAGACGATAGTGGTAAATTTCTAAATGATTACATTGAAAATAAAATATTTGACATAGATCCTTTTGTATCAATTGACGAAGGAGTAGGAGACTTAATTGAAATCGCTTCTGAAAAAGGACGAATGCAAAATAAAAAAATAAAGTTAGGTATATGCGGAGAGCATGGAGGAGACCCAAAAAGTATTGAACTTTGTGCTAAAATAGGACTAAACTATGTTTCGTGTTCTCCTTACAGGGTTCCAGTAGCAAGATTAGCTGCTGCTCAAGCGCAATTAAAAAAATAAATAAATTATATTTCTAATTTTACATCAATTGCAGAAACGCTTTGAGTTAACATTCCTATTGAAATTCTATCAACCCCAGTTGATGCAATTTTTTTAATATTATTTAAATTAACGCCACCTGAAGCTTCTGTCGTATACTTTTTTTTAACTAATTTAACAGCCTTTTTTAGGTTTTGAATACTCATATTGTCTAGCAAAATTGTATCAAATTTTAGTCCGTATATTTTGTGTAATTGTTTTAAATTATCAACTTCCACAGTAATTTTTCTTCTTTTTTTATTTTTAATCGCCCTTTTAATAATATTTTCAAAATTCTTTTCCGAACTAAGATGGTTATCTTTAATTAAAAATTCATCACTTAAATTAAATCTATGATTAATCCCCCCACCTAATTTGACTGCATATTTTTGAATCACTCTTAAATTTGGGATAGTTTTTCTAGTACAACATACCTTAGTTTTTTTTCCAGCCAGTCTTACAAATTTATTTGTTTTTGATGCAATACCCGAGATATGGGAAACAAAGTTTAAAGCAACTCTTTCTCCTATAAGTATATTCTTTAGATTACCTTCTATTATTGCTACAATATCACCTTTTCGTATATATGAGCCTTCTTTTTTTTTTATTATAAATTTTATTTTTTTATCAATTAATTTAAATGTTTCTTTTGCAAATGCTAAACCACCAATAATTCCTCTTTGATTAATTATCATTTTAACTTTTTTATTGATGTTATTATTTATAAGATCTGAAGTTATATCACCTGAGGGATAAAGATCTTCATTCAAAGCTAGTTTACATGTAGATTTTATAAATTGATTGCTTAATAGAATATTTGACACAGATTTTATCTGCCTATTTCTGCCATTCTTTCTACAGACTTTCTTGCTTTTGCAATAGTTTGATCATCCATTACAAGCTCATTAGACTCATTTTCCAAACAATTTAATATTTTAGGCAACGTAATTCTTTTCATATGAGGACATAGATTGCACGGTCTAATAAATTCAACATTTGGATTATCTATTTGGACATTGTCACTCATTGAACACTCAGTAACCATCATAACTTTTTCAGGTTGATTATCTCTAACATACTTTATCATACCGCTAGTCGATCCAGCAAAATCAGATGCTTGAATAACATCAGGAGGACACTCAGGATGTGCAATTATTTTAATCCCAGGATTAGCTCTTCTTATTTCATTTATTTCCTCATCTTTGAATTGTTCATGAACTTCACAAGTTCCTTTCCATGATATAATTTCAGTATTTGTTTGCGAAGCAACATATTTAGCTAAAAAGTCATCAGGTAAAAATATAACTTTTTTAACTTTAAGAGACTCTACAATCTTAACTGCATTCGCTGATGTACAACATACGTCTGTTTCAGCTTTTACTTCAGCAGAAGTATTTACATAGGAAACTACTGGAACACCCGGATATTGTTTTTTTAATTTTCTCACATCGTCTCCTGTAATAGAAGAGGATAAAGAACATCCCGCTTGCATATCAGGTAATAATACTTTTTTTTCAGGGCTCATTAATTTCGCCGTTTCAGCCATAAAATGAACACCGCACATAACAATTATATCTGCTTTTGTTTTTGCAGCCTCAACAGCTAAAGCCAAGGAGTCAGCAGAAAAATCTGAAATACCATGGTAAATTTCTGGTGTTTGATAATTATGCGCTAAAATTACAGCATTTTTTTCTTTTTTAAGCTTATTGATTTTATAAATATATGGAGCGTATGTAGCCCATTCAATTTCTGGAATTTTTTTTTGTACTTTTTCGTAGATTGAACTGGTTGCTTTTTTTATTTCAGCAGTGAATTCCATATTAAAAACTTATCAACTTGAATTAGAATTGTCATTCAATTAATCTGAGACATAATTTGCGGCCATGCTGAAATTGGTAGACAGGCACGGTTGAGGGCCGTGTGGGCCTAGCCCATGAGAGTTCGAGTCTCTCTGGCCGCACCAAATATTAAAAAATGAAATTTTAAAATAGGGGCGTTCTGTTGCCAGGTGCCCCAAACCCCGTAACTTAATTAATAAATTAATTAAGCTGCAAGTGCGTAACTTTCGTTAGCATTTATAAATTAGCCCATCACGGCGGAACAATACCGAACGAAAGAATAACTTTTAGACACCCGTCGATCCTAATTCACCCCCGTAAGTTGAAAATGGTGGAGGTGGTGGGTACTGCCCCCACGTCCGTAATGGTTATTACGAAATTCGTTTATCGTCATAGTTGGAAAACCAACCTGATTAATATAAAACCTAATTATAGAGATTCAATAATTTATTCATGAAATTAACCAGCGAACAAGCACAAGAAATAAAAGATCAACAATCACAAGAATATAAGACTAAAAGAGTAACAGCGCCAGAATTAGAGAAAATTCTTTATGAGGCTCTTCCAATATTAGATCACGGATTTATTAGGGTAGTTGACTATATGGGTGATGACACCTCAATAGTTCAATCAGCTAGAGTTTCTTATGGCAAAGGTACAAAGAAAGTCTCAACAGATGAAGGATTAATAAAGTACTTAATGAGACACTGGCATAGCACTCCATTTGAAATGTGTGAAATTAAATATCACGTTAAACTTCCAATATTCATTGCAAGACAATGGATCAGGCATAGAACTGCAAATGTAAATGAATACTCTGCACGATATTCTATCCTTGATAAAGAATTTTATTTACCAGCACCTGAGCATTTAGCAGCACAGTCGCAAAGTAACAGACAAGGAAGAGGTGATGTTCTTGAAGGTGAAAAAGCTAAAAAAGTTTTAGAACTTTTAAAAGGGGATGCAGAGCAGACATATAATAATTATCAAACAATGCTTAATGAAAGATATGATGGCTCTGTAATTGATGAAAATGCAGTGGGACTTGCAAGAGAACTTGCACGTATGAATTTAACTTTAAATACTTATACGCAGTGGTACTGGAAAACAGATTTGTTAAACTTAATGAATTTTTTAAGATTACGGGCTGATCACCACGCTCAATATGAAATACGCGCTTATGCAGATGTAATGTTGGATACAGTTAAAAAATGGGTGCCAATAACTTACGAAGCTTTTATGGATTATAGGGTTGGAGGAACAGAAGTTTCTGCAAAAGGAAAAGAAGTGCTTAAAAAACTAATCAAAGGCGATAAAGTTGACATGAATCAATCAGGACTTTCTAAAAGAGAATGGAATGAATTGATGGAAGCTTTTGATCTTAAAGATAATTTGATTTAATTTTAGCTGCAAATTCCAAATAAATCTTAGAAATTTCATGATTGGGTTTGCTTTCAACTATTGGAGATCCTAAATCACCTTGCTTTCCAACTTCTGAATTAATTGGTATCTCACCTAAAAATTCTTTTTGAAATTCTTCTGCAGTCCTCTTAACCCCACCTTCACCAAAGATTGCATATTTTTTTCCGTCATCACCAATAAAATGACTCATATTATCTATTAACCCAATTATTTTTACTTTTAATTTATCAAACATTCTAATTCCTCGTTTGACGTCTTGAAGTGCAATTTCTTGAGGAGTGGAAACAATAATTGCTCCATCCATATTTATTTCTTGAGCGAATGTTAATTGTGTATCCCCAGTTCCCGGAGGCATATCAACAATAATAAAATCTAAATCTTTCCAAGCAACTTTTTGTGTAAATGTTTTAATTGCACTTGTTACCATGGGTCCACGCCAAATCATTGGTGTCTGTTCATCAGTTAAAAAACCAATAGACATGCATTGAATATCATACTTAATAATTGGTTTTAAAGTTTGACCATCGCTTTCAGGTTTTTCATTAATTGAAAATAATTTAGGAAGAGAAGGTCCATAAATATCCGCATCTAACAATCCAACCTTGCACCCAACTTTTGTCAAAGCTAAAGCAAGATTCGTTGCAAAAGTAGATTTACCAACCCCTCCTTTTGCACTTGAGATTGCAATCGTAAATTTGGTACCTGGTATAGGGTTTTTTTGAAAGCTTTTTGGCTCAGTTTTAGCCTTCATTGTGTCACTAAGGCCTACTTTTTTGTCATTCATTAAAATACCATTACCTTGTTTTTAGCAATAAAGACACTATATAGAGTGTCGTATGAATGATTTCAGAAATCAAAGCCCATGGGGCAGCCCTCCAGGAGGTGGTGGAGATAACGGTGGATTTAGAAGAGGTCCAACTCCGCCTGATATTGATGAAGTCATTAAAAAAATTCAAAGTTTATTAAATAGATTTTTAGGTGGTGGTAAAGGTGGAGCTAAACCAATAATTGTTGGTTTGCTTATTATAGTAACTCTTTGGGGACTAAGTGGACTTTATAGAGTACTTCCTGACGAACAAGGAGTTGTTTTAAGATTTGGAAAATTTGTAAATACTACACAGCCTGGTCTTAATTACCATTTTCCATATCCAATTGAGAGTGTGATCACTCCGAAAGTTACAAAAGTAAATAGAATGGATATTGGTTTTAGATCTGAAAGAGATAGTGGGTTTTCATCCGGGGGTGTTGCTGATGTACCAGAAGAAAGCTTAATGTTAACTGGTGACGAAAATATTGTTAACATCGACTTTTCAGTATTTTGGGTAATAAAAGATGCAGGAAATTTCTTATTTAAAATTCAAGATCCTGAGGGTACCGTAAAAGCTGCTGCAGAAACTGCTATGAGGGAAGTAATCGCTAGATCAAACATTCAACCTATCTTAACAGAGGGAAGATCAGTAATTGAGACAGAAACTCAAGAAATTATTCAAAAGATTTTAGATGAATACACTTCAGGTATTCAAATTACACAAGTTCAAACACAAAAAGCCGACCCACCAGATCAAGTAATTGATGCATTTAGAGATGTCCAAGCAGCAAGAGCTGATATGGAAAGGTCTAAAAACGAAGCTGAGGCGTATGCAAATGATGTGATCCCAAGAGCACGGGGAGAAGCTCAAAAAATTTTACAAGCAGCAGAAGCTTATAAAAAAGAAGTAGTTGCAAAAGCAGAAGGTGAAGCAAGCAGATTTTTAGCAATCTATAATGAATATGCAAAAGCTAAACAAGTTACACAAGAAA
>CACGTU010000005.1 GCA_902576045.1 uncultured Pelagibacteraceae bacterium | reverse complement strand
AACGTATCTTGCAAGCTTTAGAAAAAATTTAGTTAATACAGGTTTTAATTTATTTGATCCTTTGGATGGAATTAAAATTCCTGCACAATTAGAAGAAAATGTTAAGTTAGAAAATAGATCTTATCTATCAACCGTTCTAGGACTAGCTTTTAGAAAGCTAGATGTATTTGGTTACTTTAAATTCGTTACAGCTGTTAAAAATATTAACTTACTTCCAAATCGTGATACGATGATACAACAAAAAAGAGCAAAAGCTTTTTCAAATTTTGCGTTTAAAGGAATTGTTGGAGTTGTTGCAGCAGTTTATATCATTCTTTTTGGCTTATCATTCTGGCAGATTTCTGTTTTAAATAATAAAATTTCAGACTATGACCAAGTAGTTCAGAACCATAAATTAAAAAATAAAGAAGTTGATAATTTAAGCAAAACACTTGGTAAACTGAATAAACAAATGGAATTAAGCAAATCAATTAAATCTAATAAAAAAATAAGCTTTAGAGTTTTAGCGCAAATTGCATCTGCTGTTCCAAAAAGAGTAAAATTTACAAAACTTGATTACAATGGATCAAACCAAATTTTAATTGAAGGCATGGCTGCTAGCGATCAAGATATTTTAAAATTAATAAGTAATTTAAATAATAAAAAATTGATATCACAAGCATCACTTGCCAGCATGACTTTACCTAACACTGGAAATAATGCAAATAATACAATGAAGGGTTTTTTAATAGCTTGTAAATTGGAGAATGTTTAATGGATCTTAAAAATATAACAATGGATGATCTTAAAGAAAAGCTAGCAGCTTTTGATAAAAAAACATTGATTAAGTTCGGAATAGGATTTGGAGCAATAATTTTATTTTTAATAATATACTATGCAATTTTAAATCCTATGGTTAAAGAGAGAAAGGCTACTCATGAGGATAAAGTGTTGAAACTGCAAGAAATCAAAAAAATGGAAGATGATATTATCTCCATTAGAAAAAGAATTAAAAAGATGGAACCGATTGTTGAAAAAAATTCTACTCTTTTTCACTCTAAAGAAGAAGTGGAGGGATTATATCAAAGTCTAAGTAGATTTGCTGGAGCATTTGGTTTAGTGATTTCAAAAATTGAGAAGCAAAAACCAAAACCTGTACTAAAGCCTGGAGTGCCTGATCAAGCAGAGGATTTGTTGCAAGCTAGTCAAATATCTTACTATAAAATTCCTGTGCTTTTTGAAATCAAAGGTAATTTTTTGAGTTATATTAAGTTTAAAAGAGCAGTATCTAGATCAAAGAAGATGTTAAACTTTGACAATGAGATGATAAATGTTGTACAAAATGACAAAAATGGCTCAGTTATTGCAAGTGGTGAATTAACAATTGTAGGACTACCTAATGAATTTTTTTAAAACATTCCTAATATCATTCTTTTTAACTTTTTCAATTGCTGCTTTTGCTGATAACCATGATACAACTCAAAACGAGGATGTGAATCAGATTTCTCAAGAAATTCAAGATGATGAGGAAGTTCCACTAAACGATCCATTTGCAGGAAACGAAGGTACAACTGGTTCACTTGATGCAACAGTTACTCCTGAAGAGCAAGAGGATGTAATGAGTTTGTATAATTTTAAATTAGCTGGATTAATTTCTGGAAAAGATAATAGCTACATAACAC
The DNA here is from genome assembly GCA_902576045.1 of uncultured Pelagibacteraceae bacterium. Taxonomy (GTDB): domain Bacteria; phylum Pseudomonadota; class Alphaproteobacteria; order Pelagibacterales; family Pelagibacteraceae; genus Pelagibacter. The sequence goes on along the minus strand of CACGTU010000005.1, from coordinate 71,612 downwards.
TAGTCAATTCAAGTGGCGAAATTATTACACTTACATTGGGTCAGTATTTGGGAAAAATTAAATTAGTTGATTTAAGATTGACAGAGGCAATATTTGAAAAGGATGACAAAACTTACATGATGATTGATTTTAATAATTTAATAAGAGAGGCAGATGAATACTAAAAATATATTTAAAATATTTGGCGTAATTCTATTTTCAGTTGTATTAAGTGCATGTCAACAGATGAAAGATGTCAACAAACCTTTCAAACACAATACACCTTTAATTAAAGAAGACATAAAGAAGTCTGGTAGAGCCGAAATTCAAAAAACTTTAGAGTTAGGCCCTAAACCAGCGGACGGAAAAAAAAAAGCTGGTAAAAGAAAAAAAATTTCTTCGGAGGCACAAAGAAACTATTTGTTAATACCAGACACTTATCCTCTTTTAAAACAAAGAGTGACTTTAAAATTTAAAAATTTAGATTTTAAAGAAACTATGCACCTGATGGGTAAAATAGGTGAAATAAATGTATTAGTAGGTGATGAAGTTGCAGGGGCCATATCGGCTGAGTTAGTAGATGTACCTTGGGATAAAGCATTCCAAGCTTTATTAGATATGAAAAATTATGCATCAGACATTGATGTAAATTCAAATTTGATAAGAATTCACTCACCAAATGTTTTAACAGAACAAGAGAATTATAAATCAGATAGAGCACAGGCTGTTAAAAGAAAAGTAGAATTAGAAGATAGTGTTGAACCAATTATTTCAGAAATTTTTAGACTTTATTACATTACACCATCACAAGCAAAATCCACACTAGAGGAATTATTTACCTCAAGATCAGGCGATTCATCATTCATTCCAATTCAAGTTACAGAAGAGAACACAACAAGGTCAATAATTGTAAGAGGGAAAGAGCCAGATTTAGATGTAGTTGATAAATTAATTAAAGAAATAGATATAAGGACTAAACAAGTTCTCATTGAAGCTTTTATAGTTGAGGCAAATTCTGATTTTGAAAGAGCACTTGGAACGAGATTAGGTGGTTATTATTTAAGAGGTGGTAACAATATTGGAGGTGCACAAGGTACAAGTTCAGGAAGTGCAGATGGTATAGATCTAAACACAGTTGCTAATGTAGGATCAGCATCAGATAGCCTTACTGATTTTGCTGCGACAGGTGCAACAAGTGGAATTGGAATTTTAAGAAGAACCGGAACTGGAGTTTTAAAAGCAGAAATTACAGCACTTGAGAGTCTTGGGTTAGGAAAAACTATTTCAAATCCAAAAGTATTTACAATAGACAATCAATCAGCAACAGTCACCCAAGGTGAAGAAATTCCATATCAAACCACTTCTGAAGGAACAACTACTACAGCATTTAAAGAGGCAGCATTAAAATTAGAGGTTACACCAAGCATAATCGGAGATGGAAATGTACTACTCAATATTAAAGTAAATAATGATACACCAAATAGAGCGGCAGAGTCTGATGAGCCTCCTATTAACAAAATGGAGATAGTCACTAAGTTATTGGTAGCAGATGGGGATATAGTTGTTATTGGTGGAATTAAGAAAAACGTGATAGCTCAATCAAAAAGTCAAACTCCTGGGTTAGGAAATGTCCCAGTGATAGGTAATCTCTTTAAAGGTAAGTCAAATTCTGATAACCTAGACGAATTGTTGGTGTTTATAGCTCCAAGAATTTTATAATGATAGATATTAGTAGAGAATCGGAAATTAATTTGATAAATATCTTAATTGATCAAGATATTATATCAGGAAAAGATTTAATTGACATTAAAAAAGCTTCATCTGAGGGAGAAAAGTCTCAACTTGATGCAGTATTTGAATTAAAATTAACAGATGAAGATAAGATTTTAGATCTTTTAGTCAAAGAACAATCTCTTCAGGTTGTCGATCTTAGCAATATGCAAATACCAGATGATGTTAGGTCTGTTCTACCATCAAATTACATAAGAATGAATTTTATCGCTCCATTTAAAATTGAAGGAAAAACTCTTCATATAGCAATTTCTGATAGTTCAAAATTAAGTTTAATGAGAAACTTAAAAACTATTACTAAAAAAGATATAGAGTTACACGCTGCAAAAGTAACTCAAATTTCTGATTACATTCAAAAACTTCTTAAAGAAGGTGAAACAACTATTGAAGCTATCCAAAAAGCAAATAAAGAAAAAATACAAACCTTTGATTATGAGGTTGATGAGAACGCAGAGGTTTTGGATGAGAAACCAGAAGAAGATATTGAAGCATTAGAAAACGAGTCTGAGGTAATTAAATTTTCTACAGCAGTTGTTGCAGAGGCAATTAAAGCAGGAGTATCTGATATCCATATAGAACCTTATAGATTTAGTGCAAGAGTAAGATACAGATTAGATGGAATGTTACAGGAACAAGAACATTTTGCAAAATTTCTTCATTCAAACTATGGAGCAGTTGTTACAAGATTTAAAATTATGGGCAAACTTGATATTGCAGAAAGAAGATTGCCACAAGACGGTGCTATCCCATTTAAAATTGATGGAAAAGTTGTAGACCTTCGACTTTCAATATTACCAACAGCTACTAATGAAAGAATTGTTATGAGGATTCTTAACAAAGACGCTGGTGACATAAGTTTAGAGCAACTAAACTTTGAGGAAACTGATTTAAAAAATTTAAGAAAAGCTATTCATGGAACTCAGGGATTAATACTAGTTACAGGCCCAACTGGTTCAGGAAAAACTACAACTTTATATAGTATTTTAAAAGAGGTATCTAAACCTCACTTAAATATTTTAACAGCAGAGGATCCTGTTGAATATGAATTAGATGGAGTAGGACAAGTTCAAATAAAAGATGATATAGGTTATGACTTTAATAGGGCTTTAAGATCTTTTTTAAGACAAGACCCAGAAATAATTCTAGTTGGAGAGATGAGGGATAAAGAAACTGTTGATATTGGTTTGAAAGCTGCATTAACAGGTCACTTAGTATTTAGTACACTTCACACAAATGATGCACCAAGTTCAATTACTAGATTACAAAATATGGGCACCCCAGATTATTTAATTTCAGCTGCATGTACACTTGTTCTTGCACAGAGACTAGCGAGAAAAAATTGTACAGAATGTAGAGAACCAGATCCCGATGTTAATCCTAAAGTTTTAGAAGAAATTGGATTTACTGCAGAGCAAGCCTCGAGAGCAAAAGCATTTAGAGGTAAAGGATGTCCAAAGTGTAAAGACAGTGGTTACAAAGGTCGTATGGGAATTTATGAAGTATTGAATGTTACGAAACCTGTAAAAGAAGCTATCTTAAGAAAAGCAACTACTCCAGAATTGAAAGAAATTGCAAAAAATGAAGGATTTAGAACAATGTCAGATATGGGTAGAGAAATGATTATAAGTGGGGACTTGAATTTCAGAGAATTTGATCGAGTTCTCAGCATGGATTAATTTAAATGTCATCAGAAACTTACAGTTATAAAGGTATTTCAGCAGGAAAATATGTTGAAGGTACTATTGATGCCCTAAGTCAAGAGGAAGCATCGTTTAAATTAAAAGATCAAAAAATTATCATAACAAAACTCATCAGAACTAAGAAAAAAGCAGCAGAGAAAAAGAAAAGTGGCGGGAGTAGCTTTAGCCTATTTAAAAAGAAAATAAAACCAGAAGATATAGTTATATTTTCAAAGCAATTTGCAACAATGGTAAAAGCAGGACTTCCAATTCTTCAAACTCTCTCGATGTTGAGAGATCAATTAGAACATCCAGAGGTTAAAATAATAGTTGAAGATGTTAGAAAAAATCTTGAAGGAGGATTAACTTTATCTAAGTGTTTTGAAAAATACCCAAAAGTATTTGATAATGTATATATTAACTTAATCAAAGCTGGTGAAGCTAGTGGTAAGTTAGATGTTTTTTTGCTCAAACTTGTAGACTCTTTAGAGAAGAGAGAAAAAGTAAAAAAGAAAATTAAAGGTGCTTTGATGTATCCCGCTGTAATGTTTACAGTAGCAATTACAGTCATGGTTTTCATGTTAGTAAAAGTTGTACCTATATTTGCTGAAATGTATGAAGGCATGGGTGTTGGATTGCCTACTCCTACACAAGTAATAATGAATGCAAGTAATTTTATGCGTGGAACGGGGGGAATGGTTTTACTTTTAACAACTGTAATTGGATTTATAGTTTTTAGATATCTTACAACAAAAGTTCCAGCAATAAGATATAAATGGCATGGGAGAATGTTAAAAATGCCTGTCTTTGGTGATATGATTTTAAAATCTCTAATTGCAAGAGTTTCTTTAATTATGGGTAACCTTAGTGCAGCTGGAGTAAATTTATTAGAAAGTATTGAGATAGCAAAACAAGTAAGCAATAATGATGTGGTCACACAAGCACTTGAAAATGTAAAAAAAGGAGTTTTCTCTGGGGATACGCTTACAAAATTATTTTTGAAAGAACCAACTTTTCCTCCAACATTTAGTCAATTAGTTTCAGTTGGAGAACAAACTGGTAATCTTGATGAAATGTTTACTTCTGTTTCAATGTATTATGAGGAAGAATTTGATACAGCTGTAGATAACATGTCTAGTTTAATAGAACCAATTATGATTGTTTTTATGGGAACAATGATTGGTGGACTAATGATCGCCATGTACTCACCAATCTTTAACGTTGGTGCATTAATGGGTCAATAAATTAATAATTTTTTGTCATAATTAGATGATTAACCCAATCCGATGCGGACGTTTTAAAAGTTACCTCATCCATAATTTGACCAATAAAAAATGTTCCTAGTCCTCCTGGCTTAATATCATCGACTGCTCGTGGTTTTATATTTTGAGGAATTGCTGGTTTACCTTTGTCGTATAAATCAATAACTAGCTGATTATCTTTAAAACTTAATTCAACTCTCATTGTATCACCTGTCGGTTGACCATTGTATGCATGTTTTACAATATTTTGCGCAGCTTCAGCTAAAGCTAATACTACATCGTCACTAGTAGTTTTAAATAATGGGTCTTTTGCTAAAACTTCACGTGCAAAGCTTCTAACATCTTTTAAACTTGAAGAGTCTACAGGAAATTCTTTATGCTCTTCAAATGTCATCACTCAATAATTAATATTTGTTCTAATTTAGCCATCATAATTACCTTAAGAACTGATTTACTTATTTCTTTTAAAATTACTTTGGTTCCAAGTTCAGCTGCCTTTTGATGACTTTCGATTAGAACAGATATCCCAGAAGAATCCATGTATTGTACTTCTTTAAGATTTAGATGAACCTCTTTACCAGCCTCAATAAGAGGCATAATTACTTCTTTTGCTTTTTCAGTCACATCCATATCTATTTCACCGTCAAGATGAACAGTAGCTACATTTCCCTCTTCTGATATTTTGTAAGACATTGGATGGTTATATCATGAATATTTATTAAATTTTAATTAAAATCAAGCAATTCATCGCATAAATGACCCATTTTTAACACTTGCATATTTGAGCATAATCTAAAAATATGTATTCATTCTAAAGTTTATTAATAAATAAAAAGGAACATTATAATGAAGAAAAAACAAAAAGGATTTACGCTTATTGAGCTATTAGTTGTAGTAGCGATTATAGGTATCCTAGCTGCTGTTGGTGTTGTTGCATATTCTGGTTATGTTGGAGGAGCAAAAAAATCAGCTGCAAAATCTCACCAAGCTCAAATTGTTAAGCTTGTAGCTGGCGAACTAAAGAAATGTGATTTAGGTGATCAGAAAGCATTTGGTGAACAGTTAACTTGTACAAACAGATATACCGCTGGTGAAGTTGATAAAGCTGTAGTAGCCATGATGGCGGGAGAATTTAAAAATCCATATGATAAGGAAGAGGCTCTTATCGACGGAACTGCTATGACTGCATGTAGTGATGCCACTCAGGGTGATACTGTAGTCGACCACACGAAAGGTACTACAGCAGGTAGTAATAAAGTAACAATTACTACTTGTGGCAGTAACGACACCGCTGACTTAGTTACTAACATCATTAACATTGAATAAAAAAAAAAAATCAATATCTAGGAGTTCGGGATTTACATTAATCGAACTCCTAGTTGTGGTTGCTATAATAGGAATTTTGGCAGCCGTTGGTATTGTTGCTTACAACGGCTATGTATCCTCTACAAAGCAAAAATCAGTAGAAAATGCATTAATGCAATTATCATTGGGGCAAACAGAATATTATTCAGACAACTCTACTTATTACGGTACATCAGGATCAACTTGTACACCAAGCGCTTCTACTTCAGATGCTGTCGAGGATGCATTAGTGGATAAGGCTGAATTATTCGCAACAGAAGTTGGATTTAACGTTTGTGCTGTACAAAATAGTTCAGCACTTTATTTTCTAATTGCTAAAGAAACAGACGGTACTTGTGAAATTAAGTTGACCGGTAATACACAGTCAATAACTAGAACTAATTGTTAAAAATATCTTAAATGTACCAAGATATTAAAAATTTTATTATTAAAATTTTTAGTGGAGATCTTACCCAAAACCAAAAAATTTTTACAACCATAAGTTTAGCTTGGATAATTTTAATTGGCTATTTAACTTGGTGGAATGGACTAAAAAGCTTTGCTGTTGATAAAAGCTTTCGTTGGGATGAGTGGTTTTGGTTTGGTATCGTGCCTGCCATAGCACCTTATTTTTTTTTCTATATTTGGAAAAAAAGAGATTAAACTACATTAATGGAAATAAATGTGGGTGATGTAAAATCATTTATAGATACCCTTTGGGTAATTGATTGTGCAATTCTTGTATTTATCATGCAGGCTGGTTTTATGTGTGTTGAGAGTGGTTTATCAAGACACAAAAATAGTATTAATGTTGCATTGAAAAATGCAGCTGATTTTGGTGTATCCGTTGTAGTCTTTTGGCTTTTTGGCTTTGGCTTGATGTTTGGTAAAAGCTTCAACGGTTTATTCGGAACAGATTTATTCTTTTTTGCAACTGATATTCCAGAATTCCAAACTTATTTTGTATTCCAAGCAATGTTCGTTGCAACTGCAGCAACTATCATATCTGGTGCTGTTGCTGAACGACTAAAATTTGTCGGCTATTTAATAATGACCGTATTTGCTACTGGAATAATTTATCCAATTGTAGGTCATTGGGCATGGTCCTCAAGTTATTTAGGGGAGGCTATGAATAAAGGATGGCTTGCAGCCTTAGGTTTTGTAGATTTTGCCGGAAGCACAATTGTTCACTCCGTTGGAGGCTGGATAGCTCTATCAGGCGTTTTAATTTTAGGGCCTAGAATTGGTAAATATTCAGAGGCAAATAAAGGTAAATTTACAGGTTCAAGCTTTCCACTTGCTGTTCTTGGAACTTTAATTCTTTGGTTTGGATGGTTTGGATTTAATGGAGGAAGCAATGGTGCAATGGATGAGGCTGTTCCATTGATATTGATTAACACATTTCTTGCTGCTGCTTTTGGATTGTTAACGAGTTTATTGATATCTTTTGTACTATTTAAAAAACCAGATCCTTTTTATGTTGTCCTTGGACCTTTAGCGGGATTGGTATCTATAACTGCAGCATGCAATTCTGTAAATTCTCTTTTAGCGATTTTAATTGGAATTATTGGGACGATTATTGCAATTATTGTTCATGAGTTATTAAATAAAAAAGAAATAGATGATGTTGTTGGAGCAGTACCAGTGCATTTAGCTGCAGGAGTATGGGGAACACTTGCTGTTGGGATTTTTTCTAATTTAGAAATTTTAGGTACAGGTTTATCAAGAATAGAACAGATCAAAGCTCAACTAATTGGTATTAGTGCAATAGGTTTCTTTTCGTTTGTTTCATCATTTGTATTTTTTAAAGTTGTAAATTATTTTTATCCTTTGAGAGTAAGCCCAATACATGAAGAGTTAGGATTAAATATTGCAGAGCATGGAGCGGTATCTGTTGAACACGACTTAATTGCAATTTTAGACAAACAATCAAAATCCGGTGATTTAAAAATTAGAGGTCCTCAAGATCCATTCACAGCAGGTGGTGTGATTGGATTATATTACAATAAACTTATGAGCAAGTTAGAGTCTAGCGAGACCGAAAAAAATAAATGGCGAGAGCGAATTTCAAAAGAAGTAAATTTGGCAGTCAAAGTTCAAGAAAACTTTTTACCAAAAAGAAATTTAAATAATTTTCCTGTAAGTGGTATTAACATTCCTGCAAGAGAAGTCTCAGGAGATTTTTATAGTTTTTACCCTCATAACGAAAGTATTTATTTTATTATTGCAGATGTTGCTGGAAAGGGAATACATGCAGGCATGGTAATGGCAAAAGCTTCTACATTATTTGAAATAATGTCAAAGGACAAAGTTGATCCAGATGAAATGATGTTTCATATGAATAACGATTTGTATCAAACTAAAACGGCTGGAATGTTTGTGACATGTATTTTAGGTGAATATGATTTAGTAAGTGAAGAAATAAGATGGGTTAATGCAGGACATCAACCAGCATTAATAAGAACTCAAGATGGAAAATATTCTGAGTATACTTCAAGCTCAACACCTTTAGGGGTTATAAAACATAAAGATAAAAGTGTTTATAAATTAGAAAGAACTAAATTAAGCTCCTCAAGATTTTACATATTTACAGATGGATTATCAGAAAGTTTAGATAAAAACGGGGATGAAATAGGTGTCGAGGGCTCCATTAAGATTATAGAAAATAATTTTAATAATGATTTAAAAAAACAACTCAAGGATGTAACATCTGAGGTAATTAAAGTCGCGGGGGAGAAAAACCTTAGTGATGACTTAACTTTAGTAGGATTAGGAAACTAAAAATTAAATAAGATAGATAAATTTATTTTGATTTAAATTTTAATAAATATAGATTTCAGCAGTTTTAAAATAAGGAGAATATGAAAAAATTAATCTTAAGCCTATATTTAACATTGATAAGTACAAACTTGTTTGCAGCACAAACTCAAATTGCACAAGTAAATGGTATGATATGTATTAAATGTCAAAAAATGGTAACCGAAGCTTTACAAAAAGCAAGTCCAGACGCAGATATTAAAGTATCTTGGCCTGAAGGTGTTGCTGTGTCAGCTTTTCAAGATAAATCAAACTTATCTGATGAGCAATACAAAGAAGCAATCGCAGGAACTGGTTTTGAGGTAATTAAAGTTGTTAGTGTTGACAAAATAGTTACTGATGCAGGTGAAGCTGTTAAAATATTAGACTAATAAATTTTTATGACTGTAGCTGAATTACAGGCCCTGGTCTTTAAGTTACAGTCTCAATTAAATCAATTAGAATTAACTAACAAAGGTGCTAACAAAGCGCTTGAGTTTAGACTTGAAGCTGTTCTTCAAGCGAACCTAGATACGTTTTGGCTTCTAATTTGTGCTATTTTAGTTTTTTTGATGCAAGCCGGCTTTATGTGTTTAGAGTCAGGTTTATCAAGAGCCAAAAGCAGTATTAACGTTGCACTTAAAAATGTTACAGACTTTGGAATTTCAGTAGCAACCTTTTGGGCATTTGGATTTGCTTTGATGTATGGAACTAGTGTATCTGGCTTATTTGGCTCAAAGTTTTTTTTCTTTACAACAAAAGTTGCAGGATATCAGTCGTTCTTTGTATTCCAGGCAATGTTTGTTGCAACAGCTGCAACAATCGTTTCTGGTGCAGTTGCTGAAAGATTAAAATTTTTTTCATACGTAATTATTACATTTGTTACATCAGGAATTATTTACCCAATTGTTGGACACTGGGTTTGGTCATTAAATTTTTCAAATCCAGATATTAAAACAGGGTGGTTAGGAAAATTAGGTTTTATTGATTTTGCTGGATCAAGTGTTGTACATTCTGTTGGTGGTTGGGTTGCACTTGCGGTACTATTAATTATCGGAAATAGAACTGGTAGATTTCAAGACGGAAGGAAAAGAACTTTCCAAGGAAGTAACACACCTCTAGCTGCACTTGGTGCTTTAATTTTATGGTTTGGTTGGTTTGGGTTTAATGGGGGCGCCAATGGTGCAATGGATCTTAGAATTCCACTTATATTAATTAATACATTTCTAGCAGCTTCGGCAGGTTTAATTTTATCTAGTGTAATGGGTATTTATGTTATGAAAAAACCTGAGCCGATGTTCATGATTACAGGGCCAATTGCTGGTTTAGTTTCAATTACTGCATCTTGTGCTTATGTTGATCCAACTGAAGCAATTATAATTGGAGCAATCGGTGGAATAGTATCTGGATCTGGAATTTTGTTATTAGAGAAAATAAAAGTTGATGATGTAGTCAGCGCTGTTCCAGTTCATTTATTTGCAGGTACCTGGGCAACAATCGCTGTTGCAATATTTGGTGATTTCGAGGCAATGGGAATAGAAAGACCAATGATTGATCAATTATATATTCAACTGATTGGGATCGTAAGTGTTGGGGCTTTTTGTTTTATCTCAGCATTTACAATTTTTTTTATTATCAATTTATTATTTAGATTGAGAGTAAATAAAATTGAAGAGGACATGGGACTTAATATCTCTGAACACAACGCATCCACAGCTACTCATGACTTACTAAAAGTTTTAAACAAACAGCAAGAAACTGAGGATTTTAGTTTAAGAGCACCGCAGGATCCATTTACAGAAGCAGGAGTTATAGCAAGTCAATACAACAACATAATGGATAAGCTCGAACAATCAGAACATCAAAAAAACATATGGAAAAATAGAGTTTCAAAAGAAATTAAACTTGCAATTGATGTTCAAAAAAGACTAATGCCAAGAAGAACTATAAACAATTTTCCAATAGAAGGGATAAATATTCCAGCAAGAGAAATATCTGGAGATTTCTATGATTTCTATACTCACAACGATCAAATTTATTTTACTTTATGCGATGTATCAGGAAAAGGTGTAAATGCTGGAATGGTAATGGCAAGAGCCATAACTTTATTTAAAATATATTCTAAAAACAAATTTAAACCCAACGAAATTCACTACGAAATGAATAATGATCTTCGTCAAACAAATCCAAAAGGGGTATATGTGACAAGTATAGTTGGATCTTATAACTCACAAACAGATATTGTTGAACTTTCAAATGCAGGACATCTTCCTGCATTATTTAAAAATGGTGAAGGGTTTAAAGAGTATGAATCCTCTTCTTTGCCATTAGGAATTAAAAAAGCAGATAATAGTAATGAATACAAACTAGAAAGTTTCAAATTAGATAATGGAAGATTATATTGTTTTACAGATGGATTTTCAGAATGCAGAAACGATAAAGGTGAGGAAATAGGAATCGCTGGTGTAAAAGATTTAATAAATAGTTATCAAAATACATCTTTAAAAAAAGAGTTATCCAAAATTATAAAAGATGTTGAGAGCAAAAGTACGAAAGGCCAGAATTTTGATCAAAATAACGATGAGAATATTCTTGAGGATGATTTAACAATAATAGGACTTGGCAAATAGACACAGGCAGATTCATTATTATTTCACGCACCCTATCTGATTGTATCAACCCAATATGAACACTAATTTAGGTACACTTTTTAAAAATATTTCGTACTTTCCTCCAGTGAAAAAATTTTTTAAATACTCTATTCTAATCCTTTTTTTACAAGGTTGTGGACCTACAGCATCTATTGTTAGTACAGGATTTACCATCGCTCAATCAGGTAGTACAACAAGAGCAGTTGCAGCATCAGGATCAGGTTTATTTGTCAAACAAAAAACTGGCAAGCAACCACTAGAACATGTGGCAGACAGTACCTTTAATGCAGAGTTAAGAAAATGCAATGTTAATCATTCGGCTGAAATCAATGAAATCTTTTTTACGACTTTAGATGAGTTTGATTGTGAAAAAAGTTACTTAAATCAAGCAAACCTTTATTATTTAAGATAGATGTCTGAAATTATAATATTTGAACTGGTGCTTATTTGGTCATATTTTTTTGTAGTAATTAAAAAATTTTTTTCATTTAGTAAAAATATTTTATTTAGCATTTTTGTTTCAAATATTTCTTTGCTTACTTTTATTGGAACAATTGTGATGGGTTTATTTAAATTTGATATTATATTTGTTGTATTCTCAGTTTCATTAGTAATGGTAGGAATGCATTTACTATACGACACTATTAGAAGAAGGTATGATATTTTAAGTAAGAAAAATCAGAGCTTTAATAAAATTAAACCTGTATTAGATTATTCAGTGATGGCTTTAATTTTATTTAAAATTATAAACTAGTTTACATTAATCACCCGCGTCAAATATCTTCTTCATTATTAATTTTGTAGATTTATATTTTTAATGTGCCAGAAAAATCTATAAAAGTTGGAATTGTAGGAGCAGGAATACAGGGAGTTTGTAATGCGTTGTTTTTACAAAAAAAAGGATTTCAAGTAACATTATTTGATAGAGACGAGCCTGGTAATGCAGCTTCTTACGGCAACGCTGGCCATTTTTCACCTTATGCATCTGTATCATTAAATAGAACTGATATTTTGGCAGATGTTCCTCAAATGTTAGTAAGCTCAAGAGGGCCTTTAGCTCTAAAATGGAATTATGTACCGAAAATGGTTCCTTGGTTTGTCAAATTTATTATAAATTGTAGAAAAGAAAAAATGATGCATACAGCAAAATATATGCATCAAATTTTAGATCAATCATTACCAGCCTTTGATGAATTATTTCAAGATGTTGATTTAGAAGGGTTAGTTGAGAGTAAGGGAATTTTATATGTTTGGACAAATAAAAGTTTAAAAAGTAGAGAACTTGAAATTCAAATTAGAGATGAACTTGGTGTAAAACAACAATTAGTCAATCCAAAAGAAATTCATGATTTAGAACCAAATCTAAAACCATTTTATGATGGTGGAGTTTTTTATGATTATGCAAGACATGCAAGAAATCCTAGAAAAATTTTAGTAAAATTATTTGAGAGTTTTATAGAGAAGGGTGGAAAATTTTTAAAACTAAATATTCAAAATGTTGATTTTGACGGTGAACAGCCAGTTTTAAGGACTGAAGCACAAAGATTTATATTTGATAAATTAGTCATAGCGTGTGGAGCTTTTTCAAAAAGATTAACAGACAAACTTCATGAAGATATTCCACTTGATACTGAACGTGGATATCATGTGCATTTTAAAGGTTGCGATCATTTAATTTCAAGACCAATTGTTTATGCTGATAGAGGTTTTGGTATGACACCTATGGAACAAGGTTTAAGAGTTGTTGGAACTGTTGAATTTGGTGGATTAGAAAACCCGTTATCAAAATCAAGGATTAAAAATTTAATTTTAAATGCTAAGGATATGATAGATGGTTTACCTGAACATAAAGATGAATGGTTAGGATTTAGGCCATCGCTTCCAGATTTTTTACCGGTGTTAGGACCTTCCAAAAATTATAAAAATGTATTTTATTCTTTTGGACACCATCATCTAGGTTGGACTTTAGGTGCAATATCTGGAAAAATAGTTAGCAAAATGATTGCTAATGAGCCTACAAATCTTGATTTACAGCCTTATAGCTCAATAAGATTTTCATAAACTAAATATTAATTACCAATTTGGGTCTAGGATTTAATTAATAATTAAACTACAGTCAATTTGTTGTAATATAACTTTTTATGAAAATAAAATTTTTAAGTTACATTTTTCTGTTGCTCTTAGTTCCATTTAATTTGAGCTTTGCAAAACCTTTGCCACCTGGAACAGGTAATTCTACTCCAGCAAATATTTTATTTCTTGTTGATAAGTCTCAAAGTATGCACAATTCTGCAAGTGGAAATATTCCAAATGCAATGAAACCACCCACAGATGTTTCGGGCAGATGGGGTGGAAATTACTTTGTAAGTGCAGTTGATGAAGGTGGTGTTTCTTATTGGGACGCTGATCAAAATAAATTGGCCAGTAGTAACCAAGTATTTAAGAGTCAGAACACGAGAATTCATGGTTATAAAAATAGAGACCTAGGTAGTCCAGTTCAAATTGAACATCATGCAGGAACAAGGCGACTTTATATTTTAGCTGATCAAAGAGACATGTCCCATGGGAATATGTGTAGAGTTAATCATAATGGAAAAAATTATAATGGTGGCTTCATACTTTATCAAATGGAGACAAAAATATCTCCTGGTACTAAAAACAATTATAAACAAGGATCAGTAAGATCTTTTCACTCTAATCTTATTTCAAATGAAAACAAAGGTGGTTTTAGAAGTAATTGTACCACTACTAAGGATGCTCAGGGAAATCGACCAGCTTCAATGTCAGGCAATACAGCTATGGCTATACACGAAAACAAACTATACGTTGTTTCCTCCGAAACACCTGGTGAAGACAAACTCGGTGGGATGTATATATTTGATATAGTGGCAGGTGGAAACGGTTTCAATAAAGGAAAAATAACATGCGAGTTCGATTTGAAGATCTACAAGTATTTTAATGAATCTATAGACGTTGTTACAGAGGACGGTAGCATAGTAATGTATAGCAAAGATACGACTGGAAAAGTGGGTGAAGCAGCAATTCGAAGAATTGTACTCAATGATGGAACAACAGATCCTACTAAAAAAGGATGTTTACCACCACTTAGCATGATGCCTCCAATTTATCCTACAGATAAATGTGGTGTGGGTAGAGGAGCTGCCAGCATAGTTGTAAAAGATAGAACAATCTACACAACTGGATATTTTTCACATTCCGTTTGTAAATATCATTTACCAAATAAGGTAGCTGTGGCAGATTTTAAAAAAAAAGTTGGTATTGGCAATGCATTTAATGAAAACAAGGCGAATAATTCCCAACTTTATTTATATTATCCAATGGGAATAGACTTTGGAGTAGGAGCAGCAGACAAAGATACGTTATTCGTTACCAATTATGGAAGACTAGAGATTACAATGTTAGACCCTGCAGATCTAACTTATAAAGATCATTTTGGTGACCCAGGTGTTTCAAGGTTTCAAGGTGTTAAAGAAGCAATTAGTTATGTATTAAATGACTCGGCAACTCTTCAACAAGCAAACTTTGGTCTAGGTTTTTGGAGCGGCGGTAATGCAAATTTTGACGGATTTAAGACAGTAGGTGGAAATATTAGATATGATAAACCAAAAATTTGTAAACCAGATGCGTGCATGGATATTGGTATTAATCCGAAAGGGGCCCAGCAAATTCAAGAAAAGCTTGCAAGGGATGATGTTCACTTGCTGTATAATACTAACAGTAAAGGTTTTAGAAATATTATTCACAGGTACTATAATGTTTCTACATACCCAATGACTGCGTATCAAAGTCTCGACGATTGTCAAATCAATGCAATTGTAATAATTGGTGATGGGCAATTCACTGACTCAAAATGGGGAATTAATGATGACACTTTAAAAGTCATTCAGGGTTTAGCTCAAAAAACCCCACCAGTTTTGACTTTTGCAGTTGGTTACGGATCAGATGTCATTAACGATAATCAAGCAAAAACTGATTTTACAGATATAGCAATTTATGGAGGAACAGAAACAGCAACCACTAAAGGGGTATATTTTGCTGAAACTCCAGCAGATTTAAAAAATGTGACTGATAATATTGTACAGGCTATCATTTCAAGAAATATAGTTTTATCTGCACCAAGTATTGCCAGTGAATTTAAAAGGGACGGTGAATTATTTCAATCTAACTTTACAAACCGAACAAACAAGGAGTGGACTGGAACTGTTAAAAAATTTGCACTCCCAGGCTTAACAGAAGTATGGTCTGCAAACAAAGTAATGCCAGACCCAAACAATAGAAAGATATGGACGGCTTTGGATGGAGACACATCAATAAATAATTTCAATGATGGTAATGTGGGTAAAATCAGAAACTTATTTACTCTTCAAGGAAATGTTATCCAAGAGTATCATAGAAAAACTGTAGGGAATTACCCTGTTAATCTAACTCATTGTTCTAATGTTGGAAAAGATGGAACGATTGACGATGAGGATAAAGGTATAATTAATTTTGTAAGAGGAGAAGACTATTTTAATTATATGAATAATTGTCAAACTTTAAAAAGTAAAAGAATGAAACCCAAAAAAGATGATCCAAACAACTTAGAAAATGGTTATTTAGCAGATATCTACAACTCATCATTATTAGTTATCGGTCCTCCCAATGCCTCAATGGAAAGTTCAACCAATCTAACTGAGGCATATTTCAGAAAAAAGAAAGGATACGGAAATTTTAAAAAAGATAACAGTGACAGACTAGAAGTTGTTTATGCTGCAGCAAATAATGGTATTCTCCATGCTTTTTCTACTAGAGATCAGGGGGGTTATAAAAAAGGAGAGGAGATATGGGGATTTGTACCTCCATTGATTATCCCTAAAATGCCAAGAATAATAAATTCAGGTTTAAATACAGGATCTGGTGGAGGAGGAACAAATCCTAGATTTTTGTTAGATGGATCTCCAGTTGCACATGATACATACTTTGAACATCCTGTGCACAATAAAGAGGGCTGGTACACTCTTTTAATGATACCGTATGGCAGAGCTGGAGCTGGCTTTTCTTTAATTGATGTAACTAAACTAGACCAACCTTTACATTTATACTCTATCTTAAACGATACAGTTAGCGAAAAAGTACATAGAGTTGATCATAATGGAAAAGTTTATAGCGGTTCCTACTCAACCTCAAGGATTAACGAGACAAATTTCAAAGAACTACAGACTGCTAAAATTAATGCAACGCAAGGTTTACCGGATAATTGTAATACAACTGGTAACACCTCATGCTATAAAGGAAAAAAGATAACTTTAGCAGGTCAAACTTTAGATACAAGCAACACAAGTATAGCTTTAAATGGAAGTGTTGTTACAAATTCAGTGACAGTAAACATCGTTGGGGCAAATACAGAATTTACATTTCAAAATGACATCACTTTTAATGCTAATCCTGGAGGAGTAATTGACACGATCTCAATAGTAGAAGTCGGCTCATTACCAACTGGATGGGAAGACTATGATTATAGATATTTAGGTGAAACATGGGCCTCACCTAGGGTATTTAGAATGCCAAGTGGACCTGGAGATAGAAATGTGATGGATGATCAGTACGTTGCAGTAATGGGAGGAGGCAATGGAAACTTTAGTCCATCTATAGGATCTAATTTATACATTATTGATTGGCTTACAGGAAAAGTAAAAAAAGAGATCAAAATATCTGACAAAAATAATGATATAATTAATTCTGTTCCAGCAACTCCTGTAGTTGTAACTGCAGACTTATCTCAAGAAGAATATACAGGTGCTTTAGTTTACGTTAGTGACCTTGAGGGAAAAATAACAAAAGTAAATTTATCAAGTTTAAGTGGAACTTTTAATGTTAATCAGAATACAGGCAATGTTCAACAAATACCTCCAACCACAGGTTCTTCTACATCCTTACCCACTGGAATTCAATTATATCAGAATTACACTTTTTTTGATGTGGAGGCTTCAACTACTACAAACAACAGATATATGTATCATGCATTAGATGCTGGAATTGGTGTTAAAAGTAAAAAATTTTGGCTATTTGGTGGAACAGGTGATTATTATAATTTAAATGACTCGATGCTAACTACACCGTATCCTGTTAAAAATGTTATGTTTGGTCTTAAAGACCCTTTTTTCCCAGGCTTTGGTTCCGCAAAGTCATCAACTGGATCAACCATAGTCGAAACATTTGCAGATTGTGTAAATAGAACTGATCAAGCAAATTCTACTTGTCCCGATATTGGAGACTCTGGATGGTTTGTTGAATTAGATGTTCAAAAGAAAGTTTCAGCAGAACCTACACTTACAGGTAATGTTGTATATTATCCAATTTATAAACCAAACAGAGGATTTGCATCATCAAATACAACTGGAACTCAGAAATGTGGATCTGGTACAGCTTATATTTGTGCCTACGATGCAGATTGTGGTGATAATATTTCAAGTTTACTAGGCACAAACCCTTCAGGTCAAACTGATAATTGTTATTATGTTGGATCAGGTGTTCTCTCTAAAATTATTCCGTTTGGTGCAAAACTTTATGCAAATATTTCAGGTGAATCTACAAATGTAGTCAAACCTGACTTAGTTGTTATAGATTCAATTGATACTGGTCTAATCAACTACAGATCTAGCTGGAGAGATAATTTTTAATAATTATCTTTTTAATACAATTTTTAAATGAGCTTTCAAATAAATAACAGTAATTCTAAAGCTTATTTATTTTTGACATTAGCAGCTTTGTTTTGGTCTGGTAATTTTATTGTTGGCAAAGCTGCAAGCTTTTATGAAATCCCACCGTTCTCACTAAATTTCTATAGATGGTTATTTGCTTTCCTAATTCTATTTCCTTTTACTTTTAAGGAAGTGTTCAGTAATAAAGATTATATATTTCAAAACCTAGGATTATTTTTTTTACTTGGTATTACAAGTATTACAATATTTAATTCAATTGTTTATTATTCTTTATATTATACCCAAGTAATAAGTGGTATTTTGATGATATCAACTATTCCAGTTTGGATATTATTTTTTGCGTCTGTTTTCAAAATTGAGAAAACAAATATCTTTCAAATATCAGGGGTAATTTTGTCTTTAACTGGCGTTTTATTTATTATTACAAAAGCAGATATCAACTTAATTAAAGAATTAGAATTTAATAAAGGGGATCTTTCAATGGTTATTGGAATGTTATCATGGGCTATCTATTCTGCACTACTAAGAAAGAAAAATCATCCTATTTCTCAATTAGCTACATTGGAAATAATAATTATATGTGGTTTTATATTTCTTACTCCTATTTACTTTATAGAGATGAGCCTTGGAAACAAAATTGTTTTGGAACTTCCATTTATTTTAACTTTGAGTTACGTTGTTTTATTTCCTGGAATATTCGCTTTTCTTTTTTGGATTAAAGGAATTGATATTATTGGAGCAAACAGGGCTGGAGTATTTCTGCATTTGATGACAATTTTTGGGGCTTCGATGGCCATAATAATACTAGGAGAAAAATTCATGTTTTATCATTTTCTTGGCGCAATATTCATAATTGCAGGAATATCCCTTTCAAATAAAAGTAAAAAAAATGCTTAAAGTTGCAATATTAGATGACTACCAAAACGTTGCCCAAGAGTTTGTAGATCTTAAAAAACTATCAGGAAAATTTGAAATAGAAGTTTTTAAAGAACCTTTTGAAAGTGAAGAAGATGCTTTAGAAAAATTGAAAGATTTTGAGGCTTTATTGATAATGCGGGAGCGAACTAAGATTACTGCTAACTTAATTAATAACTTAAAAAAATTAAAATATGTTGCAACAAGCGGAATGAGAAATAAGTCAATTGATCTTGAAGCTTGTAAAAAGAAAAAAATCATTGTTACTGGCACCGATTCTAATTTAAATCCAACTCCAGAGTTAACTTGGGCTTTAATTTTAGGATTAGCAAGAAACCTTAAAACTGAAATTGACAATATGTTTCAAGGATATTGGCAGACAACAATTGGAGTTGAGCTCAAAGGGAAAATATTGGGTTTAATTGGACTTGGTCGTGTTGGTTCACAAGTTGCAAAAATTGGAAAAGCATTTGGCATGGAAGTTATGGCTTGGAGTGAAAATTTAAGTTTAGATAAATGTAAAGAGCTAGATGTTTTACCGTGTAGTAAAGAAGATTTAATTCAAAATTCAGATTTTATATCTATTCATGTTCAAGGTGGAGAAAGATACAGAGATTGTATTAAGCTAGCAGAGTTTGATAAAATGAAAAAAACAGCCTTTTTAATAAATACATCTAGAGGGCCTATCGTAAATGAAGATGATTTAATCATTGCACTTTCCACAAATCAAATTGCAGGTGCTGGAATCGATGTTTATGACAAAGAGCCTTTGCCTTCCAGTCACAAATTAAGATTTTTACCAAATGCTTTATTAGTTCCCCACATAGGTTATGTAACCGCTGAGAATTATTCAATTTATTATAATCAAATGATTGAAAACCTAGAGGCATGTGTATCTGGAAAACCAATTAGAGTTATCGAATAATTATGGAACTTCCTGTTGTAAATCATAAAGATTATGTTGCTAAAATCGATGATGACCACAAATTTCCAATAAAAAAATTTGGTGAACTAGCTAAACATTTAATTGAGAAAAAAATTGTTTCAAAATTTTATGAACCAACTCCGTGTTCAATTGAAACTTTAAAAGAGGCACATTCAGAAAAATATATTTTAGATGTACAAAATAAAAAATTAAGTGAAAAAGATATTAAAAAAATTGGCTTTCCATTAAATGATAGTGTTGTAAGAAGATCTTTTGTTGCTACTGGCGGAACGGTTTTAGCATCGAAACTTGCAATAAATTATGGAATAGCATGCAATACTGCTGGAGGCTCTCATCATGCAAATTTTGATGGTGGTGCAGGTTATTGTGTTTTTAATGATGTAGCTGTTGCAGCACAATATTTATTAAAAAGAGGCCTTGCTAATAAAATATTAATAGTTGATCTCGATGTTCATCAAGGAAATGGAAACTCAGATATATTTAAAGATAATAGAAATGTTTTTACTTTTAGCATGCATTCAAAGTCCAATTACCCTGCAAAAAAATCATTAAGTGACTTAGATGTTGAGCTTAAAGATAACACTGAAGATAAAGAGTATTTAGATATATTAAAGTTTAATTTAGTAAATTTAAATGATGAGAACTTCGATTTTATTTTTTATATAGCTGGCGTTGATGTCCATCATGAAGACCGATTGGGAAAATTAAAACTTACTGATCAAGGTATAAATTTAAGAGATAATATTATAATTGATAACTTTTTTTCAAAAAGAATACCGATTTGTGGAGTATTAGGCGGTGGGTATAACAAAGATTTTAATAAACTAATTGAATTACACTCTAGTTTACACAAAACTTGTGCTAGATATATTTAATATGTCAAAAAATAATCCTAATTTAACGGCTGAACAAAAACTTATTTTATTTGAAGAGGGAACAGAAAGACCTGGTTCTAGTGAATTAAATTATGAAAAAAGAAAAGGTAATTATTATTGTGCAAATTGTGGCGTAAAGTTATTTAACTCTGATACCAAATATGAAAGTGGGTCAGGGTGGCCATCATTTTATAAATCTTTACCTGATGTATTTGAAACAAAAACTGATTATCACTTAGGTTACGCAAGAACAGAATATCATTGCAAGAATTGCGGGGGTCATCATGGTCATATCTTTGAGGATGGCCCTGAACCAACTGGGAAAAGGTATTGTAATAACGGTGTTTGCCTAGTTTTTAAGGAAGAAAATTAGCTATCATTCTTAACTATTAAAACGTATAGTTATCTTATGAAGTTTCTATTGAAGCTGTTTATTTTTGTACTTTCTTTTGCCACTATTTCATTAGCAGATATTAAACAAGTCAAAGATAATTTTTTTAATTCTTTAGAGACATTTTTAGATGGAAATTTCGAACACACAGACTTTACTATAAGAACTACTGAAGAGACAAAACCTGAACTGAGCATACAAACTTTCAAGCCTCTTAATGAAAGTGATGAAGAACTAACTTTCTTTCAAGGCTCTTTTTTTATGCATGATGGAGATAGAGAGACATTAAACCTTGGTATTGGGAAAAGATATATCTCAGAGGATGAAACAACTATGTATGGTTTAAATGCATTTTATGACCACGAATTAGATTATGATCATTCAAGAATGAGCTTAGGGGGAGAAATAAAATCTTCATATTTAGAATTAAATTACAATCAATATTTTTCAAACAGTGATAGCAAAACAGGAAAAAATAGTAAGGCAGAAGAAGCTTTGGATGGGTATGATTTAGAATTTGGTGCTCAAATACCTTATATACCATCCTCTACTTTTTATACGAAAGCTTTTAAATTTGATGTTCCAAGTGGTAATGATTTTGAGGGCTATGAGTATACAACAAAAGTCGAGGTACCAAACTCTGGTTTAACATTTGAATTGGGACACACAAATTATGATCATCATACAGATGAATGGTTCCTACAATTAAGGTTTAGTACAAATAAAGTAAATAAAGATCGTGAATTTATTAGTGAAGAAGTATTTGAAAAAACTTCAATAGCTGATCAAAAATACGATAAAGTAAGGAGAGAAAATATTATTGTTAAAAGTGGATCAGCGTTTACTGTAAAAGCGGGAGGATTTTAAATGAAAATATTTAGAAATTTATTACTCATATTAGCAACAATATTTATATTTGAGTTATCATTTACCAATGAGGCTAAAGCAGCTGCATGTAGCACAACTAGCGGCGTCCTTTCAGAGGCTGAAATAAAAAGTGGATGCGAATATACTCCAGACTTGTATGAAATTGTTATTTATAAGATGTATTTGTGCACAAGTTCTCCAACACTACCAACCGTCACTGCAACAGTAGACTTAACTAATTGTAGCCAGGTATTTAATAATGCGAGTGGCGCGACAGCTTCAGTTTCACAGAATGCTGATGTAGCTCTTACGGGAACTTACACCAAACCTGCAAATGGTACCTATACCCACGGATATGCGGTAATGAATAATTCATTTGGAATAACTGCATCTTTTCAAATAGATGGTTCAATGGATGGTCTTTCAAGCGGATCAGGTGTTTTTTGTGGAACAGTTGCTGGATCTGGTAGTCATACTAAAGGCAGTGGATCGCATACAAATAACTCAGTTTGTTCGTCAAGCGCAGTTACAGCCGGAAAATTTACTGAAACTTTAACACATTTTGGTGGTTCAGGTGACTCTTGGACTAGAATTGCAACTGCAACAAACATTAATAATACATCTGCAGAGATTAAAGGAATTTTAGTTGATACAAATGGACATTTAGCTGCAAATGAAGGAGAAGTAGATAAACTTGAAGGTATGGTTACTTTTGCAGACTCAATAACAATTACTGACGCAACAACTTCTTTAACAATGAGTTTTAATCTAGGCGAGGGAATGTCACTGAATTCTGGTGGAGGAGACGCAATTCACATAGGAAGCGGCCCTTTCCAAGCAATATTTGTTGCAAATTAATTATATAATTAAATCACTTTAAGCTGGTTAATAAAGTTCCGTTTTTTTCTAACTCTCTTAATTCTTGATACCCACCAACATGATGCTCTTCAAAAAAAATTTGAGGAATTGTTCTTTTACCACCGGCTTTTTTAATCATCTCATCCATTAAATTTGGATCTGTTGATATATCTATTTCTTTATATTCTAAATTATTTCTACCTAATAATCTTTTTGCAGCATCACAAAAAGCACAAAGTGGACCAGAGTAAACAGTGATATTTTTCATTAGCTTTATATAATTCTATTATCTGTAATTACTAGTCTAAATATTCTTCTTTTTTTATCTTCGATCTTATAAGCTTTCTTGAATATTCAAATTTTTTTCTATGTTTTATGCTTTGAGAATTTACTCTTTTTCTCCACAATCTAAATGATGAAGGTTTTAGAGATCTTCTCATTATCTTAATGACCTCGCTTTCAGTCTTCCCAGTTTTTTTTTCTATATCTTCAAACGTAATACGGTCCGCCCAGGCTGCCCAGATTACCCAATCTGAACTGCCCATTTTGGGCTCTGGGTTTTTTACTCTTGTTACTGGTCTGTGACTTTTTTTCATGAAAATTCAGTTAATTTAAAAAAAATTTTAATGCAAATAAGTTAAGGTGTGATATTATCACTTTTAGATAGTCCTATCTAGCCATCTTTAGCTCCCGGTTTTTTAGGACTATCCTATATGCTCCCCCCAGATTTTTTTCTTTTTCTTCAAATTATAATTTTTTTATTCATTACTCCTGGTACTCCTCGAGTAGTTATTATTTCATATTCCATTAATTATGGAGTGAAAAAATGTATATGGTCAGCAAGTGGTGATGTAATAGCTAATTTCGTCCAAGCCACTCTAGTTATATTTGTAATAGGATCTTTTTTTTTAGACAATCCAAAAGTTTTAAATATTTTTAAGTGGGCAGGTATAATATATTTATTATATTTGGCTTACGATATTTATAAATCCAGACCAAAAGATATTTCTAAAAATAATAATATTTCTAAAAGCAACTTATCCTTTTTTAAAGATGGTTTTTTAGTTGCAGGAACTAGCCCAAAAGCCTGGATGTTTTTCCCATTTATTTTTCCACAGTTTATTGATTTTAATTCTAACTATAATATCCAATTTATAATCTTAATCTTTACATACATGACTTTAGATTTTTTATCTTTGATCGGGTATGCTTTGCTAGCAAACAAATTAATTATCTTGATTAAAGCAAAACCAAAAACAATAAACACAATTTCAGCGTGTGTTCTAATTATTATTGCTTGTTTAATAGCTATAACTCAAAAATATTAGCTAGTTCATCTATGTATTTTTCTGTTATCATTCACATTTATTAACTTACTATTTAATATGAAAAAAATATTTGTTTTAATATTATTTGTTTTAATTTCTACAAATGCAATTGCTGGATGTGAGGATCCAATTAATGATGGTGTCGATTATACTAATTGTCGATTTTCTGACGGGCAAGATTTACAAGGCAGTTATCTACCGAATTCAAAATTATCTTTTACAAGTTTTATTCAAGTAAACTTTGATAAAAGCATTATGATGAGTTCAAATTTGTCTTTTGGAACTTTTCCTGAATCAAGTTTTATCAGAGCAAATTTATATGAGTCTATTTTAGTTGGTGCAAACTTTGAAAAGGCCAATTTTACTGGTGCTAATTTGACTAGAGCAGACTTTATGGGATCAACACTAATTGAAGCAAATTTTCAAAATTCTAATTTGATGGAGGCAAATTTTACATCATCAAATATTACAAATGCAAATTTTGATGGGGCTAATCTAATAGGAGCCCTATGGACCAATGGAGAAACATGTGGTCCCAATTCTATAGGAGTATGCAACAAGTAATTTAGACAATTTAATTACTAAGTTAATTCTTTTTTTATTAATTAATTTAATTTAGTAATAGTAATAATAATATTTATCATGAAAATTGGATTTATTGGTACAGGCTATATTACAAAATCTGTAATCCATGGAATTTTAGGATCAAAACTCAAAATAAGAAGAATTATAGTTTCCAAAAGAAACAATAAAATTTCATCGAGTTTAAAGAGAAAAAGTAAAAAAATTTTAGTATTAAATAATAATCAGGAAATAATAAATAACAGCAATTGGATTTTTTTATCAGTCACTCCAGAAGTAGGACACAAAATTTTACCAGAGCTCAAATTTAAAAAAAATCAAACAATAATTAGCTTTATCTCTACAATAAAAATGAAAGATCTTAAAAAATATACAAATATGAAATCTAAAATTTTTAGGGCTATACCACTACCCCCAATTTCAATAAGAAAAGGACCTATTCCTTTATATCCACCCAATAAAAGTGTTAAAAAATTCTTTGATCACTTAGGAACAACAGTTGAGATAGAAAATGAGAATTTGTCTTTAAATTTTTGGTCTACTTCATCTATGATGGCACCTTTTTATCAATTATTAAACACACTGTCGATATGGCTTTATCAAAAGGGAATAAGTAAATCAGATGCACAAAAATATATTACATCTCTTTTTATAGCTCTTTCTGAGGATGCAAAAATTAATTCAAAAAATGATTTAAAATTGTTGGTTCAAAATTCACAAACTCCAAAAGGTTTAAATGAACAAGCTGTAAATGAACTTAGAAAATCTGGCTTTTATAAATCTTTAAACAAAACTACAAATAGTATTCTTAAGCGTCTTAAAAAATAAATTAAATGTCTGAAAGTATTTTACAGGTAGAAAATCTATCAAAATATTTTGGTGGATTAGCGGCAGTATCTAATTGCTCTCTTAAAATTAAAAAAGGCTCTATAACTGGAATAATTGGTCCAAATGGTTCAGGAAAAACTACCCTGTTTAATTTAATTGCTGGAAATTTAAAATCTTCTAAGGGTAGTGTTATTTTTAATAATGAAAAGATTACTGATTTACCTTCTCATGAACTATTTTCAAAAGGACTTTTAAGAACTTTTCAAATAGCACATGAATTTTCAAATTTAAGTGTGCTTGAAAACTTGATGATGGTTCCGCCTAATCAATCTGGTGAAAATTTATTAAATGCACTTCTAAAACCTAAAAAAGTAAAAGAAGAGGAGGAAGTTAATAGATTAAAAGCATACGAAGTAATTGAATTTTTAAATTTAAAACATTTAGCAAACGAGAGAGCAGGAAATCTATCTGGAGGTCAAAAAAAACTTCTCGAATTAGGCAGAACAATGATGGTCGATGCTAAGTTAGTTTTATTAGATGAAGTTGGAGCAGGAGTAAATAGGTCATTACTCAAAGATTTAGGAACTGCAATTTTAAAATTAAATAAAGAAAAAAATTATACTTTTTGTATGATTGAACATGATATGGATTTTATAAGCAGAATGTGTGATCCAGTTATCGTAATGGCCGAAGGTTCAGTGTTGTTTGAAGGTAAGTCTGAGGAAGTAAAAAAAAATGAAAGGGTAATAGAGAGTTATCTTGGAAAATCTACAGTTTCAAAAGGAAAATAATGGCTTTTTTTGAGGGAATTAAAATGACAGCTGGTTACGGAGATGGACCTGATATTATTAACTCGTGTAATATAAATGCTAATAGAGGAGAAATAGTAGCCATACTTGGACCAAACGGAGCAGGAAAATCTACAGCAATGAAAGCTATGTTAGGTCTTCTTACTTTAAAATCAGGAAGTGTTTGTTTAGATGGCGAGGATATTTCAAAAATATCTCCTCAAGATAGAGTAAAGAAAGGAATTTCTTTTGTACCTCAAACAAGAAATGTTTTTGCAGAGTTAACAGTAAGGGAAAATTTGGAAATTGGAGGCTTTTTAAGAGAAGATGGATTAGAGGAAATGATTAATAATATCTATGAGCTATTTCCCATATTAAAAGAAAAACAATCACAAATTGTTGGTCAATTATCAGGTGGTCAAAGACAACAAGTGGCACTTGGAAGAGCTTTGATGAGCGAACCATCTGTATTGATGCTAGATGAACCAACGGCTGGTGTATCACCAATAGTAATGGATGAATTATTTGAGCATATTATAAAAGTAAAAAAAACTAATGTTGCCATAATTATGGTTGAACAGAATGCAAAACAAGCACTTAATATCTCTGATAGAGGATATGTACTTGTAACTGGAAAAAATAAATTTGAGGGGTCAGGCGATCAACTTTTAACAGACCCAGAAGTAAGAAGATCTTTCTTAGGTGGATGATGGAAATATTAAACGCTTTAACAGTTTTGATAAATTTCACAGTTATACCGGCCTTGGCTTATGGATCTCAGCTTGCATTAGGTGCAATATTTGTAACATTAATTTATGCAGTTCTAAGGTTTGCTAATTTTGCAACTGGAGACATGATGTCCTTTGGAACCATGTTTGCTGTTTTGCTTACTTATTATTTTCAAACTATAGGAATTAATTTTGGTTTTCTACCAACAGCGTTGCTGACAATTCCTTTTGCAATAGTTGCAATGATTATTTATATGCTTTTAATTGATAAATTTATTTTTAGTTATTATCGAATAAAAAAAAGCCCTCCAGTTCAATTTGCTATGGTTAGTGTTGGAGTTATGTTTGTAACTCAAGCAATTATAAGAATTGTTATAGGGCCATCAGATAGAAGATTTATTGATGGAGAAAAATTTATTTTAAAAGCAAATGAATTTAAAGAAATAACAGGATTAAATGAAGGAATAACTTTAAAATCTTCTCAAGCTATTACTGTTATTGTAACTATAATTATAGTTTCAATTATGTTCTGGTTTTTAAATAAGACAAAAACAGGAAAAAGCATGAGAGCTTATTCTGACAATGAAGATTTGGCTTTATTGTCAGGTATAGATCCTAAAAAAGTTGTAATGATCACTTGGATTATTGCAGGAATATTAGCAACAGTCGGAGGGGTTTTGTATGGTTTGGATAAAAGTTATAGGCCATTTGTTTATTTTAACAATATGCTTCCAATTTTTGCAGCTGCAATTGTTGGAGGTATAGGTAATCCATTTGGAGCATTCCTTGGAGGTTATGTCATTGCATTTGCAGAAATATTTTTAACTTATGCTTACAAAAGATTTATATCATATCTTTTACCAGAGTCTTTAGAGCCCAACTCTTTGTTACAGCTACTTTCTACAGATTATAAATTTGCAATTTCATTCTCAATTTTAGTAATTGTTTTGTTAGCAAGACCATCAGGAATATTTAAAGGCAAAACTCTATGAGGAATTATTCAAATGTAATTGCAGCATATTCAATAATGTTAGTTTTAATAATATTTGTAGGAATATTTCAATCTTGGTCGATTGCTCTTACTATAATGAATTATTGTTTAATTTCAGCTGTTATGACTATTGGTGCAAATATACAATGGGGTTATGCGGGTTTAATAAACTTTGGTATCATGGGGTATACTGCACTTGGCGGTTTAGCCGTAGTTTTGGTTTCAGTAGATCCAGTTAAGAAAGCATGGCAAGTGGGTGGATTAAATATCCTTGCCTGTATATTGATAATAGTGGCCATGGTGGTCACTGTAAGATACATTTTAAAATATTTTAAAAAATCAAAGAAAAGAAATTATAGTATTGCCTCAATTATTATTGGAGGGATACTTGTATTAAATGTTACTGCTACTCCTGGTATAGAAGCTATTGAAGCGATTGATCCTGCAAAAACAGGTTTTCTCGGTGGACTTGGCATGCCGGTTTTATTTTCATGGGTTGTGGGTGGTCTATTTGCTGGGGGGTTAGCATTTGTGATTGGAAAAATTGCGTTAGGTTTGAGAGCAGATTATCTTGCAATCGCAACACTTCTAATTGCTGAAATTGTAGTCTCAATAATTAAACATGAGGAATGGTTAGCAAGAGGCGTTAAAAATGTGATTGGGCTAAAAAGACCTGCACCATATGAAATTGATTTACAAAAATCTGATTGGTTTATTAATTTAGTCGAAAAATTTCATTCAAAAAAATTAAGCTTAATAAGTTCAGTAACAGAAAAACAGGAGGCTCTTAATCAAATGGTTATTGAAGCTTCCTCTGTTTATGTGAAACTTTGTTTTACTGGTTTATTTTTAACAGTTGTGGTTATTTTATTAGTTGTTACTCAAAAGGCTTTATATTCTCCATGGGGTCGTAAGATGAGGGCAATTAGAGACAATGAGGAAGCTGCCAGTGCAATGGGTAAAAATATTGTCAAAGAACATTTGCTTATATTTGTTTTAGGATCTGCTGTGGTTGGACTTGCTGGGGCAATGATGGTTACTAATGATGGCTTGTTCACTCCTGGGAGTTATCGCCCAATGAGATATACTTTTGTTATATGGGTTATGGTTATTGTAGGGGGAACTGGAAATAACTTTGGTGCTATACTAGGTGGATTTGTTGTATGGTTTCTTTGGGTTGAAGCGGCTCCTATTGCCTTGTTTTTGATTAATTTATTTACTTCTCATATGCCTGAAACTCATGCTTTAAGAGTTCATTTAATTGAGAGCGCTTCATACTTTAGGTTTCTTGTGATTGGAATTGGATTATTGATGATTATGAGATATAGACCTAAGGGTATAATACCAGAAAAAATAATTAAACAATAATGAAATATATTATTACAGGTGCTGCAATAGCTTGGGCTTTGTACATGGCAGATAAGTATTTATTTTTTTAAAATTTTCTTACAATAACAGATTTAGAGATATAAAATTTTATACACATTAAAAAATTATAAAAAACTAATTAACAAAAATACCCCAGCGAAGAATTCACTGGGGTATAAAAATATTAAGTATTATCTTTGTTTTTTCGTTTTGAACTTACCACCTTTGATTTCTTTTTCTAAGAAAGATCCAAAAGCTTCACCTACATCAGTAAATTCAACGCCGGTTGCTCCCTCGTAATTAACCTTTTTTCCTTTAGCTAATAAATCAAGAGCTTTTTTTAATTCACCTGGATAAATTTTTGTTCCAGGAGCATTTGCAACATTCATAACGTTTGCTTGAATTGTTCCTCTATCTGCATTTCCACCTGCTTGCATAGAAAGAGCTATTAATGCTGCTGCATCATATGATTCTCCAGTGTATGGCCCTGAAGAGTCAATTCCACCAGCTTTTGCAACTTCAGCAAATTTTCCAGCACCTTTTCCTGTTGATCCAGGCAAAGAACCAAATGATTTGTTCAAATCTTTTCCAAATCTGTCTGTTAAAGAGTCGCCAATCATTCCATCTGAAAGTACAAATACATCAAATGCACCAGAGTCCAATGATCCTTGAATTATCATACCACCAGCTTGATCAAGGTAACCAAGTACTGCCAAAGCATCACCTCCGGCTGCAGCTAAAGTAGCTACTTCTGCACCATAGTCTCCTTTACCTTCTTCATGAGCAGTGACTGCTGTAACATTTATGCCGTGTGCTTTCACAGCTGCTACGTATACGTCTGCTAAACCTTTACCATAGTCATTGTTTGTGTGAGTAACAGCAATTGATTTTACTTTTCTGTCTTTAGTAATATCAGCCAAAACTTGACCACCTCTCGCATCAGATGGAGCAGTTCTGAAAAAATAACCATTATCATTTAGATCTGTTAATCCTGGAGAAGTTGCAGATGGTGAAATCATAACTACTCCATTAGGCACAGCAACATTAGTTGCGATTGCTCCAGTTACTCCTGAACAGTCGGCACCCATGATAGCAACAACACCACCAGATACTAGACCTTCAGCTGCTGTTGTAGCCGCCGCCGAATCTACACAAGTAGAATCTGCTCTCTCAATTGAAATTTTTTCTCCACCTAATAATGAACCTGAGTCTGAAGCTTCTTTAAATGCAAGCTCAGCAGAAGCAGCCATTGCTGGAGTAAGAGACTCAATAGGACCTGTAAATCCTAATATTATCCCCATTTTGATATCTGCGAGAACATTTGATGTCATTGTCATGACAAATATTGTTGCAGTCATAATTAGTTTTTTCATTTTCCCTCTAATTGTTAACAATTTATAAAGTCTAATTTAAATATTGTTTAATTATTATTTCAATAAGTAATTTTGGCTTATATTTGATGTTATCTAATTGAAAATGGATCCAAGGTAGGTTCGTCAGAAGTATAAAACCATGTAGTCTTTACTCGAGTATAATCTTTAATAGATTCTAGCCCCGCCTCTTTTCCATATCCACTATCCTTTATTCCACCAAATGGAGCAGTTGGCGATATTAATCTATATGTATTTACAAAAGTAATTCCAGCTCTAATTGCTTTTGAAACTCTCATACCTCTTGCAAGATCGGACGTGTATATACCCGATGATAATCCATACTGGTTATCATTCATCTTGGAAACAACTTCGTCCTCAGTTTTAAATTTCATTACTGATAAAACAGGTCCAAACAATTCATTCTCAGCAACTGGTAAATTATGGTTATCACATTCTATAATTGTTGCTGGAAAATAATAACCTTCATTAGAAAATGAATGTCTTTGTCCTCCACATTTTAATCTTCCACCTTGTTCAAGAGTTAGCTTGATGTTTTTTTCAATGACCTCTAACTGTTTATAGTTACTTATTGGGCCCATCTCGGTTTCAGGATCCATTGGAGCTCCAATTTTTATTTTCTCAGCTCTTTTTGATAGTTTGTCTAAAAATTCGTCATAAATCTCTTCCTGCAAATAAAGTCTAGATCCAGCAATACAGCTTTGTCCACTGGCACCAAAAATTCCTGCAGTAATTCCGTTAATTGCATTTTCTTGGTTTGCATCATTAAACACTGCAACAGGACTCTTTCCCCCAAGTTCTAAACTTACTTCAGATAAATTTTCTGCAGAATTTCTAATGATATGACGTGCTGTTTCTGGCCCACCAGTAAATGCAATTTTTTCAACTAGATTATGTGATGTAAGAGCTTTACCACAAGGTTCTCCAAAACCAGAAATAACATTTACAACCCCTTTTGGAATACCAGTTTCCTCAATTAATTTAGCAAATTCAAACATTGTTGCAGGTGCTAACTCAGAGCATTTAATTACAACAGTGTTACCCATTGCTAACGCTGGAGCAAGTTTTGTAGCTGTTAAAAACATTTGCGAGTTCCATGGAACAATTGCAGCAATTACACCGATTGGTATTCTTGTCGTTATTGCTTGAATGTTTGGTTTGTCTATTGGAAGAACAGAACCTTCAACCTTATCAGCAAGACCTGCATAATAATCATAATATTCAGCTATGTAGTTGGCTTGTTTATATGTTTCTCTATAAAGTTTTCCAGTATCAATTGTTTCTATTTTTCCTAAATGTTCAGCGTTATCTCTAAGTTTATCTCCTATCATCCTCAGATATCTTGCTCTTTCTTTTGGTAATAATTTTGGCCACTCGCCTTCAAATGCATTTTGTGCAGCTTTGACAGCTCTGTCAACATCGCTTGCACTTGCCTCTGGAACTACAGCCCAAGGTTTATTATTTTCAGGATTAAGTGTTTCAAAAGTTTTTTTAGTATCCGAGTTAACCCACTCACCATTTATAAACATTTTATATTTTTTTAACTCAGGCATTTTCTATATGTTTTTTTATTTCTAAATTTACCTTATCAGAACATTCAATACTACATAGATGTTTCCCTTTAGGAATTATTTTAAATTTAGAATTCTCAATTTCTTTACTTAATTCCTCAGACATTTGAGGTGTAGAACCTTCATCGCCTTCTCCAGTCATTATTAAGGTTTTTACTTTTATTTTTGAAAAATCCTCTTGATCTTTATGATTTACAAAAAGTGAATAAACTTTTAAAAAATTATTCATGTTATTTGTGTCCAATAAGCTACTTATTTTATTATATGTATCAGGATTTTTTTTTAAGTAATCATCTGTAAACCATCTATTTAACGCTTGTTTAGATAATTTCTTACTTTTTTTGGCAAGTTCAAACCTATCAGTTACTAATTTTTGTTGTTCTGTACTTCTTTTAAATATTGAACAGAGCAATGTTAAAGACTGAAGTCTTTCATTAAATTTGCATGCAAAATTTCTTGCTATTAATGATCCAATTGAAAAACCAATTAAGTGGATTTTTTCAATATTAAGTTCATTAATTAAATTTAATAATTGGTCTGAAAAAACATCAAATGAAATTTGATCTTTGTTGAGAGGAGTTTTTCCATGTCCTAGAATATCATATGTTAATACACTATTTTCAAATGCGTTTACTTGAGGTTCCCAAATCGTATAATTCAAGCCTACACCATGGATAAATACCAAAGGAATTCCAGATTTTTGATTTAAAGAATAAAAAGTATTGTAGGAGTCTTTTGCATTGATCATTATTTATTGTTCAATGCCCATTTCTTTCATATCTTGATATCTGTCTCCAGTTCTTGCATGCGCTCTTCCAAATGGAGCACCACCTATTGCAACAACTATCTCATCTTCATTTGGAGCGTCATGAATTGTAAATTCATGTGTTAAATAAAATGGCCTTAATCCAGGATCTGTTTTATGCATCATAGGAATAGAAATCTTTGATCCTGCGGGTCCCCTTGTATTTGTAAAACTTAAATAGGCAGTTCCACCAACTGCATCTCTAAACTTATTTCCAAATCTTAAGGTATGTATAAAAGCAGATGCATGTTCTATTTCTCCATTAAGACCAACTATTGCAGCCTTCCCATATGCTTGAATTTTATCTCCTGAACCTATCTCTTTAATAAGTTCTGGAACTAAAATATCTCCAAGCTTTGGTGCCAGTTCTAAAATTTCAGGCTTAATATCCTCAACAAAACCTTTTCCAGCCCAAGGATTTTGTATTACTGCAGCAACTGAAACTAAAAGCACAGGGTCCTTTGCATCTTTTCCACCCTCTAAAAATGTTTTATCTACAAACTTTGTAAATTTACGTAATTGTAATTTCATTATTTTGATTTGTGTTTAAAGCTATCTCTCCTAAAACTGTACAGTGCTTTTGGATCTACATCAACATCAATCACTACAGGTTTATTTACTTTAAGTGCACTTTTAACTGCATCGTTAATTTCAGACAACCTCTTCACTTTATATCCATTAGCTCCATAGAGCTCTGCTACTTTGCTAAAGGGCGGACTAGAAATATCAGCACCTAAATATCTTTTTCCAAAAAAATCCTTTTGATATGCTTTTTCTGCACCCCAACTTTTATTGTTCATTATGATTGTTATAGTATTAATTTTATGTTCTACAGCAGTGCTTAATTCAGATATTGTCATACCAAATCCACCATCACCCATTAGACTTACAACAGTTTTTTTAGGTTTTGCAACTTTTACACCTAATCCACATGCAAATGAAAATCCAACTAATCCAAAATCTAAAGGAGTAAATAAACTAGGTGGATTGTAATATTCTAAAGCATCCGTCGCTTGCAAACAAAGGGTTCCAGCATCCAAAGTAATTGCTGAGTTTTTGGGTAAAACTTTTCTTAGTTCTTTGAAAAGCCCTGGTGGTTGGATTGGAAAATTTTTATAAAGTGCATTGTCACGTTGAAATAAATAATTTGATCTTTCTTTTTTAAAGTTATCTGTCCAAATTTTTACTTCAGATTTAATTTTTTGTTTTTTAAACTCTCTAAGCAATTGATTTGCAGTTGTTGCTGCATCTGCATTTATACCAATTTTAATTGGAAAATATTTCCCTAACATTTTTTTTTCTAGTTCAACTTGTATAATTTTTGCTTTTTTATTTATGTTCTCGAAAGAATAAAAAGTTGAATTAAAACCAAGTCTTGTTCCAATTGCTATAATAATATCTGCCTCTTTAGTCAATTTTGTTGCAACAGGATTTCCTCTTGGTCCCATTTGTCCAGCATTTAATTTATGATTAAAAGGAATAGCATCACCATGACCAGCAGCTGTTACAATTGGAACATTCAAATATTCCGCAAGTTCTATGACTGGTTTAAAACCTGAAGTATATTTTATTCCTCCTCCAACAATAATTATCCCTTTAGATGAATTACTTATTAATTTTGCAGCTCTTTTAATTAAATTAGGATTAGATTGAGTATTATTTGTATTTTTAAACGATTTTATTTTTTCATTTATTTTATAATTATTTTTTTCAGCTAGTAGGTTTCTTGGTAAATTTATACAAACTGGGCCTCTTCTTGGTGACATTGCAACATTAAATCCATCTGATATCGCATTTGGAATATTTTTACTGTTCTTTAATGTAATTGTTTTTTTAGTTACAGGTTCAAACAAAGATTGCTGATCAAGTCCTTGAAATGCATCCTCCATTTTATCTTTTGTTGAATATAGTCCCGCTAA
Source organism: uncultured Pelagibacteraceae bacterium (assembly GCA_902576045.1). GTDB lineage: Bacteria > Pseudomonadota > Alphaproteobacteria > Pelagibacterales > Pelagibacteraceae > Pelagibacter. Next base: position 36,237 of record CACGTU010000005.1, on the reverse strand, counting down.
GGATACTACTGGTGAAAAAGCAGCTTTTGCTTGAGCAAGTCCTGTAACTAAATTTGTTGCACCAGGACCATTTTGTCCAGCAATAATTACACCTGGTTGATTAGATGCTCTTGCATACCCGTCAGCCATATGGGTTCCTGTTCTTTCATCTCTTACATCAATAAATTTAATTTTTTTATCATGATAAATAGCATCAAACATTTCCATAGTAGCTGATCCAATTAAACCAAATACATGTTTAACTTGCTCTTTTCTTAAGGACTTTATTGCAGCTTGACCACCGGTAAGCTTTCTTGACTTAAGCTTCACGAAACTTTTTTGACTTCAGTGTCTAGATCATCTTTAAAATGTGGCATTACTTTTTCAGTGAATAACTTTATACTTTTCATACAATCTTTATGTTTTACACCTGGAAAATTAGACCAAACTTGCAGATTTTGTAAGTTTAATTCTGATTTTAATTCATGAATTTTATCAATCACATACTCTGGCGTTCCAAAAAGCATATTTCTTTGATGAAGGAATTCGTAATTTAATAAATCTAATTTGCCTTTAGTTTCTGGAAGCTCTTCACCTGGATCCATATGATTACCAAGACCTCTCCAATGACAAACCCATTTCATGTAATTAACCATATGTTCTCCTGCCATTTCTTTTGCCTCCTCCATTGTATCAGCAACAAACATGTCTCGAACAAGAGTAACTCCTTCTCCTAAAGGAACATTTTTTTTTGTAACTTCAGATCTTTTATTTTTGTATGCCTCAAATCTTATTTTCAGGGCCTTTACTGTAGGAATCCACATAATTACATTAATATTATTTTCTGCTGCCCACTCAATAGATCTTATTCCATCTACAACTTGATGAATAGGCGGGTGTGGGTTCTGATAAGGCTTTGGTACAACACTTATTTTTTTCATGGTGCTGTCTTCCATATTCATAAATTCTTCACTTGGCGGACTCATATCATGTTGCCATACATAGTTAGGCGAGGGATAAGTATAAAATTCTCCATCGTGATTAAAAAATTTTTCGGACCAAGCTTTTTTTAAAATTTCTAGTGTCTCAGCAAATAATCTAAAATTTTTTGCTTGATCTTTTAAATCAGCCTCTTTATTTAAATTTATAGCTTCTCGTCCATAAACACCTCTGGCCACACCTACTTCTACTCTTCCTTTGGAAAGCTGATCAAGCGTTGCAATATCTTCTGCTAATCTAATTGGGTTATGGAATGTAATTACGTTTGCAGCTTGTCCTATTCTGATATTTTTTGTTCTTGCTGCTGCATCTGCTCCTAACATTAAAGGGTTAGTGCAAGACTCCATTCCCTCATGATTAAAATGATGTTCTGTAAACCATATTGAATTCCATTTATGTTTATCACAATATTCAGTGATCTCTTTGGTTTCATCTAGTAATTGATGATATGGTTTGTGCGTCCAGTTTGTTGTGTTACAAAAATAACCAAACTTCATAAAGCCTCCTTTAAAATTTAATTTAAAGACGACCGATCCCACTTTCGTTATGCCCTTGGAACAGTTACGACGAGTTATGTATCGCTTTATTAATAAGTAACCATACCACTTTTTATAACTTCAGGATATACAAAAAGTTTTACCACAAGGGGGTAAAAGGGGGATTACGAGATTATTTGACTAATTTTTGACTAAATATCCCAGGTGGCATCTGCCGAAAACCACCTAAAATTAAAGAAGTTATTACTAGACTCATGGTTAAATAGGTCGGTCGGTATGGGTTTATTGGTACAAATATATACTGTTATGCAAAAATGTAGTAGAATAAATTAGTGACTCTACAGTCTTTTAAAAATTTTTAAAAATATTTTCCTATATAAATCAGTAGAGTTTAAAATTAATAAATTTTCAAAAAATGTTCATTATAACAAATTATTTAATTTTAAAGCAGCAAAATTTCAATGCTTTTACTTTTTTATTGTATACAAACTTATATCATTTAAATATTTTAAATTTTATATTAATGTCTTACATTAGAGAAAAAATTAAAGATCTTTTTAGAAGAACAGATAAAAAAGATGTAAAAATTGTGTTTCAGAAATTTCTTGGTCGCGAGCCTGAGACCATGGAGCTAATTAATGAAATAGTTAATTCAAAAACTGGTTTAGTAGAATTCTGTTTAAATGTTGCAAATTCTAGTGAATTTATCAATAAAAAAAATAAATTAGACAAACAAATAATAGGTAAAGAATTAAGAAAATTAAGTGATAATAACAAAATTAAACCTCTAATCCAAAATAGTTTAAACCTAAATGAAGATTATAAAGATATAATAATAAAAATTTTAAATTATATTAATGAATTTGAAAATAACAAAAATGAAGTAAAAAAAAAAATAATTAAACAAAAAATAAATTTTGAAAGTCATAACTTTGTAGAATATTTCAAAAATAAATTCTATTTAAAACTCGGCAAAAGGAAAGATGACTATCTTTATCTAATTAATTTAATGATAAAACAAAAAGTGAAAAATATAATTGAAACTGGATCTATAAGGTTAGAAGAAAACTTTGAAGGAGATGGTTGTTCGACACAAATATTTTCAGATTATTCAAATTTTTTTGGAGGTGAATTTACAAGCATTGACATAGACCCAAATTGCGAAAAAATTATAAAAAAGCTTAGACTTAGTGCTGAATTTATAAATGAAGATTCAGTTAAAGCACTTTATAAGCATAATCAAAAGATAGATTTAGCTTTTTTAGATTCTTTTGATTATTCTGAAAAAATTGATCACGAATCATCGCTCCATCATATTTTCGAGCTTCTTGCTTTAACGAATAATTTAAAAAAAGGATCTATCATAGCAATAGATGATAATTTTTCAGGAGCGAATAAAGGCAAAGGACAGTATATTAAAAAATACTTTGAAAAAATTGGAATATTTCCAGTTTTAGATAATTATATTTTAATTTATTTACTGTAAATTTTTTAACCGCATTAATTAGCTAATTTATTCTCAACTTTGCTTTAGTTGAATTAAACGACTGATCCCACTTTCGTATAATTAAGATATAACGACGAGTTATGTATCGCTTTATTTTTTAACTTTATTATTACTATCGTTGATATTCAACAAATTTCTTTAAGGAGCTATTTAAAAATTTTTCGTAAATTTGACCTTTATTTATAGTTTTTTTGCCCAACAAATATGAAGGATGCATTTTAAAATCAAAAGACGGCTCAAAAAAAAATGGAATAGACATTCTCTTTGATCTATTCCAAAGCACACGATGATTTGTTGCCTTAAATTTTCCTTTGGTTAAGTACTCTAAAGCTCTTCCAGTGTTGACCACAAATGCCTTTTTATTAAATGGTATGTCATACCATTTTTTACTCTTTCGGTTTTGAACTTGTAATCCACCTTTTTTATCTTGATAAAGTACAGTGAAAATACCACTATCAACATGTGTTTCACATCCTAATGCAACACCGTCTTGCTTTGAGATCTCAACAGGCCTTTTTTGATTTGGATAATTATTGAACCTTAATGTGCTTAGAGTTTTTAGTCTTGAAAAAGCTTGATTTGAAATTTTGGGATCTTTTTTGTAATAAACTATGATACTTTTAAAAAGTATTTCACTTAAACAAAAAATATTATCAAAGTAATTATTTAATTTTTTAATTGCTTTTGAATTAAAACATTTTTGAAGATTTAAATATTCAATATATTGGTTTTTGATATTATTTGAGTATTTAGAGGAGACTTTTAAATCTCCTAAGTCTAAACCTTCTTTTCCATTAACATCATTGGGAAAATACCCTCTATAAATATTTTTATTTTGTTTATTCCATTTTTTAGGAGATAATTTTTTTTTGTATTTATCTTCCATATTGAAAAATTTATTTCCAACAGCACAAATGTTTTTGATTTCCTCATTTTTTAAACCATGACCAATTACTTGAAAAAAACCAACTTCTACACATGCTTTTTTAATTGATTGTATAGTTTTTTTTGCTTCCTTTGAAACGAATTTACCATCTAACAAAGAAGATATATTAATTGTAGGGATATATGATTTCATTATTTATTTGGTGGTGTGTCAGTTGCAATCATTTGACCTCTAACTTTCTCTCTGAAGTAAATATAAACACCTGCTCCAATAATTATACACGCCCCAAACAAAGTTCTCGGCACTGGAATAGTTTCAAATAAGATATAGCCAGCTAATATCGCCCAGATTATGTAAGAATATTCAAACAATGATACAACCGAAGGTGATGCAATACTATACGCAGTAAATACACAAAAAAATGAAATTGATGCAACTGTTCCCATTATTAAAACATAAGGCCAAGCATCAGATGGATTTGTGAACCATTCTCTCACAATAAATTGTAACGTTGGATCAGTGAAAGTATTAAATTTACCATCCCCACTCACAGCAAATATTAATAAACTTGCAAGTAATGCAAAAATATAAAGCCATGTCATTTGTGTGTAAATGCTATCCTTATCAGATGTATATTTGGTTATTGTCATAGATATTGAATAACAGAGCGCACAAGCAACTGGCGCCAATTTGAAAAAATTAAAATCTTCCAATGTTGGATTTAAAACAATTAATACACCAATAAAACCAACGACAATTGCACTCCATCTTCTTATACCGATTTTTTCTTTTAAAAAAAACTTTGCAAACATGGACATAAAAAATGGACAGGAGAAAAATAACGCACTCGTCATAGCAAGTGTCATGAATGTTAAAGAAATATAAAAAAAACTAAATCCAAAGAAAAAACAAACAACTCTTATTAAAGTCAATATGGGGTAGTGTGTTTTTAATGAGATTGATTTTTTTGTTATAATAATAAAACACAACAAAAATATTGCTTGGATAAGTGTTCTTCCAAAATAAAGTTCAAATAGCGCTATATCCTCAAAAATAAATTTTATTAAACCGTCTTGAATTGAAAAAAATGCCATACCAGTCATTATAAAAAAAATGCCTTTGGTATTTTGGTTTGTGTCCATCAGACACCTATATCAAATCGAGAATGATTATAATATTAATTATTAAGAATAGCCTCAGAACCTTTTTCAGCAATCATTAGGGTGGGGGCATTTAAATTAGCGCTTGGAATTTCAGGTATAACTGATGCATCAATTACCCTTAAATTTCCAATTCCATTTACTTTTAAATCTTGATCTACAACTGCCATGTCATCCACTCCCATTTTACAAGTTCCACAAGGGTGATAAGCGGTATCAGCTTTAGATCTTATATATTCATTTAATTCATCATCTGACTGAGCGTTAAAACCTGGTCCAACTTCATCTCCAGCATGTTCTGCAAGAGCTGGTTGAGATAGAATTTTTCTTGCAACATGAATACATTCTCTAGTTTGTTTTAGATCTTCTTCTTCTTTTAAATAATTAAATAAAATTTTAGGGTAATCGTATGGATCCGATGAATTTAGAGTTATCTCACCTCTACTTTTTGGATGATTTGGACTCGCGTGTAATTGATAACCGTGCGAGTCTGGATCTTCTAATCCATGATTTATTACAAAAGATGGAAAGAAATGAAATTGAATGTTAGCAACTTTTCTCTCTGGTGAAGATTTTGCAAAACCTCCAGCCTCCAAAAATGATTTTGAACAAGGTCCTGATTTAAACATAAACCATTGTATCCCTGCTAAAACTTTAGGTATTAATTTTGTGTATGTATAAAGAGTGTTGGGTGTCTTACATTTTTGTTGAATATAAGTTTCAAGATGGTCTTGTAAATTTTTTCCAACACCTTTTGAGTTATGCACAACTTCAATGCCGTTATCTCTTAAGTGAGCTTCATCACCAATACCTGATAGCATTAATAATTGGGGAGAATTTATAGATCCTCCACTCAGTATTACTTCTTTATTTGCATAGATTTTTTGAACTTTATTTTTAATTTTTACTTGAAGACCGACTGCCTTTTTTCCTTCAAATAATATTTTCTCAACAAAAGAATTTTTTAAAATATTTAAATTTTTTCTATTTTTAACAGGATTTAAATAATATTTTGCAACACCAGCTCTTTCACCTTCGTGCATTGTAGTATCAAACATACCAAATCCTTCCTGATCTTCACCATTCATATCTATATTTTTTCTGTGACCTGCTTCAGCTGCCGCATCAATAAATGCTTTAAATAATGGATTTGAATTTTCAGATAGATTTACTGGAAGAGGACCCAAAGAGCCTCTAAATTGATTTTCTCCACCAGACCAAGTCTCTATTTTTTTAAAGTACGGTAGTACTTTATCATAAGACCAATTACTTAATCCAAAATTTTCCCATCTTGTATAATCATCTCTATTACCTCTAACAAAAACCATACCATTATGTGACGAACATCCACCAATCATCTTTCCTCTTGGACAAAAGACACGTCTATTATTTAAGTATGGCTCAGGTTCTGAATAATACTTCCAATTATATTTTGGATCATGCATTGTATACAATAGCGCCAATGGCATCTTAACTTTCCAAATATCACTAGATCCACCTGCCTCAAAAATTGCAACAGTATTATTTGTATCTTCCGATAATCTGTTTGCAACCACACATCCAGCCGAACCAGCCCCAACTATTAAATAATCAAAATTCATATTATTTTTGAAATTAGCAATTTTTTATAATCATGAATAGTTTTCATTTTGACATATGTTTTTTTTGCAGCCTCATCAAATTTTCTCAGTAAAATTGATGATTTGAAATAAGATTTCCTTTTAAAACTCTCAGTATCTTTATCATTTAATATACCACCTTGAAGTTCTAAGCTTACTTTTGATGCTTTCGATAGTTTTTCAAAATATGTTTTGTTTCTTGCAAGATATCTTTTAGCTAAAACATGATATCTAATTGGTTCTACTATTTGTTTTTTAAAGAATTTTTTTAAATATTCATATCCAATTAACTCATGCCCACCATCTAATTTATTTTTTACAAGCTCATCAGGGTTATCTATTATAAAATGTCCATAATCATGCAATAAACAGGAACATATTAAATCATCATTACATTTAGATTTTTCAGCAAGCATTGCGGATTGGATCATGTGCTCTGACATTGTAAGTTTTTCCCCGATGTATAATGAATTATTATTAGAAAAATTTGAAATAATTTTTTCGATAATCTGCATCAAGATTATTGAGGATGATCACCCTCAATAGCTATACGGTCCATTACTCTTTCAAATCCAAGACCTCTGTTTGGAAAAAAATCTGTTAGACCTTGATGTTGCGTACTTCTATTATCCCAAATTGCAACAGCATTTTCAGTCCATTTAAATCTACATGTAAAATCTAATCTTTCTTGATGGAGGAATAATTCTTTTAAAATTTTATCACTTTCATCTTTATCCATATCAATTATCTGTTTTGTATACATCGAGTTAACATAAAGTATTTTTTTACCTGTTTCTGGGTGAACTCTAACTATCGGATGGATATTTGAATATTCATCTAAATTTCCATTACCCTCCATCTCTTTATATTTTTTTACAAACGCTTCTGCACCAAGAGAACTATGAACAGCTTTTTTATCTTTGATTTTTTCTTTCATCTCATCTGATAAGGTATCATAGGCAGTTTCCATATTTGAGAACATGGTATCCCCACCAACTGGTGGAATTTTTACTGATTTTAAAATAATAACTTTTGTTGGCTTTGGATTATAACTTACATCTGTATGCCATGTTTCTCCCCACTGATGCTTTTCCTCAGGTGCCTTTTTAATTCTTACTATTTCTGGAAAATTTTCTAAACCTTTTACATAAGCATGTGTCTCAAGAGGACCAAATTTTTTTGCAAGTAAAATTTGTTGTTCAGAGGTTAAAGGTTGATCTCTAAAAAATATTACTTTGTGCTCTAATAATAATTCATTAATTTTATTAAAGTTTTCATCAGAACTATCTGTTAAATCAATCCCAGAAACTTCTGCACCTAATGCGCCTGATAATAATTTTACTTCCATAACTACTTTTTCAGTTTACCAGATAAAACTAAATTTTCTGAATTAAATTTTTCCTTATTTTCATTTATAAATTTATCCATTATTTCCAATTTTTCTTGCTCAAATTCTGTAACTTTTCTTTTTTCAAGGTCTATATAAAGCGACATGGATTCTAAAGAAGCAGCTAATTTTTTGGTCTCTTTTTCATACATTTCATATCTAACAACTAGTCTTTTCTTGTCATGATCGAAGAAATTACAATAAACGTCAACTTCCTCATTTTCTTTTACCTCGTTATTGTATGTAATTCTCGACTCAACGACCATTGTACTTCTATTATTTGCCTTTGCATCAATTGCTCCCATTTTAAATTTATTAAGCATACCCTCTGATGCTTCATCAAAAATCAATACATAGTAGGCAACATTCATATGGCCATTATAATCAATCCAATCTTTAATTATTTTTTGGCTTTTAAGAAATATACTCATATTAATTTACGTATTCAGGTTCTTCTTTATCTAAAATTAATCTAATTTGAGATAAAAATTGTTTTGCTGTATCAACCGGATAATTTGCAGCTTCCTCACAAGTTTTTTCTGCAACCTCATGACTAACAACATTTAAATTTTTATTTGTTGATAGAGCTGTAATGTAAGTTTCTGCAGCTTTTTCAAAATAGTACAAAGAATTAAAACCTTCAGCAACTGTCTCTCCAGTTGTTATGATGCCATGATTTGCTAAAATCATATGCTGTTTATTTCCAAGAGCATTTGCCATTTTGATAGATTCTTCCTCAAACCCCAATCCTCCAAAATCATCATAAACAGCAACTCTATTATAAAAAAACATAGTATTTTGATCTATTGGTTTAAGCGTTGGATCTTTTAATGTCGAAAGAACAGTTGCATATTTTGAGTGAAGATGAAAAATGCATTTAGCATGTGGAGCTTTTTCATGAATAGTTCCATGTATATTTAATGCTGTTGAATCTACTACTTCAGGTTTATTTCTAAGTTCTTCAATATTTTCTTTTGTTATTAAAATTAAATCACTAGCTTTAATTTGACTGAAATGAATACCAGCTTTATTTACGTAGAAATCTGAGGATCCAGGAACACAAGCACTAAAGTGATTTGCAACCGCTTCATGCATATTTAGTCTTGCTGTCCACCTAAATGTTGCAGCTAAATCTTTTTGTAACTCAGTTATTTCCATTTTTGCTTTTTTAAACTATAAGTGAATTATAAATTATGAACAATAAAGTTTTTGTATCCTGTGCTGTGACTGGTTCTGGTGATACAGCTAGTAAACATCCAGATTTACCTAAAACCCCAGAACAAATTGCAAAATCAGCAATTGAAGCTGCAAAAGCCGGAGCTGCAATAGCACATATTCATGTAAGGGAAGAGGACGGTACCCCAAGTCGAAGATTAGAATTATATAAAGAAGTTGTTGATAGAATTAGATCAAGTGAAACAGATGTTATTTTAAATTTAACAACAGGAATGGGTGGTGATTTGGATATTGGGCAAGGTGAAAATCCTTTAGACTTTGGACCCATGACAGATATGGCAAACGTTATGGAACGAATTGCAAATGCAGAACAATTTTTACCAGAAATTTGCACACTTGATGCTGGCACATTAAACTTTGGTGATGGATCTGTAATAACAGTAAACACTCCAAATGATTTAAGAAAAGCTGCAAAAAAATTACAAGAAATAAAAGTAAAACCAGAAATAGAAGCATTTGATTTGGGAAACATGTGGTTTGGATCTCAGTTATATAAAGAAGGATTATTAAGTGATCCTCCGATGTTTCAAATGTGTTTAGGAATTCCTTGGGGAGCACCTGCTACACCTTTAGCAATGCAAGCAATGAAAGATACAATGCCTAAAGAAGCAGTTTGGTCTGGCTTTGCAATCTCTAGAAATGAAATGCCTTATGTAGCTCAAACAGTTGTTATGGGTGGAAATCCAAGAGTTGGATTGGAAGATAATTTATATTTATCAAAAGGAAAATTAGCAACAAATGCTCAGTTGGTTGAAAAAGCAGTTCGTATCGTTGAAGATTTAGGTGCCTCAATCATGACGCCAGCTGAAACAAGAGAAATGTTAAAACTTGTTAAACACAAGTAATGCCTTCAATTAAAAAGGTTGCAATTATAGGAACTGGAGTAATTGGAGCGGGTTGGATCATTAGATGCCTTGCTCATAATAAAATTGTTTATGCATTTGATAAAGATCCAAAACTTAAAAATAGTTTAATTAAAGAAATTAAGAGAACTTGGCCATTTGTAAAAAAACTATTTAAAAAAAATAAACTTAATTTAAAAAATTTTTATTATTTTACTTCCTTAAAGAAAACTTTAAAGGATGCTGATTTTATTCAAGAATGTGCAACTGAAAATTATGCTCTTAAAACAAAATTAATGAGCACAATTGGAAATTATGCAAAACCAAATGCGATTATATCTTCAAGTTCATCTGGACTTTTGCCTACTAGAATTTATTCAAAATGTAAAAATCCTCAAAGATCACTTATAGGACATCCTTTTAATCCCGTTTATCTTTTGCCTGCAGTTGAAATTGTACCAGGAAAAAAAACAACTACCAAATATCTCAATCAAGCTAAAAAATTTTATAAATCAATTTCAATGAACCCGATAATGGTAAAAAAAGAATTACCAGGGTATCTATCTGATAGGTTGCAGGAAGCTTTGTGGAGAGAGGGGCTTCATATAATTAATGAAGGATATGCTACCACTGAAGATTTAGATAGAGCTATTGAAGATGGACCAGGATTAAGATGGTCATTAATGGGTACCTTTTTAACTTTTCACTTAGCAGGAGGAAAGTCTGGAATGAAACATATGCTCGAACAATTTGGTCCAGCTCTTAAACTTCCATGGACTAAACTAAAAGCTCCTAAACTAACTAAAAATTTATCTTCAAGAATAATTAGTGGAACAAAAAATCAATCAAAGGGAAAATCTGTTTCAATGATTTCAAATATTAGAGACGAATATTTGGTTGAGCTACAAATGATGAGAAAAAAATACGAAAAAAAATTAAGATAAATGGAAAAAAAAATGATTAATAAAACTGCTGGATGTTTTTGTGGTGAACACAAATTCAATGTTTTATTAGATGAAAAACCAAGAGTTTTTAATTGTCATTGTATAGACTGTAGAAAAAAAATTGGAGGAATTATCTCAATTATTCAGTTGAGAGAAAATGCTGTTGATATTGATAAAAGTAAACTTGGAACTTATGAACACAGTGGTGGAAGTGGTAATAAAATTAAAAAGTTTTTTTGTAAAAAATGTGCAGCACCTATTTTAACTTATGTATCTAAGTGGGATAAATTCTATTTATACGCAGGTATGTTAGATGATGTTAGTATACTAAAGTCTGCATATAATATTTTTTATGAAGATTCACATTTTCCATTTATGGAAATAAGTGAAAGAGAATTAAAAACTTAATCTAGCCTTATTGCGTTTCCATCTACTGCAATTATTTGACCAGATAACCTTGCAGCATCATCAGACATTAGAAAACTACAAGTTTTTCCAATATCTTCCTCGTAAATCCAGCAATTCATGGATGCCATAGAGATGAATTCTTTTTCGATTTTCTTTTTTGAAATTTTTAAAAATTTAGACTTATCTCTAATAACTCTAACCATTCGATCACCCTTAATTGTACCTGGGCAGATAGCATTCACTCTTATTTTAAACTTACCTAGTTCCATAGCTAATGTTTTAGTTATTCCTACAATAGCCCACTTACTTGCTGCATAAGGTGATCTTAGCGGAAATCCCATAATTCCAGCCCCAGAAGATAAATTTATTATGGAGCCACCTTTATTTTTCTTAAGCATTGGGATTGAAAGCTTAGTGAAATAAAAATGACTTATCACATTTACTTTTAAAGTTCTTTCCCAATCATTTGATGATAGTTTTTCAATTGTACCTGTAGGTCCAGCAATGCCTACATTATTAATTAAACAATCAATCTTTTTTGTTTTTTTATTTATTTTTAAAAATAAATCTTTTACTTCTTTTTCATTTGAGGCATCACACTCATACACAAAAAGTTTTTTATTATTTTGTTTATGTTTTTTTGCTTTTGATAAATATTTTTTATCAATGTCACAAATAAAAACTATAGCACCTTTTTCTAAGCATACTTTTGCAGTTGCCCAACCTATACCTGAGGCACCTGCTGAAATAATTACTTTTTTATTTTTTAACGATGACATTTAAATTTTCTCAACTCTGCTAGTTATGCCTTCTTCTTCAATACTGTTAAATTTTTTATCATTATTATCATATATTTCTTTTATTCTTAATCTTTGAGTTTGGGGAGTTGGTAAGTTATTTTTCTTTAATCCAAGATGTCTTGCATAAACAGCTTTCTTCTTATTTAGCTGGTGAGGCTGAAAATCATTAATATCATCAATGTTTAAATCATCACCTTTTTCAATATAGCCAGCTTTAATTGCATCATTTAATAAATTTATCCCTTTTTTTGTTCTAGCAATTACAGCATTAAAGCCCTCATCTTCTCCAGCTGGCGATCCACCTGGCCATGTATCAAGAGCTGCTAAATCAGAACATTCTCCTATTGCATCTGGACAGATTTTACATCTAAAATGAACTCTCCAATTGCTTTCATCTCCCCAAAAGGAATTATATTCTTTATCATGTTCTCTACCATCTTTTGTTTTAATATACATAAGTCCAGGATTTCCATATCCTCTATATCTAAATATATCTAATTCCTCTTCTTTAACTTTAAAGCTGTTTATAAAATCTTGAGATTTAGTAAATTCGGTTGATCCACCACACACGAGTGTTAACAAATACAGACATTGTTTATTTACTCTTTCATCTATTTTAGAGAGTTGTCTTATAGCAGAGATATCACATGGCTTTCCAACAAATACAAATTTCTTATTTGTATCTAAAGCTTCATTAAATTTACTTAAAGGTGAAGCAGGCCCATATCTCGATCGACTTTCACAATTTAATAAATCTTTTTTGGTATAACTAAACTTAGGAAGACTTCTCATTGGGTTATCAGGATCCCCAGCGGTGTGAAGTACAAAATCAACCTTATTTGTCTCTAATAAATATAAAGATAAACCATTCAATAAACCTCCAGTGGAGCTTTGAAACCGGATATCTTTATCAGTAGACCAAGCATAAAATAAAGAATTGTAATACCCCCAGATTAAATCATGCTTTGAATTATTATTTACTTCTGTTTGTGGCAACCCTTCAACAATAACTCCTGGACATGTTTTTTTTATTTTTTCAAATTCTAAGTTAGATAAGGGTTTGATTGCCTTTGGCTCTAGTCTTCCTTTTTCAGACATGGAGATAGAAATTTTATCTGTTCCAACAAGGCTTTGACATATTCCACAGCCAATGCATAAACCATTATTAGTAATATCTGATAGGCTATTTATTTGAGACATTAATCTGCAAGACCATCTGATCTTGCTGTGTTTCTCTCATAATGTATTGGAAGTGCTTTTCCATAAATTGCTTTTGAATGTTCAGGTGTATTTACTCTGTGGGGGTCCAAAACATAAGCAGGAATACACATATATCTCGATGAATTTCCCTCAATTTTGGTCACTCTATGCAATGTAAATCTGCCTTTAAAAATTTGTAAATCACCAGGCTCAAGCTTAAGCTGTTTCACTCTTGTGCGATCTCCATTTAATACTTTTTTAACTTCTTCAAAATTTTCATTTCCAGGTTCTCTTATATTTGGACAGTATTCAAATATGCCACCTTTCTCAGCTTTTTGTATCATTAAACTTAAAGTAAATTCACAACTATCAAAGTGCCAAGGCAAAATACCTTCGGGTTTCATCACATTGTAAGCATGACATGCTAAAGGATCTGCCCATCTATAAATAGGTGAAACGCCTAAACAAGCGGATACAAAATTTAATAATTCTTCGGTTTCATATAAAAATTTCATCTCAGAATTTTCTGAAAAACAGTCAGAGTTTAAATATCCGTTATATCTATTCATAAAAGTTCTTTTTGGATGATCTTTTGGTAAAGACAGATCATCTTTTGCATAAAGATAAGCATTGATACTTTCTTTAGACATATAAACTTCATTTAACTGTTGCTCTAATTCATTATTCATTATTTTTAATGAGTCAGGTAAAATAAAGTCAGGTAGAGTAGAGCAACTATCTTGCTCTAAATCACTTTTACATTTTTCTATAATACTTTTAATTTTTGGAGAATTTAAATCGTGGATAGGGTACTTATTTAAATCAATAATGTCTTTTAAATTTTTAGACATATAAGGATATTATGATCTAGTTAAAGATTTTTGCAATTCTTTATTTGTTATATATCCTTTAATATTTCCTTGTTTATCTACTACTTCACAATTTGCATTGGTACAAACTACTTGAGGTAAAAACTCCTCAATAAATTGATCTTCACCGACCTTAATAAGATTATTTTTATCAATTCCATTAACTTCATTAGCATTTTTCATAATTATTTTTGCTTTAAGAACTTTTGCTCTATTTACATCTTTAACAAATGCTTCAACATAATCATCAGCTGGGTTCATTACAATTTCAACAGGAGTTCCTACTTGAACAAGTTTTCCAGCATTTAAAATACCAATATGATCTCCTAATCTCAATGATTCATCTAAATCGTGAGTAATAAAAACTATTGTTTTTTTCAATTGAGCTTGAAGATCTAATAATTGTTTTTGCATATCACTTCGAATTAATGGATCTAATGCAGAAAATGCTTCATCCATTAGCATGATGTCTGTATCAGTTGCTAAAGCTCGCGCTAAACCAACTCGTTGTTGCATACCACCTGATAATTGATTTGGATATTGGTTTTCAAATCCACTCAAGCCTACAGCTTCTATTTTTTCCATTGCAACAGAATTTCTTTTTTCAGGATCAATGCCTTGCATTTCAAGTCCATAGCCAACATTTTGCAAAACAGTTTTATGTGGGAACAATCCAAATCTTTGAAACACCATACTCATTTTGTGTCTTCTAAATTCAATTAATTTTTCTTTATTAAGGCTCATAACATTTGTGCCCTCAACTAATATTTCACCATCGGTAGGATCGATTAGTCTATTTAAATGTCTTATAAGAGTTGATTTTCCTGAACCCGATAATCCCATACAAACAAAGGTTTCACCTTCCTCAATTTTTAATGAAACATTATCTAAGCCAACTGTATGTCCTGTTTTTTCTAGAATTTCATCTTTACCTGAGCCACCTTTAACCATTTCCAAGACTTGATTAGGTTTTGGACCAAATATTTTATAAACGTTATTAATTTCTATTTTTGACATTATTTTTCGACATTTCTAACAGTTGGAGATCTCCTTTGTAAAGTTTCTTCGTATTTAGATAGACTTTTATTCAGCATAATTAATTAATCTTTTTCCAAAATTTTGTAAAAAAATTCAAAAATTAAATTACAACTATTAATTGAATTGAAAACATTATAAGTTTAGTTAAATATTGGTCTATGCAGTCAATTTCTAAATTAGAAAAAAACTCAACTTATTTGAAAGTAGTTTGGAGTGATGGTGAGGAAAGTAAATTTAATTATTTATGGTTAAGAGATAACTGTCCTACTGCACACGATAAAGATTCAAGACATAGAATGTTCAACATTCTTGAAGTATCACAAAATATTAATCCAAAAAAATATAATGTAAGCTCGGATGGAAAACTTGAAATTGAATGGAGCGAGGGCGATCATACTAGTTACTATGATCCAAAATGGCTTAGAGAAAATTGTTATACAATCAAAAACAAAAAAAAATATATCTCACCTTACAAACTTTGGGATAGCTCATTAGAAAAAAATTTAGAAACAATTCAAATAGAGCATGATGAAATTATTAATTCAGAAGCTGGATTAATAAAATGGTTAGAACTTTTACATTATACTGGAATTGCAATAGTTAAAAATGCACCTGTAGAAAAAAATTCAGGTTTAAAGGTTTTAAATAGAATTAGTCATACAAGAGAAACTTTTTTTAAAACTCCATTTGAGGTTATCAATATTCCAAAACCTAATAATTCAGCTTACACAGCGCACGCTCTAAGAAATCATATGGATTTACCTTGGTTTGAAAATCCACCAGGTTACCAATTTTTACATTGTTTGGTTAATTCTGCAAAAGGCGGAGACTCATCTGCTGTAGATGCTTTTGCAGTTGCAGATTATTTAAGAAATAACGAAAAAGATGTATTTGATATTTTGGTTAATACACCTCTAAAATTTAGAGATAAAGATTATACTCAAGAAGCAATTAGAAGTGTTCATGGAACTGCAATATCTCTTACTAAAGATGGAGATTATAATGATATCAGATATAGCATTGCAACGTTAGACGCTTTGGATTGTCATCCAGACCAAATGGATTCTGTTTACAAAGCACATCACAGATTTGGCAACTTATTGCATGATCCTAAATTTCAAATTAATTTTAGGTTAGAACCAGGTGATATTTTTTCATTTAATAATAGAAGATTGCTTCATGGAAGAACTGAATTTGATCCAAATTCAGGACATAGACATCTTCAAGGTTATTATATGGATAGAGATGAAATTATTGGACGATTAAATTACCTTAAACAAAATTAAATATTTTCAAATATAAGATTATTTTCTTTAGAGTACTTTTTAAATTCTGAACGTTTCCTCACAGTATAGAAATATTTATTTAATTTGATTTCATTTATTTTTTTATTTTTCAAATAGAATTTATCTAAAATTAAACAATCAATTTTTTTATTTTTTGATTTTTGAATTATCGATCGAACGCTAGTTGGTGGAGAAAATGACAAACCTACTTTAGTTTTTTTATTTAGTTTTAAAATATTAAAAATATTTTTATGTTTGAATGAAATAAATACACATTTTTTATATTTTTTAGTCTCATTTAATAGTTTCTTTAACTGCTTAATTGAAAAAGTTGGCTTTATCTCAATAAATAAAAAGTATCTATTTTTAGAGCTTTTTAAGAGTTCCTTAAGAAGAGGAACTGGTTTTTTTTGTTTTTCACTAATATTTTTTATCTTTAAATAGCTTAAGTTTTTTACACTTTCTTTTCTTTTAAATATCCTTGTTAAAGTAAAATCATGAAAACAAATAAATTCATTATCTTTTGTTGCATGAATGTCTGTTTCAATGCCAAAACCCTTTTTAAAAGATTGCTCAAAAGATTTAAGAAGATTTTCGTGATATTTTTTACTGACTATTCCTCTATGAATTAAATGCATAAATCAGACATAAAGAATTTATATTTCATGACCTTTTTTCTCAGGCTCATTATCTACCAATTCTTCTGGAAATCCCTCAGCTCTAAAGTTTATTTGATTTATATCTTCCATTCTTTTCACAATCATAGATGACCAAGCTCTAGAGCCATATTTTTTTTGCCCATCTTTAAATATATCAACTATCTTTGGAGAAATTTCTAAAGAAGCATTTAGTTTTTTTGCTAACTCATCAAATAAACCTGTATCTTTTAAAACAAGATCCATTGTAAAATTTATATTATAGGAGCCATTTAAAATTACCTGGCTTTCAGTTTCATGAACAAAAGAATTGCCAGATGAAACAGCTATACCTTTATATGCTTTTGTTAAATCTAAATTTGATTTTTTAGCAACAGTCCATGCCTCGCCTAACGCAACCAAATGGACAGATGCCAAATAATTTGTAATTACTTTTAAAACAGATGCACTGCCAAGTTCGCCGGTATGTAAAATTTTTATACCCATTACAGTTAAGGCAGGTAATATTTTATTAAAAGCTTCTCTTTCTCCCCCAACAAATATTGCAATATTTCCAGTTGCTGCTCTATGACATCCACCACTGACAGGACCATCTAAAGGAATAGCCTTTTTCTCAATTACTTTTTGTCCTAATCTTTTTACTTCAGCCTCATCAGTGGTGCTCATTTCTAGCCAAATTTTATTTTCAGATAATCCATTTAAAATCCCATCACTTCCTTCCATAACTTCTGAGCATATTTCTGGTGATGGCAAACAAGTTATAATTAAATCAACTTTTTCTGCTAGTTCTTTAGCTGTACTTGCAAATTTAGCTCCTTGCTCAACAAAAGGTTTTGTTAAATTTTCATCTAAATCTCTAACTGTTAAATCGAATTTATTTCTTAACAAACTTCCAGCAAGTTTCCCCCCAACATTTCCTAAACCAATAAAACCTACCTTCATAATTAAACCTCACCTTTCTTTTTATATAAAATCATTATTACTCCAAAAATTATTACAGTTCCGCCTATAAATAGTTCTGTTGTTGGCTTTTCACCAAGTAGAAAAATTGCTGCAAGCAAACCAGTTGGTGGAATACCCATAGTTACAATTGGAAGAACTTTGTACAACGGATTATTTTTTAATACGTAATAGAAACAACCATAAGTAACTGGTTGCATGATGAAACCAATATAAAAGGCAATCATCCAATGATTAAATTTAGCTGTTGTTAAATGATCGATAGTGTTCCCTTCAATTATTGTTGATAAAAAAATTAAAGTCGGGCCAGAAAATAATGCAAGCCAGGCTACTAGTGCTAATGGATTAATTTCTTTACTTAACGGTTTGACAATAACTTGACCCAGTGCCCATATTGCTGAACCTAAAATTGTTAATCCTATACCAAAATATTTTCCATCTAGATTTGGAGATTCTGTTAAAATGTAAACCCCAATAAACGCAATTCCAATTCCAACTATTGCTCTAACAGTTGGTTTTTCTTTGAGCATAAAATAAGCAAAAATAACACCAAATGGGACTTCTGTTTGAACCAACAGCACAGCAGCCGATGCATCAATATAATTAAGACCAGTATAAGTGATACTGTATTGCAAAGTATTAGCGATAAAAGAAGCTATAAATATTTTTTTTAAATATCCTTTTGGTATTGGAAACCACCAAATTAAAATCGAAGCTGCAAATACAAATCTTATTCCCATTAATAATATTGGGGGAAAAGATTCAAATGCTGGTTTAGCAATTACAAAACCAAAGCCTAAAAAAATTGGTACTAGAGATGCAACTAGAGTATCTTTTAAATTCATAGAGTTTTTTAATATTAATGATAATTAAAGAACTTATGGTATATTCACCTTTTAAAATATGAATTCAACAAAAATAGAACCAAAGTACATTACCAAATCAAACCCAAGAGTTGGTCTAATTGCACTCGCAAGTGATTTTATGATTGAGAGAGATTTCATAAATGTAATTAAAGATCGAGAAATTGATTTCTTTGTTAATCGTATTGAATGTTACAATCCACTTACAAAAGAAAATCTAATTAAAATGTCTAATAAAGTAACCGAGGTTACAAAGGATATTTTACCTGAACAAGATATCGATTGTGTAGTTTATGGGTGCACTTCTGGTACTATTGCAGCAGGATATAATTCCATAAAGCAAAAGGTAAAGGCTGCAAAACCAATGGCTGAGGTTACAACACCTAGTACTGCAGCTATTAAAGCATTACAAAAATTAAATATTAAAAAACTTTGTATTTTTACACCTTATAGCAAAAAACTTAACAATGAAGTTGTGGAATATTTTAAATCTGAAGGATTTGAAATTACTTCAAACTCTTATTTTGATATTGAAGCAGATTACGACATAGGCAAAGTTGATCAAAATTATCTCTATGATGTGTTATCTAAATTAGATCTTAATGGAGCAGATGCATTATTTGTGTCTTGTACCGCCTTACCTGTTTTACCAATAATCGATAAATTAGAAAAAAATTTACAAACTACTGTGTTATCAAGCAACCAGGCTTTGATTTGGGACACCTTAGTTCAAATCAAAAAAAATAATTCAGTAGAGGGGTTTGGAAAATTATTTCAAACTAATTAGATGCTCTTTTCAAAAGAAGAATACAAACAAAGATTAGATAAAGTTAAAAAGATGATGCAAGAAAAAGGTATCGATCTTTTAATTTCTCATGATACCAATAATATGAATTATTTAACAGGTTATGATGCTTGGTCTTTTTACTATGCCCAATGTGCAATCGTGCACATAGATGCAGAAGAACCTCTGTGTTTTGTTAGAGCCCAGGATGCTGGAGGAGCTTACATAAAAACATATTTAAAAAATGAAAGTGTATTAGTGTATGATGAAAATTATATTCATAAATGGCCAAAACATCCTTACGATAATTTAGTAGAAATAATTAAAGAGAAAAATTGGGATAAACTTTCTATTGGAGTTGAAATGGATGCCCACTATTTCACAGCGTTCTGTTATGAAAAATTAAAACAAGGATTACCCAACGCTAAAATTAAAGACAGCGATAGATTAGTAAATTGGGCAAGGTTAGTAAAATCTGATACCGAAATTAATTTTATGAAATCAGCTGCTAAAATATCAGAACTAGGTATGAAAACAGCAATGGAAGTTATAAAACCAGGAGTAAGGCAATGCGATGCTGTTGGTGAAATACAAAAAACTTTATTTTATGGAACAGAGGATTTTGGTGGTGAATATTCAAGTATTGCAACTTTACTTCCAACTGGAAAAGGAACTTCAGCTTCACATTTGACTGCAACTCAAGATAAATTTGTAGAAGGGGAAGCAACAATTGTTGAATTATCTGGTGTTTATAAAAGATACCATGCCCCTATGGCAAGAACGGTATTACTTGGAAAACCTAATCACTTAAAAATTGATACAATGAATAAAACAATAGAGGCATTGAATGCAGGCATAAGCGTTATAAAACCAGGAAACACTGCTGATGATGTTGCACAAGAATTTTGGAAAGTATTAGACAAATATGGAATAGAAAAGAAATCTAGAACTGGTTACTCAATTGGAATTGGTTATCCACCCGATTGGGGAGAACATACATTAAATATATATAAAGGTGATATGACAGTTCTTGAGCCAAATGTTTGTTTTCATATGATTGCTGTAATGCAGTTTGGTGATTGGGGTGTTGAAGCATCAGAGTCAATAAGAGTTACGGAGAATGGTTCTGAATTATTCTGCAAATTTCCAAAAGAGCTACATATAAAGAGTTAATTAGCTATTGAAAATCATACCTACAAGTGTTTTAAATCCTGCTCATGTCTAAAAACCAAGAATTCGTTAAGTTCGATAAAGTAGATAAAAGTTACGATGGTAAAGTTTTAGTTGTCAAAGATCTTAATTTAGATATTGCTGAAGGAGAATTTATTACGATGCTTGGGCCTTCTGGTTCAGGTAAAACAACATGTCTTATGATGTTAGCAGGATTTGAAACTCCTACTAACGGTGAAATTTATTTAGACGCTAATCCAATTTCTAATATTCCTCCACATAAAAGAGGTATTGGAATGGTATTTCAGAATTATGCATTGTTTCCACATATGACAGTTTATGAAAATTTAGCATTTCCACTAAAGGTTAGAAAAATTTCTAAAGACGATATAGATAAAAAAGTCGACAAAGCTTTATCAATGGTTTCGCTATCTGGATTTGAAAATAGAATGCCCGCACAGCTTTCAGGAGGTCAGCAACAAAGAGTTGCTGTTGCAAGAGCATTAGTTTTTGATCCAGCTGTTGTTTTAATGGACGAACCATTAGGTGCGTTAGACAAAAATTTAAGAGAAAGTATGCAATATGAAATTAAGCATATTCACGAAAGTATAGGTGTAACAGTTGTATATGTTACACATGATCAAAGTGAAGCTTTAACAATGTCAAATCGAATTGCAGTTTTTAATGATGGAAAAGTTCAGCAATTATCATCACCAGATAAATTATATGAAGAACCTGTAAATTCGTTTGTTGCAGAATTTATAGGAGAAAACAATACATTTGGCGGAGAAGTTGTCGATCTATCAAACGGATCATGTAAAGTGAAATTAAGCCATGGAGAAATACTTGCAAATCCAATTTCAGTAAAATCAAAAGGGGATAGAACAACAGTTTCAATAAGACCAGAGAGAGCTTTAATAAACCCTGAAAACAAAATGGATAACAATCACGCCGGAACAATTGAAGAAGTAATTTATCATGGAGATCACACAAGAGTAAGATTAAATTTATTGGGCAATTCAGAATTTATTTTAAAAGTTCCAAACAGTTCAAAAAATTTAGATATTAAACTTGGCAATAAAATTAATATTGGCTGGAATAGCCAAGATGCTAGAGCATTAGATCCAAAATAATTTACACTTTATATATATTGTAAAAATGAGCTGTTGACTTCAACAGCCCTATTTGTTGTAATTTTGGTTATATAAATTTATTTATATTAACGTTTAAACGGAGGAAAAATGAAAAAACTAAGTAAATTATTACTTGCAATTTCTTTTGTTCTTTCAGTAACTACATCTTCTTATGCAGTAACGGTTGCATCTTGGGGTGGAGCTTATACTGAGTCTCAAAAGTTAGGGTATGGTGATCCTACTGCTAAAAAATTGGGTATTGAGATCAACTGGGTAGACTACTCAGGTGGATTATCAGAAATTAAAGCTCAAAAAGAAGCAGGAGCAATTACTTGGGATATTATAGACTTATTTGCATTCGATACTATTAACGGATGTGACGAAGGTTTATTTGTTGAATTCGATTTTGACAAAGATTTCCCAGCTGCTCCAGATGGAACACCTGCAAGTGAAGATTTCTTCACAGGCATGCCTAGTAAATGTGCTGTAGGAAATATTTTATATTCGTGGAACTATGCTTATAACACTGAGAATGTTAAAGGTACTCCAAAGACTATTAAAGATTTCTTTAATACAAAAAAATTCCCAGGCAAAAGAGCTATTTACACAAGCGCTTTAACAAATTTAGAGATTGCTTTAGCTGCTGATGGTGTAAAAATGGGTAAAGGTGGAGAGCTAATCTACAAAAGACTTGAGCAAGATGGTGGAGTTGAAAGAGCAATGAATAAGATCAAAAAACTTTGCACAGATCCAAACGGAGGATGTGTATTTTGGTCTGCTGGTGCTCAACCACCAGAATTATTGGTTTCAGGTGAAGTAGTAATGGCAACTGGCTGGAACGGAAGATTCTTTAATGCTGAAATAGGTGAAGGTGCACCGATCAAACAAGTATGGGATGGTCAAGGTCTTGACTATGAATATTTCGCACTTGTTAAAGGTGGTCCAGATGAAGCGAATGCTAAGAAAGCTTTAGCAATGATGACTAACACTGAAATGTTAGCTGGAAGTGCTAAGTATATTGCATATGCTCCTTGGAGAAAATCATCACTTGAAATAATTAAAGCTGGTGAGCCTTGGTACAAAGATGGCAAAACAGAAATGATGCCTCAAATGCCAACAGCTCCTTCTAACACTAAAAATTACTTCCTAGTTGACCCTTTCTATTGGGCTGATAATGGCACTGAGATTGGTGAAAAATGGGAAGCAATGAAAGCAACTTTAAATTAAAAATTTAATTTAAAGAAAAATAAGATATATATTTAAGGGCGGTTTAATAGCCGCCCTTTTTTTATGAGCAGCGAAACGCAACAAATTTTAACGACAGATGGTATACCTCTTTCAGTAAGTTTGAAAAAAGCTGAAAGAAAAAATAAAATAAAAGCTTTTTTACTAGTCGTACCTTTATTACTATTTTTAATTATTACTTACATACTTCCCATTGGTGATATGTTTATGAGAAGCATAGACGATAAGATGGTAACAAACATGTTACCTAAAACATTTACTGCAATGGAAAAATGGGATGGTAAAGAAATGCCTCCAGAGGAAGTTTTCGCAGGATTTTACTCAGACTTTAAAATCTTAGTTCAAAATAAAGAACACGGAAAGTTAGCCCAAAGATTAAATAAAGAAAAAAATGGATTTAATTCGATTATTAAAAAACTATTTAGACAAGTTCAAAGAAATAAAATTGACGAGGGGCAAAGTATTAAAGAACAAATAATGAAAGTTCACAAAAGATGGAGAGACGTTGAATATTGGCAGGCGATAAAAAGAACAGCACCCCCTTACACAACTGCAAAATATCTGAAAGGAATGGATATGTATTATGGTCCTGATGGAAATATCATGCAGGTTGAGGAGGACAGAAGAATTCATCGAATTTTATGGTTAAGGACTTTAGAAATTGCTTTCTTTGTTACTTTATTCAGTTTTTTAATGGGCTATCCAATTGCACATCTGCTTGCAACACTTCCTATGAAATACAGCAACCTTTTGATGATTTGTGTTTTGTTGCCGTTCTGGACTTCATTGCTGGTAAGAACTGCAAGCTGGATGATTTTATTGCAACAGCAGGGGATAGTTAATGATTTCTTTGTAATGATAGGACTTGTTGCGGACGATAACAGGCCGGAGATGATGTATAATAAAGTAGGTACCTACGTTGCAATGACCCAGATTTTATTGCCATTTATGGTGCTTCCTCTTTATAGCGTTATGAAAACAATTTCACCAAGCTTGATGAGAGCTGGCAAATCATTAGGTGGAACTCCATTTATTGCTTTTTGGAAAATATACTTTCCATTAACTATTCCAGGTATTGGAGCTGGTTGCTTATTAGTATTTATTCTTGCAATTGGTTATTACATAACCCCTGCATTAGTTGGAGGAGCCTCTGGAACACTGATTAGTAACCAAATTGCCTATCACATGAAGACAACATTAGATTGGAGTTTTGCATCTGCAATGGGACTAATGTTGCTGACAGGTGTTTTAGTAGTTTACTGGGTTTATAATAAATTAGTTGGAGTTGATAACATTAAATTAGGATAAATATGGCTTTACCAAAATATACAGAAACACGTTACAGAGTTTGGCATTATTCCTATTTATTTATTTGTGCGTGTGTTTTTATATTTTTAATAGCACCATTATTTGTAATTTTTCCATTATCTTTTAATGCAGAAGAATTTTTAGTTTTCTCTGAGGGTATGAAAAATCTAGATCCAGATGCTTTTTCATTAAGATGGTATAAAGACATGATCTATGGAACTAAAAATCCCTGGGGTTTAGCTGCAAAAAATAGTTTCATCATTGCAATTTTTGCAACGATAGGATCAATCATATTAGGAACTCTAGCTGCATTAGGTTTAAGCAGTAGATACATGCCTTATAAAGGAATTATCATGGCAACTTTAATTTCACCGATGATCGTTCCATTAATTATTTCTGGTGTTGCAATATTTTTCTTTATGGCAAAAGCTGGTTTAGCCGCAACACACACTGGAATTGTACTCGCACATATTATTCTGGGAACACCATTTGTAGTTATAACAGTCACTGCAACTCTTACAGGTTTTGATCACAGCGTTACAAGAGCAGCCTCGAGTCTTGGAAGTAATCCTGTAAATACTTTTATGAAAATTACACTTCCACTTATTCTACCAGGTGTAATCTCAGGTGGGTTATTTGCATTTGTAACATCATTTGATGAAGTGGTGGTTGTGTTGTTCCTTGCAGGTTTAGAAAACACGACAATTCCAATTCAGATGTGGACTGGACTTAGAGAACAATTAAGTCCAACAATTTTGGCTGTTGCAACTTGTTTAATTATTCTATCAACTTTAATTCTTGTTAGCGCTGAACTTTTAAGACGAAGATCTGAGAGATTAAGAGGAATTAATAGATAAAAATTAAATAGACTCAATTATAGTTGCAATCCCCATCCCTAAACCAATACATTGAGTAGATAGAGCAAATTTTTTATTCTCTCTTTTTAATAATTGTGCAGCTTTACCAGTAATTCTTGCTCCAGTTGCCCCTAAAGGATGTCCCAAAGCAATAGCTCCTCCATCTAAATTCACTTTTTTTTCATTGATTTTTAAATCTTTAATACAAGCAAGTGACTGAGAAGCAAAAGCCTCATTTAACTCAATAATATCTATATCCTCAATTCTAAGTTTTGCTCTATTCAAAGCTTTTTTGGAAGCAGAAATTGGACCCAATCCCATAAATTTTGGATCGCAACCTTCAACAGCAATAGATTTTATTCTTCCAAAAATTTCTAATCCATTTTCTTTAGCAAAATTTTCTTCACATATGAGTGTTGCAGCAGCCCCATCAGTCAAAGGAGATGAAGTTGCAGCAGTTACAGTTCCATTTTGATCAAACGCTAATTTTAAACTATCTAATTTTTCTATTGTGCTATTAGGTCTAATATTCTCATCTTTTTCACAATTATCTATTTTAGTAATCTCACCAACAAATTTCTCTTTTTGTTGTGCTTCATTTGCTTTTCTGTGACTTTCCAAAGCAAATTCTTGCTGCTCAGTTCTTGAAATATTATATTTTTTTGCAACATTTTCTGCAGTAATTCCCATTGATAAATATAAATTTGGGTTTTGTTTTTCTTTATCTGAATAAGGATAGGGTAGAGGATCAAAACCAGTTTTAACTCTTGTCATACTTTCTACTCCACCACATATAAACGCTTTACCTGATCCCATTGCTATTTTTCCAGCGGCAATATGAATTGCCTCCATTGAAGAACCACACCACCTATCTACAGTCATTCCTGGTACTCTAATATCAAAATCTGATAAAAAAGTTACCAATCTTCCAATATTAAAACACTGTTCTCCAACTTGAAAAGCACACCCTATTACTACATCTTCAATGTCGTTAGGATCAATTTTTGATTTAGAAACTAGGTTTTTGATTACCTCAGCTAGAAGATTAACAGGTTTCACATGTATTAAGTTTCCTTTACTAGCCATCGTAAAAGGAGACCTAGAGTAACCAGCGATTACTGAATTATACATTTTTCTCTTTATTATTGTGTTAATTTATATAGCTTACAAATTTAATTAATCAGGAAATTTGTCTTATTTCAAGTTTTTGGTTAATTCAATACAAGTTCTCTAATTATGGATATTAAAAAAGTAGTCGTTATTGGATCTGGTACAATGGGTAGTGGAATTGCGGCACATCTTTGCAATGCCAATATACCTGTAACTCTTTTAGATTTAACAACAGAAATATCTAAAAAAGCAAGGGATAGAATTCATAAATCGAGGCCACCCTTACTATTGGATAAAACAAAAATTGAAAATATTAAAGTTGGAAACATCAATGAAAATTTTGATGTAGTAAAAGAAGCTGACTGGGTTGTTGAGGCAGTTGTCGAAAGAATTGATATCAAGCACAATATTTATGAAAAAATTTTTAAGAATAGAAAACAGGGTGCAATCGTCTCATCTAACACTTCTTCAATTCCAATAAAAGTTTTGTCAAAAAAATTAACTGAAGAGGAAAAAAAAGATTTTTGTATAACACATTTCTTTAACCCAGTTAGATACATGGGACTATTAGAAATTGTTAAAAATGAGAATAATGATTTAAAAAAAATAAATTCACTTAAAAAATTTTGCGAAATTGAGTTAGGCAAAGGAGCTATTGTCTGCAACGATACTCCTGGTTTCTTAGGAAATAGAATCGGCGTTTATGCAATGCAAGTAGCTATGACAGAAGCATTTAGAATGAAATTATCCATTGAAGAAGCAGATGCAGTTTTTGGTAGACCAATGGGTATCCCTAAAACTGGTGTTTTTGGTTTATATGACCTAATTGGAATCGATTTGATGGCTGATGTTTTAAAAAGTTTTATAAAAGAGCTTTCAGATAAAGATGAATTTCAAATTGTCGCAAAAGAAATTCCATTGGTAAAAAAATTAATTGATACTGGTTACACAGGTCGAAAAGGAAAAGGTGGTTTTTATAGAATGAATAAAAACGATAACCAAAAAGTGCTAGAGGCTATTAATTTAGAAACAGGTGAATATACATCCTCAAAAAAAATAGACTTAGGAATTGAAACTGTAGATATAAATAATTTAATTAACCGAAAAGATAAATATGGGGAATATGCCTGGGAAGTAATTTCTAAAATAATTAAATATGCATCATCTCTTGTCCCAGGAATAACAGATAAGTTTAACGATATAGATGAAGCAATGAGACTTGGTTTCAATTGGGCTATGGGTCCTTTCGAAATGTTAAAATCTATTGGTGTAGAAAACTTTTTTTCAAGGATTGATAATTTTGAAAATAATGATTTTTTAGAAAATTTGTCAAAATCAAAAAACGAGAACTTTTATGGAGAAAGACAGCTTTATACTGATATTGAAACACTTGGAAAAATTAGACCATCAGCAATAAAGGTAGATAAAAATAAATCAGCAGAAATCCACCGATTTAAAGATTTTAATATTGTTGAATTTACAACAAAAGCTTGTGCATTAGATTATGATTCTATGGATGCGTTAAAAAATGCAACCGATAAACCTTTAATTGTTATGAATGAAAGTATGCAATTTTCTGCAGGTGTGAATTTAAGTTACACTATGAATTTTGCTGACAAAGGTGATTTTAAATCTATAGAAAAATTTATTAAATATTTCCAAGATACTTGCAAAACTTTGAAATACTCAAAACATCCGGTAGTGTCGGCACCATCTGGACTTACTTTGGGTGGAGGTTTTGAAGTTTTAGTTCAAAGTAACTTCGTTGCATCTCATACAAATATTGTAGTTGGTCTTGT
The DNA here is from genome assembly GCA_902576045.1 of uncultured Pelagibacteraceae bacterium. Lineage (GTDB taxonomy): Bacteria > Pseudomonadota > Alphaproteobacteria > Pelagibacterales > Pelagibacteraceae > Pelagibacter. The sequence goes on along the minus strand of CACGTU010000005.1, from coordinate 7,695 downwards.
AGAAACAATTGTTGGATTAGTTCCAGCCGGTGGTGGATGTAAAGAGATGTTGTGGAGATGGTCAAAAACTGATGAAGCAAAATTAGACCCTGATTATGCTCCTCTAAAGGTTTTTGATATCATTGGCTACGCAAAAACCGCAACGTCACCTGTTGAGGCAGAACCTTTAAAATATTTAAAACCCGAAGATAAAAAAATCATGAATAGAAATAGTCTTTTTGAAGAGGCAAGAAAACTTATAAACCAAAATAACGATTTTATTCCACCAGAAGAGTGTAAATTTAAATTATCAGGAAAACCTCTGAAAGAAAAGATGATTAAAATTTTAGAGAAATTATATAATGAAAAAATTATTCTAGATCATGGAATATATGTTGGAACACAACTTGCTAATGTTTTGAGTGGTGGTGATACAAATTTAGATAAGACTTTATCAGAGGATGATCTTTATAAATTAGAATTAGAATCTTTTATGAGGTTGATTGAAACAAAACAAACTCAGGATAGAATTAAACATACTCTTCTAACTGGAAAACCTTTGGTTAATTAGCATTTAACATTTTAAAAGAATTAATAAAATCAGGCCTAAGCACGTATATTGCTTTATTGCCTGTTTTTATTTTCTCTAAAATATCTAAACCATATATCACTTTACCTAGTGGAGTATACTCACCTTGATAAATAGGTATTTCTTTTAGTGTAATAAAAAACTCGCTATCCTCTGTATTAAATTCGGTTGATCTTGCAAATCCAACACTACCTTCCGTAAACTCAAAATCATCATTCAGTTCCGATTTAAGGCTTCCAAGTTTTGATTTACCACTTCCTATTTTTGAATAATCTAAATATTCTTTTTTTCCATATTCTAAATCTCCTGCCTGCACTAAAGTATTTTCAATAACTTTATAAAAAGCTGATCCATCATATAGGCCTTTGTTAATTAAAGTTTTAAATCTTTCAACAGAGTTAGGTGAAATTTCAGGATATAATTCAATCACCACATTTCCACACTCAACATTCATAATTGCTATATTTTCAGGATCAGGAAAATTTACTTTTTCTAAATTTACTTCTTTAACTGACAGGCATTTATTTTTTAGTAAAAAAAAAAATGTAAAAGCAAAAATTCCAAGACAAATTAAAAATATAAATAATATTTTTTCTGATAGTGATGCCTTAACTGCTTTGATCATAAAATATTGTTATCAATTTTTGATAATCCAGACTTAATTAAATCAACTTTATTTCTTAAAATTTTGTCATCCTGAATTATTTCATTCATCTTAGATTTATTAATCATTAAAAAAGAAAAAATTTCTGCCATATCCTCAGATGGAATTGATTTTGAATATTCAGTTAAAAATCCCTTTGTATTTTCATATAAATCTAAATTAAGTCTATCGGAACAAGTAGAGCATTCAGCATAAGTGAAGTTTGGTTCATTTAAATTTGAAAATAATTCTTCATCAAAGTAATTTTGGTGACTGCTTTGGATCATATGAAAAATTTCATGATGGATCATTCTTTCAAAATGCTTTTGATTAAAATTTATATCTAATATAAGTGTTCTTTTCTGAGTATCAGGTATTCCGCCAGTATTTATCCCTGAAATAAATAGATCCTCACATAAAACCATATATTTAAGCTGAATTTTTTTTAGAAAATTTGAATTATATAAACTAAGATTTTTTTCAATAACTGGAAATTTTTTGTCTAAATTAATTTTTTTTGTCTTTTTACAAGTAATGTTGTCATCTACACCAATTTTAAAATCATTATTTGTATTTAAATATCGAATATTATTTTTACTTTTTAATTTAAAAATTTCTAAATTTGGTATCTTAAGTAAGTTATAAATTTCATCAGCATTTACGTAAGTAATATTTAAACAAAACAACAATAATATTAAAATTCTCATTAATTAATTATAGACGAATTAGACAAGATAATATTATCTTAGATTTTTATAAAATGAAAAAAGAAAGAAATAAAAATCCAGTTCAACCAGTTAGTGGAACAAAAGTTCCAAGGTATGCAGGTCCAAGTACATTTGCAAGATTGCCAGAATTAAGAGATGTTGAAAGTTGTGATGTTGCAATTGTTGGAATTCCATTTGATAGTGGAACAAGTTATAGGCCTGGCGCAAGATTTGGACCTCAAAGTATTCGACAAGCCTCAAGACATTTAAGAACTAATTATCATCCAAGTTATGATGTTGAGCCGTTTAAGGTTCAACAAGTTGCAGATGCAGGGGATATAGCTTGTAACCCATTTAATATTGATGAAGCAATTAAACAAATTGAGGTAGGCGCAACAGATTTATTGAATAAAGTAGGTGGAATTATCAGTCTTGGTGGTGATCATACAATTGCAGTACCACTATTAAGAGCTGCAAATAAAAAGAATAACGGCCCAGTATCTTTGGTCCATTTTGATGCTCATTTAGATACTTGGGATACTTATTTTGGTGCACCCTATACACATGGAACTCCTTTTAGAAGAGCTCGTGAAGAAAATTTATTTCTAGATGATGCTTCTATGCATGTTGGTATAAGAGGACCGTTATACAGTAGAGATGACATAAAGAACGATGAAAGTTTTGGATTTAAAATTATTCATTGTGATGAATTTCAAACAGAGGGAACAGATAAAATTGCAGAAAGAATTAAAAAAAGAGTTGGAGATAATGCTTTGTACTTATCTATTGATATTGACGTGCTTGATCCAGCTTTTGCACCAGGAACAGGAACACCCGAAATAGCAGGTATGACCACAAGAGAAATGGTTAATGTCCTAAGAGGATTGTCAGGTTTAAATTTGATCTCAGCAGATGTCGTAGAAGTTGCACCTGCATATGATCATGCTGAAGTTACTTCTCTTGCTGCTGCTACAATTGTTTACGAATTAACAAATTTATTTGCAAAATCATAAAGAAAGGATAATTTGCGCGCATGATTGAAAAGAAAAATTTTTATATTAACGGTTCGTGGGTTGCACCAAAAAATCCAAAAGATATTCAAGTTATAAATCCTGCAACTGAAAAAAGTTGTGCAGTTATTTCCTTAGGTGGAAAAGAAGATGTTAATGATGCAGTGTTAGCTGCTAAAGAAGCTTTTAAAACATGGGGATTTTCTTCAAAAGAGGAGCGATTAAGTTTATTAGAAAACTTTTACACACTTTATAAAAAAAGATGGAACGATATTACTGATGCAATTATTCAGGAAATGGGAGCACCAAAAGATTTTGCATTAAAACTTCAGACAGGAACTGGTGCTAGTCATACAAAATCATTCATTCGTTATTTAAAAGAATTTGAGTTTGAAAAACCACTAGGAGAACACGCAAAAAATCAAAGATTGATATATGAACCAAAAGGTGTTTGTGCATTAATTACACCATGGAATTGGCCAATTAACCAAGTTACATTAAAAGTTATTCCAGCATTAGCATCTGGTTGTACAATGATATTAAAACCATCAGAGTTAGCACCCTTATCTGCTATGATTATTGCAGAATTAATAGATGAAGCAAAATTTCCAAAAGGTGTATTTAATTTAGTAAATGGAGACGGCGCAACTACAGGTGATGCCTTAACAAGTCACCCTGACGTCAATATGATTTCATTTACAGGCTCAACAAGAGCAGGGGCCTTAATTTCACAAAATGCAGCAAAAGATTTTAAAAGAGTAAGTTTAGAATTAGGTGGAAAAGGTGCAAACATAATATTTAAAGATGCAGATGCAGAAGCTATTGAAAGAGGTGCTTTAAGATGTTTTAGAAACTCAGGACAATCTTGTAATGCTCCAACAAGAATGTTGGTTGAAAAACCAATTTACGATGAAGCTGTTGAAAGATTAAGAAAGTATGCAAGTGAATTTAAAGTAGATGATCCAAATAAAGAAGGCGAACACATAGGTCCAGTTATTTCAGAAACACAATTTAATAAAATCCAAGGACTTATCCAAAAAGGAATTGATGAGGGAGCAAAATTAGTTGCTGGTGGACCTGGAAAACCGGATGGATTAAATGATGGATACTATGTAAAACCTACAGTATTTGCAGATGTTAATAATGATATGGAAATTGCAAGGACTGAAATATTTGGTCCAGTTTTATCTGTTATTCCATTTGAAACTGAGGAAGAAGCTATTCAGATCGCAAATGATACCGATTATGGGTTAACAAATTATATTCAAACCCAAGACAACGATAAAGTTCAAAGAGTAGCAAGAAAACTTAGATCAGGAATGGTTGATGTTAACGGTGCTGGTATTGCAGTTGATGCTCCATTTGGTGGCTTTAAGCATTCTGGTATTGGTCGAGAGGCAGGTAAAGAAGGTTTACTTGAATTTTTGGAAGTTAAATCGGTTGGTGGTTGGAACTAATTAATAGATTTATTTTTTACACCCTCTAAAAACTTAAGACATTTTTTTAATTCATTCAGTTCTATAAATTCATCAATTTTATGTGCTTGTTCAATCGAACCTGGTCCACAAACGACAGTACTAATACCTACCTCTTGAAATAAACCAGCTTCAGTTCCAAAGGATACAACTTGTCTTGAATTATCTCCTGTAATACTTGATACAAACTCACAAGCTTCAGACTGATCCAATCTATCAAACCCAATAACTTCACCAATTACTTCTTTTTTGATAAATGAATTTGGAAATACTTTTTTCATTTCAGGCAATAAAATTTCATTAGCATATTTATCAATTTCTTGAGTTACAAAATCTGCATCTTTTTTTACAACTGGTCTTGTTTCCCATTCAACACTGCACTTATCTGCAATAACATTGTGAGCTATACCTCCTTTAATCCCTCCAACAGATAAAGTTGAATGTGGTGGATCAAATATGCAATCTTTTGGTTCTCTTTGTTTTAGGCTTTCTCTAATTTCTAAAAGTTTATTTACATATCTTGATGCGTATTCAACTGCACTTACTCCTAAGTGAGGCTTAGAACTGTGACCAGCAAGCCCTCCAAAATGAACTGTATATTCATTCATGCCCTTATGAGCATCGATGATTTTCATATTTGTGGGTTCACCAATAATACAAATACCATCTTTAATATCTCTCTTTTTTAATTCTTTAATTAATAAAGGCGCACCAATACAAGCGGTCTCTTCATCAAATGTATAACAAAAATGAATATCTCTATCCAAATCACTGTCTTTAAAAATGGGTGCATAAGCAAGTGTGCATGCAATAAAACCTTTCATATCACACGAACCTCTCCCATAAAGCTTATCCTCTTTAATAGTTGCAACAAATGGATCGCTGGACCAACCTTTTGAAACAGGAACAACATCAGTATGACCAGAGAGAATTATAGGTTTTTTACCGTTTGTTTTTTTTGCTTTTAACGTTCCAAATAAATTTACCCTTTTATTATCATCATCGAACACTTTAAAAGTTGTAGCCCCAATGCCATTTAGAATTTTTTCACAGTAACTGATTAATTCACTGTTATCTTGACCTGATACAGTTTTAAATCCAATTAGATCAGTTAAAATCTTGATTGATTTTTCGTATAAATTGTTTTCTATACTCATACTTTTAACTTAACATATTTTATAATGATTAAAGAACAAATAACCTACGACATATTTGACAAGGTCGATATTAGAATTGGAACAGTTATATCTGTAAAGAAAAATGAAAAAGCGAGAAAACCATCATTAGTGGTTGAGGTTGATTTTGGTAATGAAATCGGCATTAAACAGTCTTCTGCACAGATAACTCACTATTACAATGAAGAAAATTTAAAAGGCAAACAAGTTATTGCGGTTTGTAATTTTCCAGAAAAAAATATAGCTGGAGTGGTTTCGCAAGTTTTAGTTTTAGGAGCAATTGATACTGATGGAAAAGTAACTTTAGTTCATCCTTCTCAAAAAGCTGAAAATGGTCTACCGATTGCATAATAATTATGCATCCAGAAATATTATCAATAGCTCTTTTTTGGTTTGTTGCTGCTTTTACGCCAGGTCCAAATAATGTAGTTGCATCATATTCTGGATTTAATTTTGGAATTACAAAAACAATTCCTCTTATCTTAGGTGTTACCCTTGGATTTACTTCATTAATATTTTTTCTAACCATTGGTCTGATAAATGTTTTCAAGATTTTCCCTATTCTACAAAATATTCTTAAATATCTTGGAACCTTATTTTTGCTATATTTAGCTTATAAGATCTCTTTTTCTAAAAGTTCGAAAGAAGAGGAAAAAAAAAATCCAGTTACTTTTTTTGATACTTATTTCTTTCAATTTTTAAATCCAAAAGGAGTTTTGTTTGGAATAATTATTGTTTCAACTTATTTAGAGCTTGGAGAAAACTATTTAAGTTATGCGATTCAAATCGTTTTACTTGCTTTTATTTTCTCAAGTACGAGTATTACATTATGGACATTTATAGGTAAATTTTTAAGGAAATTCGCGACAAATGATAAATTTATAAATTACTTTAATTATGCTATGTCACTGCTTCTTTTGCTAAGCATTGTAACTATTTATATATAAACATGAAACCAGGATCAAAAAACTCATATAGCTCTTTATCTGATTTAGAAATCGGTGGAAAAAAATATAAATATTATTCAATTAAAGCTGCTGAAAACAATGGTCTTGATGGGGTAAGCAAACTTCCAAAATCTCTTAAAGTATTATTAGAAAATTTATTAAGATATGAAGATGATTTAAGTGTTACTAAAAATCAAATTGAAGCTATCAAAGAATGGCTTAAAACAAAAAAATCAAAAACTGAAATAGCTTACAGACCTGCAAGAGTTTTACTTCAAGATTATACTGGTATTCCAGCAGTTGCTGATCTTGCTGCAATGAGGGAAGCTGTTAAAGAAAAAAATAAAGATCCAAATACCATAAACCCTTTATCTTCTGTAGATCTTGTAATAGATCACTCAGTTCAAGTTGATAAATTTGCAAGTGCAAATTCTTTAAAAGAAAATGTAGATATTGAATTTAATAGAAATTCTGAGAGATATTCTTTTTTAAAGTGGGGACAACAAGCATTTAACAATTTTAGAATAGTTCCTCCAGGAACAGGAATTTGTCACCAGGTAAACTTAGAATATTTATCTAAAGTTGTTTGGTCAGAAAAATATAAAGATGAAGATTATATTTTTCCAGATACTCTAGTTGGAACAGATAGTCATACTACAATGGTCAATGGTTTATCAGTTTTAGGATGGGGAGTTGGAGGAATTGAAGCAGAGGCAGGTATGTTAGGTCAACCAATATCTATGCTTATTCCAGAGGTAATTGGTTTTGAATTAACTAATAAACTTCCAGAGGGAACTACTGCAACAGATTTAGTTTTAACAGTTGTTAAAATGCTAAGAGATAAAGGAGTTGTCGGTAAGTTTGTTGAATTTTATGGTGAAGGTTTAAAAAATCTTACCCTTGCAGATCGTGCAACTATTGCAAACATGGCACCAGAATATGGTGCAACTTGTGGATTTTTCCCAATTGATGATGAAACTTTAAAATATTTAAACTTTTCAGGAAGAGATAAACAAACAGTAGATATTGTTGAAGCTTACGCAAAAGAACAGGGATTGTGGGCAAGTGATGGAATTGAATTTACTGATACAGTTTCTTTAGATATGTCAAAAGTGGTCCCAACTATATCTGGACCTAAGAGACCGCAAGATAAAGTTTTATTAACCGAAG
>CACGTU010000004.1 GCA_902576045.1 uncultured Pelagibacteraceae bacterium | reverse complement strand
GGTTTTATCAGAAAAGATTATGACGCAGATTTTACAATTGTTGATATGAACAAAATAATTGAGATACAAAATGAAAAAATTGAAAGTAAGTGTGGTTGGTCACCATTTAATGGATATAAATTTAAAGGAACACCTGTTGCAACAATTATAAACGGAAAAATTAAAATGAAAGATGGCAATATTATCGGTGATCCTGAGGGAGTCCCTTTAAAATTTGACTAGAAGTGAGACCATTACATAAAATAATATTTCCATTATTTTTAATACTTTTTTCTATCGCTGGAGTTAGCGATAAACAAAGAACAGTAATTGATACTCAAATTTTTTTAATAAAAGAGGGCATGATCTCAAAAGAGAAAGTTTTTAAAAAAGCCAAAAAATTTGATGATACTGGAGTTTTTGGGTTTGGGTCTGATGAAATGACAAAAGAAGAATTCGAAAATTATTTAAAATCAAAGATATTCACAATTCATGATTAATCAATTATCCAAAAATATTATTTTTGAAATAAAATTTGATTGCACATCATCATAATTAACAGTAATTGTTAATCTACCTGCGATGTACCCTCCAACACATACGTATCCTTTTTCACAATTTGTTTTACTTCCTTCCTTTGCCCCAGGTAGCGAAATATCATAAATATTTTTCCATTCGTTTACATTATTAAAATGATTTATAATTGATTTACTTAAATTTTTAGTTTTTGTGCTAGTGGGATTTAACACTCTCGAGCATTGATCGAATGTTTGACTGTTATTCAAGATAAACTTTTCCCCAGCGTCGCATTTAAGAATTTCTGACATCAAAAATTTAACAGATACCGCGTGCCTATTCGTTAAGGAGCTTTTTTTTGCACCAGATATGTATCCACTATAAGCAACAACTCCTACAGCCGCTAATATTCCAATAATTGCTACAACAACTAATAATTCAATTAATGTAAAACCTTTATTTTTCATAATATTGAAATTAAATTGATTTAGCTGAATATATATTTACTAGAGTAACACCTATCACAATTAAAAACATACCAAGTATTGCCTGCCAACTTAATGTTTGTTTAAAAAAAATATATCCTAATACTGCAATTGTAAAAATTCCTAAACCGCTCCATGTCCCATAAACTATTGCAATTGGCAATTTATCCATAACAAAAGTAAGCAAATAAAAAGCTGATAAATAGAAAATTGCCAAAAAGACTGTTGGAGTTATCTTGGTAAAGTTTTGAGTAACAGGCAGCAACATTGTACCACAGACTTCACAAATAATAGCTCCTACCAAAAAAAGATATGTTTTGATCACTAATTCAAAATTTTATTTTCTATTAAACTTTCTTTAATTTCATCAAGAATTGCAGGATCATCAATAGTTGCTGGCATTTTATAATCTTCTTTATCGGCAATTTTTCTCATAGTGCCTCTTAAAACCTTGCCAGACCTTGTTTTTGGCAATCTTTTTACAACTATAGCAATTTTAAATGCAGCAACCGGTCCAACCTTATCTCTTACTAATTTAATACATTCTTTTGAAATAGTCTCATTATCTTTTGTAACTCCAGCTTTCAAAGCAATTAATCCTACTGGTAATTGGCCTTTCAGCTGATCTTTAATTCCAATCACTGCACATTCAGCTACAGATTGATGTTCAGATAAAACTTCTTCTATTGCACCTGTTGATAGCCTATGGCCTGCAACGTTAATTATATCATCAGTCCTAGACATAATCCAAATATATCCATCGTCATCAATGTGGCCAGCATCATAAGTTTGATAGTAACCTTTATAATTACTCATGTAATTTTCCTCATATCTTTTATCTGCATTCCATAAAGTTGGAAAAGTTCCTGGAGGAAGTGGAAGTTTAACCACAATGTCTCCCATTTCATTTGGTTTTGCAATTGTCTGATCAGGTTTTATAATTTTTACATCATACCCAGGTACCGCTTTACAAGCTGAACCATATTTAGTTTTTTGCATTTCAATTCCTGTACAATTTGAACTAATTGCCCAACTAGTTTCAGTTTGCCACCAATGATCAATTACTGGAACATTTAATAAATTCTCCGCCCATTTAATCGTATCTGGATCTGCTCTTTCTCCTGCAAGGAAAAGCGACTCGAAAGAGCTTAAATCATATTTCGAAAAAAATTTTCCATCTGGATCTTCTTTTTTAATCGCTCTAAATGCCGTTGGAGCAGTAAATAAAGATTTAATTTTGTGTTCAGAAATCACTCTCCAAAAAACACCTGCATCAGGAGTACCAACTGGTTTACCTTCAAACATTACAGTGGTACATCCCTTAAAAAGTGGAGCATACACAATATAAGAGTGACCAACTATCCAACCAATATCACTTGCTGACCACCAAACATCATCTTCATTGATGTTATAAATATTTTTCATTGTCCATTTTAAAGCAACGATGTGCCCACCAATATCCCTAACTATTCCTTTTGGAACACCAGTAGTACCTGATGTATATAAAATATAAGCATACTCATTTGCACCCATCTCAACACAATCTATATCTTTTGCATTTGACAATGCCTCATCCCAACTAATCTCTAAAGGTGCGTTAAGCTTTACTTCATGATCTTTTCTTTGAAATAAAATTAATTTTTTAATTTTATGTTTTGCTAATTTTAAAGCTTCATCAACCAATGGTCTGTACTCTACAGTTCTTCCAGGTTCAAAACCACACGATGCAGTAATTAATAAATTTGCTTGACTGTCATCAATTCTGCTGGCAAGCTCATTTGAGGCAAATCCACCAAAAACAACTGAATGAATAGCGCCAATTCTTCCACAAGCCAGCATAGCAATTACAGCTTCTGGTATCATTGGCATGTAAATTATAACTCTGTCTCCTTTTTTAATTCCTTGATTATCTAAAGCGCCCGCAAATTTTGATACTTTGTCCTTAAGTTGGTTATAGGTGAACTTTGCTTTGTTGCCAGTTATTGGGCTATCATAAATTAATGCTGTCTTTTCTCCTTTTCCATTATCAATATGAAGATCAAGTGCATTGTAGCAAGTATTTGTTGTTCCATCCTCAAACCATTTATAGAAAGGAGGCTTGGAATTGTTTAAAATTTTTGTTGGTTTTTTGAACCAAAATACATCGTCTGCAACTTTACTCCAAAATTCCTCAGGTTTTTCTATAGATTGATTGTAAATTGCGGTTAAATCTTTTTTCACTTTGATTTGTTTAGATATGTCATTTTATTGATATTTTACGCGTTCGGTTGTATTTAATTTTAAAAAGTAAGTAAAATCAATACTTTTTAGAGGTCAAAAAGTCTTCTATTAACCTCCTATATTTGCTATGTAGCCCTAACTTTGGAAAGACTTTCGAGTCGGACCGTAGTTTAAATTTAAACTAAAAAAAACTAACTGAGAGGGAGTTTTTTATGAAAAAACTTAAATTGTTTGCTCTTGCAACTGTAGCTTTCTTGGGCTTTTCAGGTGCAGCAAACGCAGAAACAGTCCTTCTAGCATCTGACGACTTCGTTGGGATATCTTTTTGGATAATCGCAATGGGAATGGCAGCTGCAACTGTATTCTTCTTCATGGAAAGAGGAACAGTGCATCCTGGCTGGAAAACGTCAGTAACTGTAGCTGGACTAGTAACTGGTGTAGCATTCGTGCATTACATGTACATGAGAGAAGTATGGGTAATGACTGGAGACTCACCAACTGTGTACAGATATATTGACTGGTTAATTACTGTACCGTTACAGATGATAGAATTTTACTTAATTCTAGCAGCAGTAAGAAAAATCCCAGGAGCTATTTTCTGGAGATTGCTAATTGGTTCACTAGTTATGTTAATTGGTGGATACATGGGAGAAGCAGGTTACATCAATGCAATGCTTGGTTTCATTATCGGTATGGCTGGATGGATCTACATCTTATATGAAGTATTCTCAGGTGAGGCTGGTAAATTAGCAGCTAAGTCTGGTAATAAGCCATTAGCTACTGCATGGGGTGCTATGAGAATGATCGTAACAGTAGGTTGGGCAATTTACCCACTAGGATATGTTTTTGGATATCTAGTAGGTGGAGTTGACGCTAACTCACTAAACGTGATTTACAACTTAGCAGACTTCATTAACAAAATTGCATTTGGACTAGTAATCTGGTCTGCTGCAGTTTCACAAAGTGGAGCTAGAGCAAAATAATAGCTTAAAGCTTTAAAAATATTGGGGCGAGTGTGTTTCACACACTTGCCCTTTTTTTTTACATGATTATATAAAAGACATGGCAAAAATTACATACATAGAACATGGTGGTCAAAAACACGAAATAGACGTTGCAAACGGTTTGACAGTAATGGAAGGGGCTGTTCAAAATGATATTCCTGGAATTGATGCAGACTGTGGTGGAGGTATGTCATGTGCAACTTGCCATGTTTATGTCAAAGAAGATTGGTTTCCAAAATTGCCAAATAAAGAAACTGGTGAAGATGATATGTTAGACCAAGCATATGAACCGAAAGCAAATAGTAGGTTGAGTTGTCAAATAATAGTTTCAGATGAATTAAATGGTTTGGTAGTACATTTACCAGAGAAACAAGCTTAATGATTAAAACTGATGTATTAATAATTGGAGCTGGACCCACAGGTCTTTTTTGTGCACATCAATTAGGTATCATTGGATTAAAATGTGAGATAGTTGATAACCTAGATAAAATTGGCGGGCAATGTATAGAACTTTATCCAGATAAACCAATTTATGATATTCCCGCAATCCCAAAATGTACTGGTGAAGAACTAACAAATAGTTTAATCGAGCAAATAAAACCATTTAATATTAATTTTCACTTAAGTGACAGAGTTCAAGAAATACAAAAAGAAAATGAAAATTGGAGAGTAAAAACATTAAAGGGAAAAGAATTTTCAACTCCAAATATTGTAATTGCAGGTGGAGTAGGTTCATTTGAACCAAGAAAATTTCCAACGAAAAGTGCAGAAAAGTTTGATGGAAAATCAGTGCTTTATTCAATTAAAGATAAAACAATTTTTAAAGACAAATCTGTTGCAATATTTGGCGGAGGCGACAGTGCTTTAGACTGGGCAATTGAATTATCAAAATCATCAAAAGTTACTTTAATTCATAGAAGAGATGAATTTAGAGGAGCTCAATCTAGTGTTGATAAAGTAAAAAAATTACAAAAAAGTAATAAATTAGATATTTTCACAAAATACTCAATAAAAGACGTCAAAGGAAATGGAAAGCTAGAGTCTGTTGAAATTAAAGATGATGATGGAAATTCAAAATTGATATCTACTGATTATGTATTAGGTTTTTTTGGTTTAATAATGCAGCTTGGGCCAATTTTAGATTGGGGTTTAAATATTGATAAAAAAACTATTCCTGTGAACACGGAGACATTTGAAACAAATAAACAAGGAATATTTGCAATAGGAGATATCTGTACGTATCCAGGAAAATTAAAATTAATTCTTTCAGGTTTTCATGAAGGAGCCTTGGCAGCAAGAGGATGCTTTAAATATGCTAGACCAGATGAAAAGTTACGTTTTGAATTCACCACAACTTCTAAAGCAGTTCAAAATAGACTTGGTCTAAAAAATGATTGATCTCTTCTCATCTGATACACCTAACGGAAAAAAGATAAGCATTATGCTTGAGGAAATAGGTTTTGAATATGCTGTTAAAAAAATGGATTTATCTAAAGGAGATCAATTTAAAAAAGATTTTAAAGAAATAAGTCCTTTTTCAAAAATACCAGCCATCATTGATCATTCAAACAAGAAAGAAAGCGTGTTCGAATCGGGCGCTATATTAATTTACCTTGCTGAAAAAAGTGGAAAATTTTACGAAAAAGAAAATAAACTTAAAATTGATCAATGGCTTATGGCTCAAATGGGGTCAATTGGTCCTTTTATTGGCCAATATCACTTCTTTTATAAATTTAATAAAGGATTAAGTGAAGTTGGAGAAAAGAGATATTTTGAAATGACCAAAAAAGTATACGAAGTGTTAGAAAATCATTTATCAAAAAATAATTATCTTGCAGGAGAAAATTATTCTATTGCTGATATTGCAACTTGGCCATGGATAGCAAGACATCAATGGCATGACATAGGTTTAAAAAATTATGATAATCTTTGTGATTGGTATATTCGTATTGCCGATCGACCAGCGGTAGTTAAAGGTTATAAATTTTTAGATAAAAATTCTGAAATACCTAAGCCTTAATCGTCAGCATAAACTTTTTCATCTTTTTCATGCTTTTCTTGTGCAGCTATGCATAAAGTTGCAACTGGTCTTGCCATTAATCTTTTTAAACCGATTGGCTCTCCTGTATCTTCGCAAAAGCCATATGTTCCATCTTGTATTTTTTTAAGAGCTCCATCAATTTTTGTTATAAGTTTGATCTGTCTATTAATTGCTCTCATTTCTACATTCTTTTCTGTATAAGAGCTTGCCTGATCAACAATATCTGCTGATGCACTGTTATCATCCATAGATGCTTGTGCAATTGCTTCATTATTTGATCTTTTTAGATCTTTTTTCCATTCATTTAATTTTAATTTAAAATACGCTAAATGCTTAGCACACATATATTTTTCAGTTTCTTTTGGAACGTAAGTTTTAGAGATCTTTACCATACTTAGTTTTATGAACTTGGTGAATATATTCATGAATATTGGGGTGTCAAGGAAGGTTTAATTGTATAGATTGTAAAAAATGGCTTTAAATAAAAAGAATTTAAATAATTTATTTTACATATTTATTACATCCCATCTAATAATTTGGACACTCGTACCAACGTTTACAAATCATAATCTCCCATTAGATACTATTGAACATTTGGCATGGGGAAGTAATTTAGATTGGGGTTTTGATAAACATCCACCTTTAGTTGCAGTATTTCTTGAATTTTTTTATCAAATGTTTGGTCCACAAGATTGGGCGTATTATTTTTTAAGTCAAATTTTTGTAATTATAAGTTTTTTTATTATTTATAAATTTTCTATTGAAATATTTGATAATAAAATTTTAGGTTTATTATCTGTTTTAATAATAGAGTCGATTTACTTTTACAATTTTACCACCCCAGAATTTAATGTAAATGTTTGCCAATTACCGTTTTGGTCATTGACTGTTTATTATTCATGGAAAATTTACAAAAATAATAAAATAAATTTTATTGATTGTCTATTAGTTGGATTGTTTGCTGGTTTTGGCTTTCTTTCAAAATACCTCTTTATTTATCTGTTAATTTCAATTGATCTTCTGTTTATTTATTTAATATTTATTAAAAAACAAAGAAAGTTTGATTTTAAATACCTGATTACTTTTGAGGCATTTATAATTATTCTAATTCCACACCTAATTTGGTTATTAAACAACGACTATGTGACTATAAAATATGGTTTATCTAGGACAGGCGTTGAGGAAGCTAGTCTCATAGATCATTTAAAATATCCAATTGTTTTTGTAATTAAACAAGTAGCGGTTTTGATACCATTTTTTTTCTTATTATGGACTTTAGTAAAAAAAATTAAATTGAAACTAAATTTTAAAGATAAGAAGCTTATTTTTTTATTAGCAATTAATTTAATTCCAATTTTTTTAATGATAGTTTCATCTTTGATTTTAGGATCCAAAATAAGAACAATGTGGATGACCCCTTTTTATTTATTTTTGGGTGTTTTGTTTATTTATATTTTTCAATCTCAAATAAATTTTAAAAAGATTAATATTTTTTTAATACCATTTTTATTTTTATTTTTTCTATCTCCAGTTTTATATGGATATATTTCTTTATCAAAAGACAATAAAAGAACAGACTATCCAGGTAAAGAAATTGCAGAATTAGTAGAGAGAAGATGGGGAAAAAACTTTGTGAATGAAATTAAATATGTAGTTGGAGATGAATGGCATGCAGGAAACTTATCTTATCATATCTCCACAAGACCTATTTGGTATGAAACAATTAAAGGAAAAACCCATGAACTCGATCCAGATGGTGGGATAATTTATACAGGTAATGCAGATATTTTAAAAGAAATTTGTCCGGGTGATTTTGGTAAAATTAAAAAGCAAGGCTTTTGTATGATCGGCGTGAAAAATAGATGAGAAAAATTTTTATTTTAATTCCAATTTATAATGATTGGGAATCTGTCTCTAAACTTATTAAAGAAATAAATTTTTGTATCAAAGATCTTGAAGCAGAATTTTCAATTATAGTCATTAATGATGCATCAAATAACCATCAAAACATCAATCTAGAAAATATAAATAGTTTAAAAAATATTAAAATTATTAATATGAAAGAGAATAGAGGACATGCAAGATGTATTGCAACGGGCTTAAAATATATTCATGAAAAACAAGATTATGATTATATTATACCAATGGATGGTGATGGTGAAGACAGACCTGAGGAAATAATAGAGTTCACAAACCAAATTAAAAAATTTACAAACAAACCGATAGTAGGAAAAAGAGTAAAGAGAACAGAAAAATTAATATTTAAAATTTGTTATGAATTACATAAACTTATTACTTTCACTTTTACTGGAAAGTCAATTAAGTTTGGAAATTTCACATGTCTTCCAAAATCAACAGTCGAAAAAATGATCAATGAAAAAGCAACCTGGAACAGTTTTTCTGGATCATTAACTAAACTTGAAAAAGATTTGATAGAAATTCCCTCAATAAGAGGTGAAAGATATTTTGGACTATCAAAAATGAGTTTTTTTAATTTAATAAAACACTCACTTTCAATAATTAGCGTATTCAGAAGAACAGTTTTAATTCGATCTGCCTTATTTATTGTTGTTTACATACTTTTAATTAAGAGCAATGCCTCAATTTTAACCTCAATGCCACTTTTGCTGTTACTACTTATGATCTATTCAATCTCTAGCTTAGCCTTAAGAGAAAATATGGACGAATTTGATCAGGCTTTATCGAATATTGGTAATATTGATACGGCTAAATAAAAAATATTTATCCCTAATTTTTATATGATAGTGCCATTAGCATTTATATCCTTATCTTTGGTAAGGAATAAAAATCAGCAGTATCTATTTTAGAAGAATATTGTCTTCTCATATTCCATTTTTTATGAACACCAGCACTTGCAAGACTTAGAGTTGCTCTACCATATCTATAATTTGTATTATCCATAGATCGCATTAGACTATTAATCTTTTCATCCTTTTCAGTTGAGAACAAATTCTTCTTACCATCTGCATTTGACAATCCTGTAAGCATTACACCTGCTTTTTGATAACGATAACCGTTTTTAAATATAATTTCTAAGCTTGCAACAGCAGTTTTAACTGTTTCAATACTATTGTTTGTTGCAATTGGGAAATCAACCGTCTTTGAGTTTGAATAATATCCAAAGTTTCTTTGAAAAGGACTAGTTCTAACAAATACTGTAATTGCTTTTGCAACTAAAGACTCTGATCTAATTTTTTCAGATGCGTTTAAACAATAATTTGCAACAGCTTCTTTTAATTCTTGAAAAGTCTCAATTCTTTTTCCAAAGGATCTTGATACAACACAACTTTTTCTTTTAGTTTGAGTAGTCTCGATATCAATACAGGGAACTCCTCTAAGCTCCATTGCAGTTCTTGAGCTTAAAACATTTGAGCTTTTTTTTATCCATGTATTTGATTTGTTTTTAAGTTGTTTTGCATTATAAATTCCATTTTTTTGATAAAATTTTGTAAGTTGTCTACCAACACCCCAAACATCATTAATTTCAACTTTTTCTAAGATTGGATCTAGATTTTCAATACCTATTAAGCTTGTAACACCTGACTGTTTTTTCTTTGCAATATGATTTGCAACTTTACTCAACGTTTTTGTTTTAGCAATTCCGATACTGGTTGGAATTCCAGTCCATTTTAAAACTGTTTGCCTGATTTCTCTTCCTACACTTTCAACCTCTGTATCTGTATAATTTGATAAATCCATGAATGCCTCATCAATTGAATAAACCTCAATATCAGAATTAAATCTTTTGAGAGTTCTCATTACTCTCCTAGATAAATCTCCGTACAATGAATAATTTGATGAAAATACTTCTACTTTATTTTTCAAAATAATATCTCTTGCTTTAAAATAAGGTTCACCCATTTTAATCCCTAAAGCTTTTGCTTCGTTAGATCTTGAAATAATACAACCATCATTGTTGGATAAAACAACAACAGGTTTTTTTCTAATTCTTGGATTAAATAATCTTTCACAAGATACATAGAAAGAATTACAATCAACTAATGCTATTTTTTTAGAATACTGAGTGGATGACATAAGTTACTACTCCCCATATAAAAACATCTTGTTCTTCATTAATTAAAATTCTGTCTGTAAATTCTTTAGATCCAGATGTTAGAAATTTTTTATCTCTCTCTTGAACTAAAGTTTTAACAACAAGTTCGTCATGAACATTTGCAATAACAGTTGAAAAGTTTTTTGGTGTTAAACTTTTATCGACAACTAATAAATCTCCATCGTTTATCCCAACGTCCACCATAGATTTTCCCTGAACTCTAATGATGAAAGTTGCTGGAACATTCTTGATCAAATGCACATTTAAATCGATATCTTCCTCGATATAGTCTGTTGCAGGCGATGGAAAACCCGCGCCAGCCTTATGTAAATAGTAGGGTACAGTTAGCTTCATAAATGTTCTTATTTTGTTCTAATTAATACATAAGTTTCAGAATAGTGTCAAATAGGTTGTATTTTGAGTCTGTAAGTGAATCAAAAGTGAATCAAAACGAGAACATTCAAACTAGATTTTGTATGGTTGTGGAAAACTTTAACAACAAGTAGTTTATTAAAAACAAAATGGAAAGTTTTAAAACATTAAAAGGCAGTTGTGGTTGTGGGAAAGTAACATATCAAATCAAAGACAAACCTCTCATAACGCAAGCTTGTCACTGTAAAGATTGCAAAAAATCAACAGGATCATCATTTGTAATTCACACAATGGTATTCGAGGATGACTTTAGTTTTGATGGCAATGTTTCATCTACGGAACTACCTACAGGAAGTGGTAAAGGAATGAGAGCTTACTTTTGTGTAATTTGTGGTGTTTACGTTTACTGTCAATACAATATTTCATCAGGCAAGGGTGGAAGGATTGCTGTTAGAACAGCTACTTTAGAAAATCCCATTACTCCTGATGCACACATTTTTGTTAAGGACAAAGACCCTTGGATTGATATAGTTAATAAGAATATTTGTTATGATGCAATGTATGACAGGGATAAAACTTGGTCTAAGGAAAGTTTGAAAAGATTAAAAGAAAAAATGAATTAATAAAAATGTTGTCTTTAAAAAAATTAACATGTCATTGTGGAGCAGTAGAAATACAGGTCAATCTTAACGACGACATTGATAAACTTAAAAGATGCAATTGTTCAATGTGTAAAAGAAAAGGAACTATGGTTGCTACAATTGAAAAAAAAGATTTAAAAGTTATTAAAGGAGAAAACAAAATTAAAGTTTACCAATTCAATACTAAAGTTGCTAAGCACTATTTTTGCTCAGAATGTGGAATTCAAACACATAATCAAAGAAGAAGTGATCCTAATACTTATGGTATAAATATGGGTTGCATAGATGATATAGAGGTGAATGAATTATTTAAATTTAAAACATTTATCAATGACGGTCAAAATCATATAAAGGATAGGAAATAAAATGAAAAAATTAATATGTCATTGTGGTGAGGTTGAACTTGAAATTAAAGAGACTGAAGGAGCATTGAATAAATTTTTAAGATGTAATTGTACACTGTGTAAAAAGAAGGGTTACATAATGACCTTTGCTCCTATTACAGATGTAAAAATTATGAAGGGTGAAGATAAACTTAAACTTTATCAATATCATACTAAAGTAGCAGAACATTATTTTTGCTCAGACTGTGGAATTTATACACATCATAAAATGAGAAGTAGACCAGATACATTTGGATTAAATGTTGGATGTATCGATGACATTGATCAATTTAAATTAGAAAATGTCGGTTTGAATGATGGTCAAAACCATCCAATGGACCAAAAAAAATAAATTCAATGAACACTGAAAGTGAATGTTTTGATAAGGTAAAAACTGATTGTTTTAAATTTATAAAATCTCAAGAAACGTCTAAAGAAAAATTTAAAGGAAAAGAAAAGATGTTAAAATCTTTTTTAATTCCCGCTTGTTTTTGGATATCATCTAAAGCTAAAAGCAAACATCCTTTTATTTTAGGGCTAGTAGGTGGACAAGGAACTGGCAAAACAACAACAAGTTCAATATTAGAAATAATATTAAAAAAATACTTTAAATTGAGTGTCTTTAAGATCTCAATCGATGATTTTTATAAAACAAGAAAAGAAAGATTAAACCTTTCAAAAAAAATCCATCCTTTATTGATGACAAGAGGTGTTCCAGGCACCCATGACATAAATATTATGTTAGATTTTTTTAAAAAATCAAAAAGTAGAAATTTTAAGCCTTTTAAGTTACCAAAATTTAACAAGGCCATTGATGACAGATGTAAAAAAAATCAATGGTACACTTTAAAAAAAAGACCAGATGTAATTATATTTGAGGGATGGTGTGTTGGTGCAAAAGCAGAGAAAAATAGTACCTTAAAAAAAAATATAAATTCTATGGAAAAATCAAAAGATACCAAGTTGATATGGAGAAAATATGTAAATAATGAATTGAAATCAAAATATAAAAAATTATATGACCAATTGGATTGTTTAATATATTTAAAAGCTCAAAGTTTTTCCTTGCTTCAAAAATGGAGACTGATCCAAGAAAAAAAATTATGGTTAAAGAATAAAAACAAGAAAACTAAAAATAAAATTATGACAAAAGAGGATGTACTAATTTTTATGCAAACCTATCAAAGAGTAACCCAAAATATGTTTAAATTTGCTCCAAAATATGCATCAATCATTTTTAATTTAAGTAGTGATCATCAAATAAAATCTGCAATATACAAAAAATAAATGAAAAAAATTATTCTATCATTTTTATTATCTACTTTATTTTTTAATAATGGAAATGCCGTAAGTTTATATCAGGCATTAAATGAAACTTATAAAAATAATACACAACTAAATGCTGAAAGAGAAAATATAAATGCTGCTGAAGAAGATATTAATATATCTAAAGCAGATTATATGCCTTCACTTTCTTTAAGCGGATCAAAAAGTTTTGAAAACACAAATAAGTTAACAACTCAAAGTGGAACAGATACAAGTATTGATGATGTAAACCCACTAAGTTCCTCAATTAAATTGGAACAAAAATTGTTCGATCAGGGAAGGGATTTTACTCATCAGAAAAATATTGTTGGACTAGAACTTGCTAAAGCAAGGTTAGTTAAGAAAGAACAAGATGTTTTATATAGCGCTATAGATGCATTTACTGGATTAATTCTTGCAAGGGAAAAACTTAATATTAATAGAAGAAATTTAAATTTACTAATAAGACAAGTAGAAACTGACAAAGTAAGACTGGACAGAGGGCAAATTACAATTACGGATTTATCACAATCAGAATCTTCATTAGCAGGAGCTCAAGCACAGTTCACACAATCAAAAAGTGATCTTTTAATTAGCAAACTAAACTATGAAAATATTATTGGAAATATTGATGACCCAAGTAAATTAAAAAAATCTTCAAATTCAATTGTTAAAATTCCTGAAAATTTATCAAAAGCAGTTTCACTTTCGAAAGAAAATAACCCAGATATAAAAATTGCAGAGCTTGAATTAATTCAATCAGAAAAAGATATAGAAATTTCAAAATCAGATTTAAGTCCAACAGCAAGTTTATCTTTAGAGAGATCTTATAATTATGATCTTAGCACTACTTATGACGAAAGAGAAAAGGACGTTCTAAAGGCAACTGTTAATTGGCCGTTTTATTCAGGTGGAAAAAAACGTTCTAAAGTTAAAAAAGACTCAAATTTAAATTATAAAAAAAGATTATTACTAGAAGACACAATTAAAACTAATGAAACGAATGTTGCAAGTGCATGGTCAAGTTTAGAGGCCTCTAAAGGATTTTTAAATTCTGTTCGAGCACAAGTAAGAGCAGCCAATATTGCATTTGAGGGAATATCTGCTGAATATGAAAGAGGCTCTAGAACTACATTAGATGTAATCCAGTCTAATTCGCTACTTCTATCTGCCCAAATATCTTTAGCTAATTCAGAGAGAAATTATCTTCTATCTCAATATATCCTTCTTAAAGCTGCTGGGCTTTTAAACAAAGAGTATTTAAACCTTAAATAATCACTATTTTTAAAGAAATTTAATTTATATATTGCGAATGAGAACAAAATGTGTACATTTATTTAATGATTCGACTGTTAAAAAACGTAAAAAAAGAGGCAAAAAATGACGAAAAATAACCTAAAAGTGGTGAAATCCACAAAAGATAAAGAATTGGAAAATAAAGAAAAAAATAAAGCACTAGACGCAGCAATTAGCCAAATTACAGATAACTTCGGAAAAGGCTCTGTAATGAGACTTGGCGAACAAAAAGCTATGGATGTTGAGTCTATTTCAACAGGATCTTTAAGCTTAGATCTTGCGCTTGGAATTGGCGGACTTCCAAAAGGAAGAATTATTGAAATTTATGGACCAGAGTCTTCTGGAAAAACAACATTAGCATTACAAGTTGTTGCCGAAGCACAAAAAGCTGGTGGTATTTGTGGATTTGTAGATGCAGAGCATGCACTAGACCCAGTTTATGCAAAGAAACTAGGTGTAAACACAGAGGAATTATTAATTTCTCAACCTGATACTGGCGAACAAGCTTTAGAAATTACTGACACATTAATTAAATCTGGCTCAATGTCAGTTCTTGTTGTCGACTCTGTTGCAGCATTAACTCCAAGAGCGGAAATAGAAGGAGATATGGGTGATACTCATGTTGGTCTTCAAGCAAGATTAATGTCTCAAGCATTGAGAAAATTAACTGGTTCAATTTCTAGAACTAACACAATGGTTATATTTATTAACCAAATTAGAATGAAAATCGGTGTTATGTTTGGAAGTCCAGAAACTACATCAGGTGGTAATTCTTTAAAATTCTATTCATCAGTTAGAATGGATATTAGAAGAATTGGAGCTATCAAAGATAAAGATAATATCATTGGAAATACAACAAGAGTTAAAGTGGTTAAGAATAAAGTTGCACCACCCTTTAAAGTTGTTGAGTTTGATTTGATGTATGGAAAAGGAATTAGTAAAGTAGGGGAACTAATCGATCTAGGTGCCAAGGCAGATATTGTTGAGAAGTCTGGCGCCTGGTACGCTTACAAAGGTGAGAAGATTGGCCAGGGTAGAGAAAACGCTAAAGTTTATCTTGAACAAAATCCAACAGCTGCTGCTGAAATTGAAATGGCAATTAGAGAAAAAGCTGGTGTTATTTCAAAGAAAATCGAAGGCAATCCTTTGAACGACGATAAAGTAGAGGCTGAAACAAAAGAAGAAGTTCCTACTAAAAAAAATTAGCAGAATAACTTTTAGTTATTAAAAAGGCGCTTGAAAGAGCGCCTTTTTTCCCTTCCAAGGTGTAGACAACATTCAAAAATGCTGTATTTTAAAAAAATATGGCAAAAACCCTAAACGAGATCAGAACTACTTTCCTAGATTATTTTGAGAAAAATGATCACAGGATAGTTGAGTCTTCAAACTTAGTACCAAACAATGATCCTACTTTGATGTTTGCAAACTCAGGAATGGTTCAGTTTAAAAATGTTTTCACAGGTTTAGAAAAAAGAGATTATCAAAGGGCAACTACCTCTCAGAAATGTGTAAGAGCAGGTGGTAAACATAATGATTTAGAAAATGTTGGTTACACGCCAAGACACCACACATTTTTCGAAATGCTTGGCAATTTTTCTTTTGGGGACTATTTTAAAGAAAGAGCAATTGAACTTGCATGGAATTTAATCACAAAAGATTTTGGATTAGATAAAGACAGACTTTATGTAACTGTTTTTCATGAAGATGACGAGGCCTTTAATTTTTGGAAGAAAATCGCGGGTTTTAGCGATGATAAAATAATAAGGATTGCAACATCAGATAACTTTTGGTCGATGGGAGAAACTGGCCCATGCGGCCCTTGTTCTGAAATTTTTTATGATCATGGAGATCATTTATATGGTGGCCTTCCTGGAACCAAAGAAGAGGATGGGGATAGATTTATTGAAATTTGGAACTTAGTCTTTATGCAGTTTGAACAAGTTTCAAAAGATAAACGAATTAATTTACCAAAACCATCTGTTGATACAGGAATGGGATTAGAGAGGATAGCAGCTTTGCTTCAAGGCACACATGATAATTATGAAACAGATCATTTTAAAAAATTAATAAATTCAACTTCAGAGGCTGTAAAAGTAAAGCCAAACGAAAATAATTTATCAAGCTTTAGAGTTATTGCAGATCACCTAAGAGCAAGTTCTTTTTTAATTGCAGAAGGTGTTCTACCATCAAACGAGGGAAGAGGATATGTCTTGAGAAGAATTATGAGAAGAGGTATGAGACATTCTCATTTACTCGGATCAAAAGAACCAATTTTTTACAATATTTTTAAAACTTTGATGGATGAGATGAAAGGAAATTATCCTGAAATTGAAAGAGCAGAATCTTTAATTCGTGAAACATTAAAGATGGAGGAAGAAAAATTTTTAGTACTTCTTGATAGGGGGATAAAAATTTTAAATGAGGAAATTTCAAAAATTGACAAAGTTTTACCTGGTGAAGTTGCCTTTAAATTATATGACACTTATGGTTTCCCATTAGACTTAACTCAAGATATTTTAAAAAGTAAATCATTTACAATTGATAACAATAAATTTAATTCTTTAATGCGGGAAAGTAGAGAGCTTGCTAAAAAAAATTGGAAAGGTTCTGGAGATAGCGCTGTTGATGATATTTGGTTTGGAATAAGAGAAAAGTTAGGCGCAACAGAATTTTTAGGTTATGAAACAAATCAAGCTGAAGGAGTAGTGCTTTCTTTATTAAAAGATAACAAAGAAGTAGATCAGATTAACTCTGGTGATGAGGCAATGATTATTATCAATCAAACTCCTTTTTACGGAGAATCGGGTGGACAAGTTGGTGACAAAGGAGAAATTATTTCAGGTGAATTTATATTTGAAGTTGAAGATGTACAAAAAAAACTTGGAGATTTATTTGTTCACTATGGAAAAGTTAAAAAAGGATCAATTAAAAATAATGAAAATGTGGAAATGAAAATAGATATTGAAAGGCGAGATAATGTAAGAGCGTATCATTCAGCAACACATTTATTACACGAATCTTTAAGAAGAGTTTTAGGCACACATGTTACTCAAAAAGGCTCATTAGTTGAGCCTGACAGATTAAGGTTTGATTTTAGCCATATGAAACCAATTTCTAGCGATGAAATAGAGAAGATAGAAACATACGTAAATTCAATGGTTAGTAATAAATCTGAGGTTAAAACAAGGATAATGACACCTAAAGAGGCAGTAAATAATGGAGCATTAGCTTTGTTTGGTGAAAAATATGGAGATGAGGTGAGAGTTTTATCGATGGGAAGTGAAAAAGATAAATATTTTTCAACAGAGTTATGTGGTGGAACTCACGTAAGAAATACTGGGGATATAGGAAAATTTAAAATTGTAAGCCAATCTTCAATTGCAGCAGGTGTAAGAAGAGTTGAGGCTTTAAGAGACAAACAACTAGATGATTATTTAAAAAATAAAGAAAAATTATCTGATTTATCAGCTCAAAAGGATGAACAAACTATAAAAGAAATTTCAGAAAAAATCATTAAAGCAGGAGGAAAACCAGATTTAAGTAATAAAGATCAAAAAGGTTTGATAAAAGATCTTTCCAAACAACTTGAACTATTAAGTGTTAAATCAATTTTGGAAGATAAAAACAAAAATGTAATTAATGATGAGACTATAAATGGAATAAAAATAAGATTACAAAAGGTTGATGGATTGCCACCAAAAGATTTGAGAAAATTGGTGGATAATGGAAAAAAAGAATTAGCAGAAGGTATTGTAATCGTATTTGCTAACAAGGATGACAAAGTAGGTTTAGCAGTTGGCATCACAGATAATCTGATTGAAAAATATGATGCTGTAAAATTTGCAAAATTAGGTTCTGAAATAATTGGTGGCAAAGGTGGTGGAGGTAGAAAAGATTTTGCTCAAGCTGGAGGTACTGATCCAGGCAAAATTGATCATGCTATAAGTAAACTAAAAGAGATAATTTAATTTTTTTCAATAAACTCAGTTATTTTTTCACTAGATAACTTATCTATAGAAGTATTATTTAAACTACAGTCATAGATAACACTATTGTCATTCAATGGTTGAAATTTTTTTGATGAATTATTGTAGAAGATATAATTTTTATTATCTGAAAAAGAAAGCATATGTGAAATACCATTATCAATAGTTATATTAAATTTAGTTAATGACCCAAGAGCTGTGACAAGCATAGGTTTTTTAAATTCTGCACTCGATTGATCTTCTGGAAAATAAGCTTTTTTTACTTTTTGCTTTATTTTTGCAATTAATTCCTGAAATTTGTTCTCAATAAAAAAAGTAGGAATTAATTTATTTGAAAAATAATTAGCAACCTTAATAATTTCTTCATAATTTATTTCTTTAATTCGTGTTGGATGACCTGCTGTAATTGAAAAGCCAACATAATTTTCATTAGGTATTAATTTTTTTGCTTCGTTAATAAAAGTGTTTGGAATTGTTATATTATAATTTGGTTTTATATTTAATTTTTTGATTTTATTAAAATAATCAATTATTCTGTTTGCAAAAATTTCTCTCTTTCTCATAAACGTAATAGGCTTGCTCATCAAATAGTTTAAGCATGGAGAAACATAGTATTTATGAGGTATTTTTCTATAAATTAAAGTATTTTTAAATCTTGTCTGGTTATCAATTATTAAGTCAAATTCATCAAATTCAAAATTTTTAATAACGTCTTTAGATACTTTCATATGATGATCTCGAAACCCAAAGTGTTCTGGAAAATTTTTAACAGTAATTAAATTATCAGGTTTATATTCCTGAAGTTTTGTATCAAACCAAAAATTTCCTAAATCAGTTGAAAAATAATACAGGTTTTTAGGCTTAAGGTTGTCATTTATATAATTGAGCGTTGGTACGGAAGTGAGCGCATCACCTATACCTCCACCAGTGTTAATAAAAAGAATATTATTTAAATTATCCAATTAATTTAGTTTTTTTTCTAAATTTGATTTTATTACTTCTAAAAACTGATTTGTAGTTAAGTATTTATTTGATGGACCGATCAATATGGCCAAATCTTTAGTCATATGACCTTGTTCTACAGCATCAATACATACGGTCTCTAAACTTTGAGCAAATTTAATAAGCTCTTCATTGTTATCTAATTTTCCTCTATGCGCCAGTCCTCTAGTCCATGCAAAAATTGAGGCAATTGGATTTGTTGAAGTTTCTTTTCCTTGCTGATGCATTCTAAAATGACGAGTAACTGTTCCGTGGGCAGCTTCTGCTTCCATTGTTTTTCCATCGGGTGCTAACAGTACACTTGTCATAAGTCCTAGAGAGCCATATCCTTGTGCTACAGTATCAGATTGAACATCGCCATCATAATTTTTACAGGCCCAAATGTATTTACCACTCCATTTCATTGCACAAGCAACCATGTCATCGATTAATCTATGTTCATAAATGATATGGTTTTTTTCAAACTCAGATTTAAACTCATGCTCGTAAACTTTCTGAAAAATATCTTTAAATCTTCCATCATATTTTTTTAAAATTGTATTTTTCGTTGATAGATAAACAGGCCATTTTTTAATCAATCCATAATTGAAACAAGACCTTGCAAAATCTTCTATCGATTTATCTAAATTATACATTGAAAGCGCAATTCCTGGACCTGGGAAATTAAATACTTCATATTTTTTTTCGTCACTACCATCCTCTGCAGTCCATTTGACTTCAAGCTTACCTTTGCCAGGCACCACAAAATCTGTTGCCCTATATTGATCCCCAAAAGCATGTCTGCCTATAATTAATGGATCAGTCCAAGATGGAACTAGCTTTGGAATATTTTTACAAATAATTGGTTCTCTAAATACTGTTCCTCCAATAATATTTCTTATAGTCCCATTTGGAGATCTCCACATTTTTTTGAGACTAAATTCTTTAACTCTTGCTTCATCTGGAGTTATTGTTGCACACTTTATTCCAACACCATTTTTTTTAATTGCATTTGCACAATCAATTGTTATTTGATCATCTGTATCATCTCTACTTTTCATACCAAGGTCGTAATATTCAATTCCTAAATCAAGATATGGTAGAATTAATTTATTCTTGATAAACTCCCAGATCACTCTGGTCATTTCATCACCATCCAATTCAACAACTGGATTTTTTACCTTAATTTTACTCATTTTTTTGATGTATCTTATTAATTGAATTTCTGCATTTTATATACATATTAATCAAAATTTATCAATTAATCGAGTTAGCTATGTTTGAGAAAATATTCCCAAAAATTCATAACGAAGGTTATAAATTTATTGTAATTTTCGTCTTTGTAACAATAGTACTGTATTTTATTCATGGGTTTTTAGGTTTTGTTGGTTTAGTTTTATCTATCTGGTGCTATTATTTTTTCAGAGATCCAGATAGAATTTCAATTGGTGATGAAGATTATCTTACAAGTCCAGCTGATGGAGTTGTTCTTCAAGTTTTTGAGACTAATGGTCCAAAAGAACTTGGTTTAGAAGATAGAAAATTTACCAAAGTTAGCATATTTATGAATGTATTTGACTGTCATGTTAATAGAATTCCTTGTTCAGGAAAAATTACAGAAATTTTGTATAAACCTGGAAAATTTATTAATGCGTCTTTAGATAAAGCAAGCGAAGATAATGAAAGAAATTACTACAAGTTAAACAATACATTCGGTGAAGATATTATTGTAGTTCAAATTGCAGGTTTAGTTGCAAGAAGAATTGTAACAGAAACATCAGTAGATCAAGATCTTAAACAAGGTGATAGAATAGGAATGATTAGATTTGGAAGTAGAGCTGATTTATATTTTGAAAATTATAAACCTTTAGTCAAGGTTGATCAAAAAATGATAGCAGGTGAAACTTTAATAGCCAAAAGGTAGGATGGAACAATCAAAAGAAAATTTAAAATTAGTATCGAATAAAAATTCGAGAATAATTTTACCTAATATCTTAACATTATTTGGTGTTTGCATCGGTTTAAGCTCAATTAAATTTGCTTTTGATGGGAATTTTGAACTAGCAATTATAGCTGTAATTGTTGCAGGAATTATTGATGGCTTAGATGGCAGAATTGCAAGACTGATAAAAGCTACATCAAAAGTTGGAAAAGAACTTGATAGTTTGACTGATGTAATAAGCTTTGGTGTTGCACCTGCTTTTATAATGTATTTTTGGTCATTAGTTGAAATTGGTAGATTAGGTTGGTTGGTTGCATTAATTTATGTTGTCTGTGTAGCATTAAGGTTAGCAAGATTTAATGTTTCATCCAGTGAAGAACCATCATGGAAAGATAATTTTTTTGTTGGTATACCATCTCCCGCAGGTGGGATTTTAGTTTTAATGCCTTTAATTTACAGTTTAAGTGAATTTCAAATATTTAATCCTAACTACCAAATTTTAGTACCATCTTTATTTATTATAATTTCAATTTTACTTATTAGTAAAATTCCAACTTACTCGTTAAAAAAAATTGTAGTTCCTAGGAATACTACAATTTTTCTTTTATTTTCTGTTATACTATTTTTTGGTCTTTTATTTATTTATACTTTCAATACAATTGTAATTGCAGGAACAGTTTATTTATTACTTGTCCCAGTAAGTGCGTTTCATTTCTACTCAATTTTAAAAAGCAAGAAAATTGAGGAAATTGAAGATATTGAACATCATGAAGATGTTTTGTAATTAAAATTAATTGAAAAAAAATAAAATCTCAAAAAATTGGATAAATAAGCAAAAAAGAGACATCTACGTAAGACAATCAAAACTAGAAGGCTATCGTTCTAGGGCAGTTTATAAACTTCAAGAGATACAAACAAAGTTTAAAGTAATTAATAATGGAATGTCTATAGTTGATCTTGGAGCTGCTCCTGGAAGTTGGAGTGAGTTTATTTCAAGAAAATTCAAAAATATAAAGCTTGTTGCAATTGATCTTAAAGAATTAGACAAAATTGAAAATGTTACCCATATAAAAGGTGATTTTACAGATGAGATCACTCAAAAAAAAATTGAAAAAAATTTTGATGAAAAAATCGACTTAGTTGTCTCTGATATGGCGGTAAATACCACCGGCAATAAAAATGTAGACTCACTTGTTACAGGGGAGTTAAGCATTGAGGCCATGAATTTTTCACTTAAAATTTTAAAAAAAAACGGCGTTTTTGTCTCAAAAATCTTTATGGGATCAAGTTTTAATGAAATTGTTGATAGTGCTAAGAAGAATTTTAAAGAATTTCATGTTTATAAACCTCCCTCAAGCAGAAAAGAATCTAAAGAAAATTTTATAATCTGTAAAAATTTAAGGTAGCCACCTTTTAATTTTCAAAGAATCGTTTATACAAGGACATGGAAATCATTAAAGAAGCACTCACGTTTGATGACGTAACCTTGGCACCTAATTATTCACAGGTGCTACCATCAGAGGTCAACACATCTACCAATTTATCAAAAAATTTATCTCTAAAGATTCCTTTATTAACATCTGCCATGGACACAGTTACAGAATCTAAAATGGCAATAGCGATGGCTGAACTTGGAGGTATTGGAGTAATACACAGAAATTTGACAATCGAACAACAAATTTCAGAGATAAGAAAAGTTAAAGTAAAGAAATGTCTTGTAGGAGCAGCTGTTGGAGCAAGTCCACGGGAACATTCAAGAGCACAAAAAATTTTAAAAGAAAATTTAGATTTAATAGTTGTTGATACTGCACATGCACACACAAAAAAAGTTGGAGAGATAATAAAAAAAATTAAAAGACTTAAACCTCAAAAAACTACCTTATGTGCTGGAAATGTTGCAACTGCTGAAGCCGCAAAATACTTAATTAAATTAGGTGTAGATATTATTAAAGTAGGTATAGGTCCAGGATCAATTTGTACAACAAGGTTAGTTGCTGGAATTGGTGTCCCCCAACTAAGCGCTATTTTAAGTGTTAAAAAAGGAATGGGAAAAAGTAAATGTACTTTAATTGCTGATGGTGGAATAAAATTTTCAGGAGATATTGCCAAAGCTTTAGCGGCTGGTGCTGATGCTGTTATGATTGGGTCTTTATTTGCAGGAACTGATCAAGCTCCAGGTAAAATTATAAAAAGGAATGGAAAATTATTTAAAAGCTTTAGGGGAATGGGTTCTATTGGTGCAATGAATAAAGGATCAGCCGATAGATATTTTCAAACTAAACAAAAAGATACTTCAAAATATGTTGCTGAAGGAGTTGAGGCATTTGTAAAATACAAAGGGTCAGTAAATAAAATAATTTATCAATTAGTAGGAGGGTTAAAGTCATCCATGGGGTACCTTGGATCACCTAGAGTTGTAGATTTAAGAAAAAAACCTAAATTTGTAAAGATAACCAAAGCTGGATTTTATGAAAGTATGGTACATAATATAGATGAATTAAAAAAATGATTTTAAAAATATTCACCTTTTGCATATTTATATTTGGTTTAACCGCAATAGTTAATGCGAGCGAAAATAATTTTTATGACAAAGGTAAGAAATTATTTGATGAAGAAAAATATGAAGAATCAAAGTTTCAGTTTGAGAGAAGTATTGTATACAACCCTAAACATTCAAATTCATATCTTTATTTAGGAAAAATTTTTAAAATAGAAAAAAATACTAAAGAAGAAGAAAAAAATATTAATACTGCTTTGCTATTAGATCCAAAAAATGAAGAGGCAATGTATATTTTAATTGATCTAGAATTAGAAAGGTCAAATTTTTCAAAAGTTCAAGATTTAAAAAAAGATTTTAAGAAAATATGCAATACATTATGTGAAAAATTAACTTCTATAGATACAAGACTTAAAGATTTTGAAAAAAAAGATGCTTCTTGAGAACAGTCTTAAGAAAATCTTGATAATAGATTTTGGTTCACAGTTTACTCAATTAATAGCAAGAAAAGTAAGAGAACTTGGGGTTTATTGTGAAATTATCAGTCATCACAAATCAAATAATATTAAATTTTTAGATAAAAATGTTAGTGGTCTTATATTATCTGGAGGGCCTTTAAATGTTTATCAAAGTAAAAAAGTTAAATTTAATAAAAACTTACTTAATTCTAATATTCCAGTGCTTGGAATATGTTTTGGTCACCAAATAATATCAAAAGAATTAGGCGGCAAAGTTAAACAATCAAAATCAAGAGAATTTGGTTTAGCGAAAGTTAAAAAAGTAAAAGAGAGCATACTTACAAAAGATTTTTTTACAAAAAAAGAAAATAATGTCTGGATGAGCCATGCAGATGAGGTTACCAAATTACCAAAAGATTTTAAGGTGATAGGGAAAACGAATAATGCAAAATTTTGTATAGTTGAAAATTCTAAGAAAAAATTATTTGGTATTCAGTTTCATCCAGAGGTAACTCATACAAATAGAGGAAAAATTATCTTAAGAAATTTTGTATTTAAAATATGTAAAATTAAAAGAAACTGGTCTTCTAAAGATCAAAAATTAAAGCTTATTGATCAAGTTAAAACTCAGATTGGTAATTCAAAAGTCATTTGTGCCCTATCGGGTGGTGTAGACAGCAGTGTTGTTGCAAAATTATTATCTAATGCAATAGGTAACCGATTAACCTGTATATTTGTAAATACTGGACTT
Organism: uncultured Pelagibacteraceae bacterium; assembly: GCA_902576045.1. Classification (GTDB taxonomy): domain Bacteria; phylum Pseudomonadota; class Alphaproteobacteria; order Pelagibacterales; family Pelagibacteraceae; genus Pelagibacter. The sequence continues at coordinate 49,731 of CACGTU010000004.1, read as the reverse complement.
TTGAGAAAAGATGAAGAAAAGCAAGTTGTTCATACATTTAAAAAACGGTTTAAAATTAATCTAGTTTATGTGAATGCAGAAAAACAATTTTTAAATAGATTGAAAAATATTTCTGACCCTGAAAAGAAAAGAAAAATAATTGGTAATTTATTTATTAAAATTTTTGAAAATTATTCAAAAAAAATCAAAAACGTTCAGTTTTTAGCACAAGGAACTTTATACCCAGACTTAATTGAGAGTAAATCTGTAACTGGAAGTCAAACATCAAAAATTAAATCCCATCATAATGTTGGAGGTTTACCAAAAAAAATGAATTTAAAATTAGTGGAGCCTTTGAAATATTTATTTAAGGATGAGGTAAGAAAATTAGGGCTAGAGCTTGGATTGAATAAAGAGATAATATCAAGACATCCTTTTCCAGGACCTGGTTTAGCTATTAGAATGCCAGGAACTATAACAAAAGAAAAAATTAAAATTTTAAAAGAGGCCGATCATATTTTTATAGATGGATTGAAAAAAAATAATCTTTATCATAAAATTTGGCAAGCTTATGCAGCTTTGCTTCCTGTAAAAACTGTTGGTGTTATGGGTGATAATCGAACATATGAATACTTGTGTTTATTAAGAGCAATAACATCTGAAGATGGTATGACTGCAGATTTTTTTAAATTTGAAAAATCTTTTTTACAGAAAATTTCTAACCAAATAGTAAATAATATTAGAGGAATTAATAGGGTGGTATATGACGTCACTTCAAAACCACCTAGCACCATTGAATTAGAATAATAAGTATGTATTAATTAATGACACAATATGTGCATAATACTTTATTAAATTATTATATCTATAGAATTTAAATGTTCGATAAGGTAAAAAAAATAAAACAAAAAAAAAAAAAGTCAAAAATTGTTTGTCTAACAGCTTATTCAAAAAATATTGCAGAAGAAGTAGATAAATTTACAGATCTTATTTTAGTTGGAGATTCTCTTGGATCGGTTCTTTACAATTACAATTCAACCAGACAAGTCACACTTGAAAAAATGATAGAACACTCAAAGAGTGTTAGATTGGGAATATCCAAAAGTCTGATGATTGTAGATATGCCTTATAATACTTATAGAAATAAAGCTGAGGCTTTAAAAAACTGCAAAAAAGTAATGAAAGAAACAAAATGTGACGGAGTAAAATTAGAAGGCGGACTTAGAATTAAAGAAATAGTCAAACACTTAATTAAAAACAAAATACCTGTTTTAGGACATCTTGGTATAACTCCTCAAACTGTTAGAGGAAAATTTAAATCAAAAGGAAAGTCTGCACGTGAAAGAAATAGTCTTTTAAGTGATGCTGAACTTTTAGAAAAATCTGGAGCATTTGCAATAGTTCTTGAATGTGTAAAGAGTGATTTATCAAAAGAGATTACTAGAAAAATTACAATTCCAACGATTGGAATTGGATCATCTAATAATTGTGATGGTCAAATTTTAGTCACTGATGATATTTTGGGACTAACTCAATCAAAAATAAAATTTGTTAAAAAATATATTGATTTAAGACGTTTTATCCGAAAAGGAATTAGCAAATTTACAAAAGAAGTTAAAAGCAAAAAATATCCTAGTAAAAAATATTCTTATTAAAAATATTTTTTAAATTCCTCATTTATATTTATTATCTCTAAATCAACCATTCCACCTATTATTAATTGAATGGCTACCAGCAAAATAAAACCTAAACCTATATAGGCAATCCACAAATGTTTTTGAATATAATTTGCTAAGTATGTTGCTAAAGCACCAGTTAATACTACTGATAAAACTAATCCAAATATCATAAATCCAAAGTTACCTTTTGAGGCTCCAACAACTCCAATAACATTGTCAAAGCTAATTGTAATATCAGCAAATAGAACCTTGTAGATACTTTTAATAAATGATGGTTCCATTGATTTTTTTTTTGGTGATTTAATTTTTTGAATTTCAAATAAATCTTTTCTTAAATCATTCACAATCCAAATTAAAAGCAACCCCCCTAAAATTTTGATGAAATAGAATTTAAATAGGTAAGTAGCAAATATTGCAAAAACTACTTTAAAAACAAGTGCACCTACAACACCCCAAAAGATAATTTTTTTTCTATTTTTAGGAACAAAGTTTGCAGCAATTAAGCCAATTATAATCGCATTATCTGCAGCTAAAATTATATCAATAAAGATTATTTGTAATAATATTAAAGATTGTTCTATCAATTTAAAATTTCAACTTTTTAGGGTATTTAATTATACTATATAAATAATTTTAAATATTTTGCTAATTAAAATTTTTTACGAACTTAACATATTATAATATCTGTTAAGTATTTATTAATACTTTGATTTTTCACCAGCTATGACAGCTTTTAGTTGATCATATTCCTCACAACCACAACCCTTTAAAACCTCAAGTCTTTCGACAGCAAGATTATGCCTATTTGTTGCAACATATAATTCACCTAAATATTCGTTTATACCTTTATGTTTTGGATCAATAGCTAAACCTTGAAGGTAATATTTCTCTCCGTTCTCAAAATCTCCCAATTTTCTAGTTGTAAAACCTAAATAGTTAAGAGTGTCAGCTTTATTTGGTTTATTCTTATTTGACACCACTAAAAATTTCAAAGCTCTTTCGTATCTTTTCTTTGCCTTGTCTACTTTTCCGTCTATTTCATACTTTTTTGCAGCCTTTATAAGCTTTACGGCTTTATCATAATTGGATTTAGTCTCCGAACTTGATGATGACGAACCTGCAGCAAACGAATTACAGGTTAATCCCATAGTTAACAAAAGAATAACAAAGGTTTTTTTCATTTTTTAAATTTCTCCATTTTATTTAATGCTTTTAGTTCAAGACCATTTTCCAACAGGTTTTTTTTAATTAACTTTGCTGTTCCTAGTGAACTAAGATTGTCTCCATGTATGCACACAGAGTCTATTTCACAAGGTATCTGCTTCCCACTGTGACAATTAAGTGACTGATTTTTTACCATGTTTAATACGTGTTTTTTAGCTTCCTCAGGGTCGGTAATAAGAGCATGAGATTTTTTTCTAGAAACTAAGTTTCCATCATCTTCATAGTTACGATCAGCAAAAATTTCACATGCAATATTCATATTTAATTTTTTTGCAGCTATTTCCATTTTCGAACCAGTTGGAACTAAATAAATAATATCATCACCAGTTTCTTGAACAGCTTTTGCAAGAGTGATTGCTAAATCCAAATCTTCACATGCCATATTATTTAATGCACCATGTGGTTTTATATGTGTAACACTTTCTCCGTGATCAGATGCAATTTTTTGTAAAATTTCATATTGATCTAATATTAATTTTCTAATTTCATTGGAAGATAAATTCATTCTTTCTCTTCCAAAATTTTCTGGATCATTAAACGAAGGGTGGGCTCCAATACTTACATTATTTTTTTTAGATATTTTTATAACATTATTCATTGTTTCTTCATCGCCAGCATGATAGCCGCAGGCTATATTTGCAGAATTTACTATCTCAAGTAAATCAGGATCATTTTTATTTGAATGATGTTTGGATTTTTCACCTAAATCACAATTTATATTAATTTCCATAGCAACAAAGTTTAAAGTATAACATGGCATGATAAAAAATATATCAAATCTTGGTGACGCAGCAGTTTATTGTGATTTTGGTAATGATGTTAATAAAGAAATTAATTCAAAAGTAATTAATTACTTTCAAAGTTTAAAAGACAGTAAGTTTGAGGGAATTACAAATTTAACTCCGTCTTACAACAAGCTTATAGTTTCATTTGATTTATCAATTACGAACTTTGAAAAAACTAAAAAAATTATTGAAAACTTAGAGATAAAAAAAAATCTCAGTACATCTAAAAAAAAAATTCAAATCCCATTATGTTGTGAGGAAGAATATGCATTAGATCTTAAAAAGCTTGAAAGAAAATTAAATAAGCCAAATGATGAAATTTTAGAAACATTTTTTTCAAAAGAATATTTCTGTTATATGACAGGTTTTATTGCAGGCATGCCTTTCTTAGGAGATATTGATAAAAATTTGCATGCCAAAAGATTAGAAACTCCAAGAGTTAAAGTTCCAAAAGGTTCAATTGGTTTAACAGAACAATTTTGCAATATTTATACTTTTGAAAGTCCAGGTGGTTGGAATATAATTGGCAATACACCCTTGAATGTTTTTGACTCACTGAACGAAGATAATCCAAACCTAATTAATCCAGGTGATACAGTTAGTTTTATTAAAATCAATAAAGAAAAATATAAAAACTATAATGAGTGAAAATTTTTTCAAAGTCATAAGAGCAGGGATCAATACAACTTTTCAGGATTTAGGTAGAAATAATCTAAATCATATTGGAATTCCAATAAGTGGAGTAATGGATAGAAGAAATTATATTATATCCAACAAAATTCTTCAGAATATTCCAAGCCATCCGATAATAGAATTTGCATATCAAGGACCAAGATTAGTGTATCACGGCGATCCTTTAAATATATCAGTTTCAGGAGACGTAAAATTTAAAATTTTTAAAAATAAAAATGAGATTGAGGGTAAATGTTATGAAACAATTATATTAGAGGATCATGACGAAATTGATTTAATTTCAACAAATAAATCTGTTTATGGTTATTTGGCAATTGGAGCTGACCTAAACTTAGATTATCAATGGAAAAGCTGCTCTATAAACACAAAAGCTAATATCGGTTCAAATAAAGGTAAAAAACTACAAGATAATCAAAAGATTGAAGTTTCAAATATAAAAGAATTATCAAGAAGAAAATTAGATCACATTAATTCTAAAATTGAAAATATAAGAGTTATAAAAGGAACTAATTTTCATTATTTCTCTAAAGAGTCCCAAGCTAAGTTTTTTAAAAAGGAATATAGTGTGACCAAACTTACAGATAGAATGGGAATGCGTTTAGAGGGAGAGAGATTAGACAATATTATTAATACCAATATTAAATCTGAAGGGCTTGTAAAAGGAGTTATACAAATCCCAGCTGATGGTAATCCTATTATAATGCTTGCAGACCATGGTACGATAGGCGGGTATCCAAAAATAGCTACTGTTATTAGTGCTGATTTCGATAAACTCTCACAATTAACACCTGGATCAAAAATAAAGTTTAAAGAAGTGAATTTAAAAGATGCAGAAACAATTTTTAAATTATATGAAATGGAAACAAATAATATAATTTCAAAAATCTTGTGAATATAATTTCAAAAATACCAGGACCATTTCTTGTATTTTTAGGTGCCTGTAGCCTTAGTTTTGGCGGTATGATTGTAAAGTCATTTGAAGGATCAACTTTATGGCAAATATTATTTTGGAGATCTCTTTTTTTTATAATTGTTGTATTTTTATTCTTAATAATTTCTTATAAACAAAAAATTTTTAGTGTACTTATTAAATCTGGTATTCCAGGTTTGTTTGGTGGTTTAATTCTAGCAGTAGGCTTTGCAAGTTATGTTTTTGCAATGTACAATACAACTGTAACAAATACTAATTTTATAATTCAGACACAAACGATATTTCTTGCTGTATTTGGTTATTTATTTTTAAAAGAAAAAATATCTAAAATCACTTTAGCTTCAATCATTTTGGCAATAGCTGGTATAATCATGATGGTGGGTAATTCTTTATCACCTGGAGAAATGTCTGGAAATATAGCTGCATTTCTAATGCCAATTTCATTCGCAATTTTAATTCTAGTAGTAAGAAAATATCCAGATTTTGACATGGTCCCACTTCAACTTGTAGCAGGTATATTTGCAATGATTATTGGATACTTGATGTCACCAACTATTGCAATTTCTAGCCATGATATTTTTTTAGGATTTTTAGCTGGTTTTTTTCAATTGGGATTTGGATTTATTTTTATTACAGTTGGTGCAAGATCTACACCTTCTGCATTTGTTGGGATAATTATGCTTACTGAGGCAGTTTTAGGACCTCTTTGGGCATGGATGTTTGTTAATGAAAACCCTCCTTTTATTGTTTTAATTGGTGGGTCCGTGGTTATATTCGCAGTTCTATTACAGTTTTTAACTTTATTTTTTAAAAAAAAATCTGCATAAATATTTATATTTTATAATAAATTGTGTTATAAGAACTCACGGGAGAGACTACTCAATGTAGCGCCGAAGGAGCAAATACCCAATAATCTCTCAGGCAAAAGGACCGTACGTATTAACTCTGGAAAGAGATTAAGTTCTCGCCGAAGGAGCAAAACTCTCAGGCAACAAGACAGAGGGGATTAAAGAGTTAATATGAATAAAAAAACACCTTTATATAAATTACATATCCAACATGGTGCAAAGATGGTTGAGTTTGCAGGTTACCAAATGCCCATACAATATAAGAGTGGAATAATCCAAGAACACAAATTTACTAGAGAAAATGCGGGTATATTTGACGTATCACATATGGGACAGCTATTTATAAACGGTTCAGATCATCTTACAGATGATCTAGAAAAAATATTTCCAGTTAATTTAAAAAATTTAAAGACTAATCAAAGTAAATATTCTTTTTTAATGAATGATAAGGGAGGAATTTACGACGATTTAATTATTACAAAATTAAAAGATGGTTACTTAATTATTTTAAATGCAGCATGTAAAAAGCAAGATCTTGAAATAATAAAAAAAAAATTAAATGGCAAATATGATTTAAATTTAGATGAAAGCCTATCTTTGATTGCAATACAAGGACCAAAAGCAAAGGATGTATTAGGAAAAGTAGTTTCAAATATAACTAATCTTAAATTCATGAATGGAGGGGAATTTGAATATGATAATTCAAATATATACATAACAAGATCTGGTTATACTGGTGAAGATGGTTTTGAGATCTCTTTAGATAATAAAAAAGCTGAAAAATTTGTAGATCAATTAATTAATTATGGTGCTAAACTTATAGGGCTTGGCGCAAGAGATACGCTAAGATTAGAAGCTGGTTTATGCTTATATGGTAATGATCTTGACGAAAAAACAAGTCCGATTGAGGCAAACTTGAAATGGGCAATACCTAAATCAAGAGTTGGTAGTGATTATCCTGGTTCAGATATTATAAAAAAACAAATTGATAATGGAGTAAAGACTTTAAGAGTTGGTATCAAACCTGAAACAAGAGTTATAGCAAGAGGAAATACTAAAATTTTTGATCAGAACGATAAAGAAATAGGTAAAGTTACAAGCGGTACATTTGGACCAAGTGTTGAATGCTCAATTGCAATGGGGTATGTCGAAAACAATTACTCACCAACAAATACAAAAATCTTTTTAGAAGTAAGAGGAAAAAAAGTTCCAGCCAATGTTTGTGATTTACCATTTTATAAAAAAAACTATGTAAAAGGAGAAAAAAATGTCTGAAGTTAAATTTTCCAAAGAGCATGAATGGATTACACTGGAGGGTGAGGTTGCAACTATTGGAATTACAAAACATGCAACTGAAATGTTAGGTGATATAGTTTTTGCTGAGTTGCCAGAAAAAGGCACAAATGTTGAAAAAGATGGAACTGCAGGTGTTGTAGAGTCTACAAAAGCCGCAAGTGACGTTTACACACCTATCAGTGGAGAAGTAGTTGATATAAATCAATCTATTGTGGACGATCCAGCAAAAATTAATGAAGACCCCGAGGGTGCTGCATGGTTTTTTAAATTGAAAGTAAAAGATTTATCAGAATTAGACACGTTAATGAATAAAGAAGAATACGAGAAATTTGCAAAGGAGACATCAAGCTAATGTTACATAATTCACAAAAAGACTTTATTCGAAGACACATAGGTCCTTCAAATAATGAGCAACAAAAAATGCTTAAAGAACTTAACTTTAAGTCATTAGATGATCTTATAAACAGTACTGTTCCAGATAAAATACAGTTTAAAGGTGAACTAAATATTGGTGAGTCGAATTCAGAATACGAAGCGCTTAGAAAATTAAAATCAATTTCAAAAAAAAACCAAATTTACTCCAATTTTATTGGCATGGGTTATTATGGAACTTATACACCGTATGTTATTTTAAGAAATATATTGGAAAATCCTGGTTGGTATACATCATACACGCCTTACCAGCCTGAGGTGGCTCAAGGAAGATTAGAAATGTTATTAAACTTCCAACAAATGATTGTTGATTTTACAGGAATGGATATTGCAAATGCATCTCTGCTTGACGAAGGAACGGCAGCAGCAGAGGCTATGGGTCTAAGTCATAGACTTAACAAAAGTGATAGTAATTTAGTTTTCATTTCAGAGAATTGTCATCCACAAACAATCGACGTTGTTCAAACTAGAGCAGAACCTATGGGATTAAAAGTTCTTGTTGGTGATGAGGACAAAGTTTTGGATCAGTTAAAAGAGGATATTGTTTGTGGAATTTTACAATACCCAGGAACTCTAGGTGACATTAAAGATCCAAGTGAACATATAAGTAAAATCCACAAAAAAAATGGTAAAGCGATCTTGGCTTGTGATTTATTAGCACTTGCTAAATTAAAAACACCAGGAGAACTTGGTGCAGATATAGCTGTCGGTAGCTCTCAAAGATTTGGTATTCCAATGGGTTATGGAGGGCCTCATGCAGCTTTTTTTGCAACAAAAGATGAATTTAAAAGATCAATGCCAGGAAGAATCGTTGGTGTTTCAGTTGATAGACATGGAAATAAGGCATACAGATTATCTCTACAAACTAGAGAGCAGCACATCAGAAGAGACAAAGCAACAAGCAATATTTGTACGGCACAAGCATTACTAGCGATTGTATCAGCAGCTTATGCTATTTATCATGGACCAGATGGAATAAAGGAAATTTCTGAGAGAGTTTCACAATTAGCAAAAAACTTTGCTGATAAAATAAAACAATCTGGATATGAATTATATTCAGATTATTTCTTTGATACTGTAACTATTATTACTAAAGAGAAGACTGATCAGATTTTTAAAAATGCTTTAGATCAAAAAGTAAATATTAGAAAAGTAAATTCAGAAATGCTTGCCATTTCTTTTGATGAGAAAAAAAATGTTTATAGAGTTAATCAATTATTAAAAATTTTTAATGCAGCAGAGTCTATTAAAAAAGAAGATCCTACAGTAAGTTTACCTAACCTTCCAAAAAATTTATTGAGAACTTCAAAATACTTAGAACATCCTGTTTTCAATTCATATCACTCTGAAACAGAAATGCTTAGATATCTTAAAAAGTTAGAAGATAAGGATATCGCACTTAACAGAACTATGATTGCATTAGGGTCATGTACCATGAAGTTAAATGCTACTGCAGAAATGATCCCTATTTCATGGAGAGAATTAGCCGAGCCCCATCCATTCGTTCCTGTTGAGCAAATGGAAGGATATAGAGCTTTGTTCACTGATCTTAAAAATTGGCTAAGATCAATTACTGGTTTTTCTGGTGTATCACTTCAGCCTAATGCAGGTGCTCAAGGAGAATATGCTGGATTAATGGTGATAAGAAAATACCATTTAGATAGAGGCGAACAAAACAGAAATATATGCTTAATACCTAGCTCAGCACATGGAACTAATCCAGCAAGTGCCCAGATGGTAGGAATGAAGGTGGTAGTAATTAATTGTGATAAAGAGGGAAATGTTGATTTTGAAGATTTAAAGAAAAAAGCTGAGACACACTCGGAAAATCTCGGAGCTTTAATGGTTACATATCCATCCACACATGGTGTATTTGAGGAAAAAATAAAAGATATATGTGAATTAATTCATAAACATGGAGGCCAAGTTTACATGGATGGTGCAAACTTAAATGCACTGGTTGGTATAGCAAAACCAGGAAATTTTGGTCCTGATGTTTGCCATATAAACTTACATAAAACATTTTGTATTCCTCACGGTGGAGGAGGCCCTGGAATGGGACCTATTGCATGTAAAAGGCATTTACAGGTTTATCTTCCCAATCACCCGGTAGTTAAAGATTGTGGGCCTTCAACTGGAATTGGTCCTGTCTCCGCAGCACCTTGGGGAAGTTCAAGTATTTTATCAATTTCTTGGATGTATATTAAAATGATGGGCTCTCAAGGATTAAAACTTGCAACACAAATTGCGATACTAAATGCAAATTACATAGCAAATAGGTTAAAAGATCACTATCCAATACTTTACAAAGGCTCAAATGGTAATGTGGCTCATGAATGCATTATTGATATTAGACTAATTAAGAGTGAAACAGGTATTACCGAAGAAGATATTGCTAAAAGATTGATAGATTATGGTTTTCATGCACCAACAATGTCATGGCCAGTTGCTGGTACAATGATGATAGAACCAACTGAAAGTGAGAGTTTATCTGAGCTAGATAGATTTTGTGATACCTTGATTAGCATTAAATCAGAAATTGACATGATCAAGTCAGGTAAATTTGATAAAGTTGATAATCCAATAAAAAATGCTCCACACACCGATTTTGAATTAGCTTCAGATGAATGGACACATAAATATTCAAGAGAGCAAGCTGCTTATCCTGCAAAATTTTTAAGAGTAAATAAATTTTGGCCTCCAGTTGCAAGAGTAGACAATGTTTATGGAGATAAAAATATATTTTGTACCTGTCCTAGTATTGACGAATTTAAAGAAGATGCTGCATAAGTTTTAATGAAAATTGGAGTTGTTGGATCAGGCATCTCAGGTCTTAGCGCAGCTTATTATCTTTCAAAAAAACACCAAGTTGATTTGTTTGAAAAAGAAGATCATTTTGGGGGTCACTCACATACAATTGATTTATTAATCGAGGAAAAGAAAATATCTGTTGATATTGGATTTATAGTTTTTAACCACAAAACTTATCCTAACTTAATTAAATTTTTTGGTGAAAATAAAGTTTACATAGAAAAAAGTGATATGTCTTTTGCTGTATCAGTTAAAGATACTAAATTTGAATATTGTGGAAGAGGTCTGAAAGGCATTTTTGCAAATAAATCGAATTTATTTAATAAATCTTTTTTAAAAATGTTTTTTGACATTTTAAAGTTTTATAAAAATTGTGAGAGAATAAACCAATTTGATCAAAAAATTACCTTAGGAGATTATTTAGTTAAAAATAAATTATCTGACTCATTTATAAATTTTCATTTAATACCAATGGTTTCAGCTATTTGGTCAATGCCACCTTATGAAGCTAGCAAAATGCCTTTAAAATTTTTCCTAAAATTCTTCCAAAATCACGGTTTATTCAAATTAAAAAACAGACCGCAATGGTACACAGTCGCCAAAAGAAGTCGGACTTATGTTGCAAAAGTACTTTCAAGCATAAGTGGTGAATATTATAAAAATTATAATGTTAATAGATTAATAAGAAGATCAAATGGAATTGACTTATATTATGGTGATAAAAGTGAATTTTTTAGTTATGACAAAGTGGTTTTAGCTAGTCACGCAGATCAAGCATTATCAATAATTGATGAGCCGACAAAAGAAGAGCAGGAGATTTTATCTAAGTTTAAATACAGAGAAAATATTGCTGTTATACATACAGATGAAAGTATAATGCCCAATAATAAAGATATATGGAGCTCTTGGAATTCAAGCGTAGATGAAAATAACGTAGAAAATAATTCTATAACTTATTGGTTAAATCTCCTACAAAATTTAGATTTCAATAAAAATATATTTTTAACCTTAAATCCAAATTTCAAAATTAATGAAGATAAAATATTAAAAAAAGTAAATTTTACTCATCCATATTTCGATCAATCAGCACTAGATAACCAAGATAAATTAAAAAATTTACAAAATAAAAAAAATTTACTTTTTTGTGGGAGTTATTTTGGATATGGTTTTCATGAAGATGGAATTAAATCATCCATTGAAATGATAAAAGCCATAGATGATTAAGAATTCAAAAATTTATACTGGAAAAGTAATACATAAAAGATTCAAACCTAAAGAACATTATTTTAAATATAATGTATTTTCACTATTAATAGATTTAAATGAGCTGGAAGTAATTAACAAATATATAAAATTTTTTTCTTACAATAAATTTAATATTATAAGTTTTTATGACAAAGATCACGGAGACAGAGATGGATCCTCGATAAAATTATGGGTTAAAAAAAATCTAAGGAATATTGGAATTATTACAGAAGATATAAGTATAAAATTGTTATGTTATCCAAGAATCTTTGGTTATGTATTTAACCCCTTAAGTACATATTTTATATATAACAAGCACTCAGAATTAATTTCTATTTTTTATGAGGTAAAAAATACTTTCGGTGAGCAACATACATATATTTTTAAAGCTCAAGATGAAAAAACAGTTCAAAATAAATGTAAAAAAAAATTTTATGTTTCGCCATTTATAGAGATGGATTGCGAGTACCATTTTAAAACACTTAATCCAAGAGAACAACTATCAGTAGTAATCAATCAGAATGATAAAGATGGTAAACTTTTGTTTGCTTCTCAAGATGGCATATCGAAGGATTTTAATAACAAAAATTTAATTGTATCTTATTTAAGTCACCCATTAATGACTTTTAAGATTATAGGGGCTATTCATTATGAAGCATTTAAATTATGGGTAAAAAGAATAAAACTCATAGCTAAAAAGATTAAATTAAAAAATAATATTACAATTGAAAGTAAATGAATTTAAATAATTGGTCAGATAAAATAGTTTTTAGCTCACTTAAACTAATTAAAAAAGGACATCTTATTCTAACAAATTATAATGACGAAAAATATTTATTTGGTGATCCAAATCAAAAACTCAAAGTAAAAATTAAAATAAACAAACCTGGACTAACTTATCAAATTGTTAAAAATGGTAGTACGGGACTTGCAGAAGCTTACATGCGAGGTGATTTTGAGACAGATGATTTAACAAATTTAATAGAATTAACAGCTAAAAACATAAAACTAGTTTACAAATTTTCAGGATTACTAGACTTTTCATTATTCAATAAAATAAAAAGTTTTCTTTTAAAAAATAATAAATCCAGAAGTAAAAAAAATATCTCAAAACACTACGATTTGGGAAATGAATTTTTCTCTTTATGGCTTGATCCAACCCTAACTTATTCGAGTGCCATTTTTGATCAAAAAGACAATGATTTGGAAAAGGCGCAAATTAACAAGTATAAAAAATTAGTTGAATTAATTAAACCAAAATCAGGAAATAAGATTCTAGAAATAGGATGTGGTTGGGGTGGTTTTGCAGAATATGTAGGTAAAAATCATGATGTAAAACTCGATTGTATCACAATTTCAAAAAAGCAATTTGAGTATGCATCAAATCGAATATTTAAAAAAGGTTTAAATGAAAAAATTAATATTCAATTTAAGGATTATAGAGATGTAAAACAAAAATATAATTCAATTGCATCAATAGAGATGATTGAGGCTGTTGGACAAAATTATTTAGAAAATTTTTTTAAAACAATAAAGACTAATCTAGTAAGTGAAGGAAGTGCAGCTATACAAGCTATAACAATAGATGATAATTTATTTGATAGATATAAAACTAAAGAAGATTTCATTCAAAAGTATATTTTTCCAGGCGGTTTCTTACCATCAAAAAAAAAATTATACGATTTATCAAAAAATAATGGTTTAGCTATAAATCACTATAATTCTTATGGACTTCATTATTCTAATACGCTTAAAATTTGGCGTGATGAATTTTTTAAAAAATGGGAAGAGATCTCTAAGCAAGGATTTGATAATAAATTTAAAAGAATGTGGCACTTTTATTTATCTTATTGTGAAGCAGGCTTTAAATCAAAAAACATAGATTTGATCCAATTCTCATTACAAAACAGATAAGATCTTTATGATTATTTTTTCTAATATTAAATCAATTTTATTGATAATTTTTTTTGGATTGATTACAAGTTGTTCAAGTAATCAATCTATGAAACCTCAAGATTTTAAAGACAAAAAACCAAGACTTGTAATAGAAGAATATTTGTCAGGTAACGTAAAAGCATGGGGTATTCTTCAAAACAGATCAGGTAAAGTTACAAGACAATTTTCAGCAACTTTAAATGGAAATTGGGATGGGAAGAAACTTATATTAGATGAGAAATTTAATTGGGATGATGGGGAAGTACAAGACAGACAATGGCATATCACAAAATTAGATGAACATAATTATGAAGGCACAGCTTCTGATGTGGTTGGAAAAGCAAAAGGATATTCTTATGGCCCTGCTTTTAAATTTGAATATGTTTTATTAGTCCCTGTAAAAGGAAAAGAAATAAAAATTACCTTTGATGATTGGATATTTATGCAGGATGAAAAAGTCGCAATCAACAGAGCAAAAATGACAAAATTTGGTTTTAAAGTTGCTGAATTAACTGTTTTTTTTGTTAAGGAATAATTATTTTTTTTGGAACTTGGTAAGCTTTTTTACAAGATAAAAATATATCTTGTATGGCAAAATACTAAAAAATTTTAGCGTTAAGGTTAATTCTTTTGGAAAATGTATTTCAAAATTGTTTTTCTTTATTAATCCATCATAAATTTTTTCTGCAGCATACTCAGGAGTTTTTAAAAAAGGCATTTTGAAATCATTTTTATCAGTCATAGGTGTCTTAATAAAACCAGGGGAAACTAAGGAAACTCGCACATTGAATCTGCCAAAATCAAAATAAAGACTTTCAGCAAGATTATTTAAAGCAGATTTTGATGGGCCATACCCTGTTGAATTAGGCAAACCCCTGTACCCTGCAATAGAAGATACAATTACAATTGCACCATCTTTCTTGTCTTTATAATATTGTTCAACAGCTTTAATAGAATTAACAGTTCCAAAAAAGTTTACTCGAAATACATTTTCAATTTGTTCAACATCTATATCCTTTTCTCTCTTTGGGTCCCATGTTCCAGTTGAAAAAAAGCAAATATCAACCCCTCCAAACTTTTCAAGAATTTGATTAAAAATAATTTTACAATCATTTTTATTTGTTACATCTAAACTAAAATCATAAATATTTTCAAACTTTTCTGATAATTCTTTTAGTAAATTTTCACGTCTTGCAGATATAGCAACATTCCATCCTTCATTAGCAAATTTGATAGCTAATGCTTTTCCAATTCCAGTGCTACCTCCAGTGATCCAAATTGTTTTTTTCATTATATTCTGTTGTATAGTATTTAAATGCTTAAAAATAAATTTATATCTTTATTTCTATTTTTAATTGTTACATTTACCGCATCTTTTACAGGAGGTATTTTAACAATTAAATTCAAAGATCCTTGGTATTCTCTATTAAACAAACCATTTTTCAATCCACCAGATTGGATATTTGCACCAGTATGGACAATCTTGTATTTTTTAATGGCTCTAGCAATTTGGAATATTTGGATAAAAAGTAATAAGTTAAACCTAGTTTACTTATATTTTATTCATCTAATATTTAACACAACTTGGAGTATCGTTTTTTTTGGGTTTAAAAATATAGAACTAGCTTTAATAAATTTAATTGTGATAATTTTATTCATTGTAATTTTATTTCTAAAATATAAAGATATAAGTAAGTTTAGTGCATATTTAATGGTACCTTATTTTTTATGGTGTAGTTATGCACTTATATTAAATTTTAATTTAATGATTTTAAATTAATTATGGATGATGTTGTCGTTATTGGTGGCGGTATTATTGGTGCTGCAACTGCTTATTTTTTATCTAAGGAAGGCAGAAAAGTAAAAGTTATTGAAAGAGACCCAACATACAAAACTGCTTCTTTCCCTTTATCACTAGGAGGATTTAGAAGACAATTTTTTCAAAAAGAAAATATTTTACTAGGAAAATTTGCTAAAGAATTCATATTCAGTATACCTGAATTGTTAAAAACTGAAAAAAATCCAAATCCAACAGCAAGTATGGTACCAAATGGATATCTACTTATGTTTGGTCCAGAACATGCCGAAGAACAATATAGAGCTCTCGAAAATCATAAGGCTTGTGATGCAGGTACAAAAAAT
Source organism: uncultured Pelagibacteraceae bacterium (assembly GCA_902576045.1). Taxonomy (GTDB): domain Bacteria; phylum Pseudomonadota; class Alphaproteobacteria; order Pelagibacterales; family Pelagibacteraceae; genus Pelagibacter. Next base: position 33,731 of record CACGTU010000004.1, on the reverse strand, counting down.
ATTAAGGGATCAGAACTTACTAATGTATTTCCTTATATAAACAATGAAGGAATTGAAACAGCGACTTTTACAGATAATAAAAGCGAAGGGTGGATCGATCCTTTTCTTTTTCATAGCGCACTAAAGTCAAAAGCAATTGATCTTGGAGCAGAATTTATCAAAGGGGAAGTAAAGTCTCTTTCTGAGATAAATGCTAAAACAATCGTTTCAGCTGCAGGGTGTTGGACAAAAGAATTATTAGAAGACATTCCAGTAGTTCCACAAAAACACACAGTTTTTAGAGTTAAATGTCCAAAACATATTCCAGAAATGCCATTAACAGGAGATCTTACCACAGGAGTTTATTGGCGACCTGAGGGAAAAGAATATCTAGCCGGATCACCAATATCAGTTTTTGATGCAGATGATCTAGAACCAGCTTGGAACGATTTTGAGGAATTAGTATGGCCAGCTCTAGCTAAAAGAATTCCCATTTTTGAAGAATTAAAACTGACTGGCGGTTGGGCGGGGTACTATGATTGCAATAAATTAGATAATAATGCTGTGGTTGGAAAGCATCCAAAGTACGAAAACGTTTATATGGCCTCAGGTTTTACTGGGAGAGGATTAATGCAAGCCCCAGGCATTGGAAGAGCTCTTACAGAATTAATTACAACAGGAAGTTATCAAACAATTGACATCAGTGTATTTGCTGTTGAGAGAGTTTTGCAGAGTAATGCAAGACCTGAGCCTTACGTGTTATAATTTCTTAACAAATGTTCCTAATATTCCATTAAATATTGAAACAGAAAAGATAATTGCCTGTCCTTTTAATGAGTAAAAATCAAAAGAGGGATAAAAACTTATTGCGACGCTGAAAAAAATGTAAGTGATAATAAAAGGTCGATAAAATTTTTTTAATTTTTTAAGCAACATTACATAAAATTATATCCTATTCTTAAAGCAACAAAAATAACCAGCAATGATGTAATTAAAGCAAGAATTTTTGTTGGAAATATTTTTATATTTAAAAAATTACCAATTTGACCACCAATTAAAACAGCTAATAGCAAAATAATATAATTTTTGATTTCGCTAATTTCTATACTTTTTGTTATCTGACCCAGAATTCCTAAAACCGAATTTATTAAAATAAACAAAGATACCATTATGGTAATATTTTTTGGGTTTGCCGCACGAAATAAATACAATATAGGACTTAAAAATATTCCTCCTCCAATACCCACTAAACCAGAAACAAAACCTAACACTATACCAATAGGAATTGAAAAATAGATAGCTAATGATTTATATGTATTTGAGTTATTTCCATAAGATCTAAAATTAAATAACAATAATATTCCCGCAATACCTAAAACAAAAAATAATATTATTTCAAAAATATCTTTTTCAATATTTAGAGAACCTCCTATAAATGCAAAAGGAATAGATCCAATTAAATATGGAATAAGTGACCTAAAATTTAAATTTCCCGCCCTTATATAATTAATTGAATTTCCTGAAACTACAATAATATTACAGGTTAACGCTATTATGGGAAAGATAGAGTATGGAACTCCCCAAAGAAGTAACAATGCAAGATAAGTAGAACCACCACCAAACCCTACACTTGAATATATTATAGCAGTTACAAAAAATAAAATAGGTAATATAATCATTCTATTATTATGAGAGTAAATATAGCACTATTAACAGTAACAGATACAAGAACTTTAAAAACAGATAAATCTGGAAATATTCTTGTAAAAAAAATAAACAAGGCTGGTCATAATTTAGTTGAGAGAGAAATTTGCAAAGATAGTAAAAAAGATATTAAAAAAATTTTAAAGATTTGGATAAAAATTAAAAAAATTGATGTAATTATTACAACTGGTGGAACAGGATTAACCGGAAGAGATATTACTCCAGAAGCAATTGATGAAATAGCAGATAAAAAAATACCAGGTTTTGGTGAAATATTTAGATATATAAGCCTATCTACAGTTGGCACATCTTCTATTCAATCAAGGGCATGTGCAGTACTTGCGAATGGAAAGTATGTATTTGCACTCCCAGGTTCTTCAGGAGGTGTAACAGACGCTTGGGATAAAATTCTTGTTCATCAACTAAATATCAAACACAAACCATGTAATTTTGTGGAGTTATTTCCAAGATTAAAAGAGAAATAATTACTTTTGGTATTTTTCTTTCCATTCAGTGTAAGGCATACCGTAAACATGTTCTCTAGCATCAGGATCTGAAATCTCAATTCCTTTTTTTTGAGCTTCTTCGCGGTACCATTTAGAAAGGCAATTTCTGCAAAATCCAGCAAGATTCATAAGATCAATGTTTTGAACATCTTTTCTTTCTCTTAAATGTTCTATAAGTCTATTAAATGTAGCAGATTGTAACTCATTGTTAATTTTTTCATCCATTGGACAAATATAGTCTTTTAATAAAAAATATGAATAAAAAAATATCAAGTAACTGATTTTTTTTTAAATAAAAATTTAATAAAATCTAATCTTAAGGTTAAAAGAGTTATTAAAATTATTAAGTATATCAATGGCTCAAAAAAAATAGTCTTAGATAACCAGATAAAATGTAGAACAGCAAAAATACCAATTAAATACGATAGTCTGTGAATTTTTTTCCAGTTTTGTTTTAAGATAAGCATCATTTTTTGATTTGAGGTAATAGCAAGAGGCAACATCAAAAGCCATGCAGCAAATCCTATAAAAATAAATTTTTTATTCAAAACATCATCAATAATCGGATCTAAATTAAATTGATAATCAAAACCAATGTAAGTAAGCAAATGTAAAGTTCCATAAAAAAAGGCAAACAATCCCAACATCCTTCGATATTTTATCCAAGCTAAAATTTTTGTAATATTTTTAAGAGGTGTCATTGCAAGGGACAGTAAAATAAATCTTAAGGTCCACTCTCCTGTGTGATGAGTCACTTGTTTTACTGGTTCTGCTCCAAGTTGATTAAACAAAATTTGATATGCTATTATTATAAAAGGAACTAAACACAATACAAAGATTGTGGGTTTGAAAATTCTTATCATTTAATTAAAAATTTTTTCTTAAATCCATCCCATCATAGAGACTCGCAACCTCATCACCATAACCATTAAACATTACTGTCTTAATTCTTGGTGAGTATATATTCTCACCGATTACTCTTTCAGTCGCTTGAGACCATCTTGGGTGTGACACATTAGGATTAACATTAGAATAAAAACCATACTCTTTTGGTGAAGCATTCATCCAGGACGAGACAGGCATTTTCTCAACGAATTTTATATTAACAATAGCCTTTGCACTCTTAAATCCATATTTCCATGGCACTATCAATCTTAAAGGTGCACCGTTTTGATTTGGTAATTCTTTTCCATAAAGACCAGTAACCATTATCGTTAATGGATGCATGGCTTCATCGATTCTTAAACCTTCCTTATACGGCCAGTTCAATACTGGAAATCTTTGTCCTTTCATTTGATCTGGATCATATACAGATGTAAATTTTACATATTTAGCTTTAGATGTTGGTTTTACTTTATTTAATAGTTTGCTAAGTGGAAAACCTAACCATGGTACTACCATCGACCAACCTTCAACACATCTAAATCTGTATATTCTTTCTTCACTTGGGATCATGTTTTTAATTTCCTCAACTGACAAAGTAATTTCATTTTCAACTTCGCCATCAATTTTAATATCCCATGGCTTTGTTATAAAATCTTTAGAGTTTTTATGTGGATCAGACTTACCTGTCCCAAATTCGTAATAGTTGTTGTAAGTGGTTGCAAATTTATAAGGAGTAATTTTTCGCTCAGTTTCAGGGGTATAAGATAAAGCAGATGTAATAATATTTTGAGAGGCGAAAGCAGTTCCAGTTATGATACCCATTTCCTTAAGAAATTGACGTCTATTTCTATAAAAATTTTCAGGAGTAATTTCTGAAGATTTAAATTTATTCAATTTCATGTTGTTAATGAAATACCTTTAAGCCATTTACTATCTTCATTTTCATAATGTTCCTTTTTCCATATAGGTGATCTTTTCTTTATTTCTTCAATAATAAATCTTGATAGTCGATATGCCTCATCTCTATGCATACAAGCCACACCTACAAGTATACTTTTTTCAGAAAGTTTTAGGTGACCCTTTACATGTTCAATAAAAACAGCCTTATTTTTAATCCCTAGTTTTTGCTCTGTCTCATTATAAATTTCTTCAAAACTCTTAATTACCATTGTGTCTTTTGCATCGTATGTAATTCCATTAACCTTTTTATTTTCATTATTATCTCTAACAACTCCAACAAAATAAATTACTGCACCAAATTTTTCTGATTTTAAAAAATGTTCTGCTTTGGAAATTTCAATTTTTTCAATTGAAGAGTCTATAATTTTTGCATGGAGCATTAACCACCTCCAATTGGTGGAATAATTCCAATTATCTGATTTTTATTCAAAATTTGGTTTTCCTTTATTAATTGATCTTTGTTTGAGCAAAATGCTGAACTTTTTATAATCTCTTTATAATTTAAATTTCCATTAAATTTATTATCAACATGCTCATAAAGTTTTTTTTTAATGTCAATTATTTTACAAGATTTTGAAAAATTAAATTCTAAGTACTTTGTTTTGCTGAATTCTCTTGCAGCCCCAAACAACTCAACAGATATTTTCATTAATTAAATATTTCTTTTAAAAATTCTGGTAACCCATCTGGATTTTTCCATAATCCTTTTTTTCCACCTTCTTTTATTAATAATTTTATGTCAGAAATTTTTAAATGTGGATTTACTATTTTGCTTAAATCATAAATGGTTATTAAAGCACTATTTACTCCCATAATTGCTTCCATCTCTACACCAGTTTTAGAAAATGTTGAGACAACACAAAAAACGTCAAGTGAGTAAGTTTCATCATCCAATATAATTTTTGTCGAAATATGATCAATTGAAAGAGGGTGGCATAATGGAATAATTTCGCTTGTTTTCTTTACACCCAATATAGCTGATACTTCTGCTAAAGAAATAGGATCCCCCTTAGGCATTTGATTTGATTTAATTAATGAAAAAACTTCTTCACCTACAAAAATTTTTCCTGTTGCGAGCGCTCTTCTGAAAGTTTCTTTCTTTGAAGATACATCCACCATATTATATGAATTTTTTTGGAACAATTCCTCAGCCCAATCCTTTAAATCATTTTTTTTAATTATTTTTAAATTTTTCATTATCCGCCAGTTACTGATAGGTTATTAGTTAAACCAGTTTCACCAAGTTCTAAGTAATGAGATTCCTTCTTAAAATTTAATTGTTTCAAAATTAAATCTTTTAATTCTTCAGTTTGATCATCTCTTTGAATTAAGTGTCTTATATTTATTCCAGTGTTTCCAAACAAACACAATCTTAAGTCTCCTCTAGATGTAATTCTTAATCTATTGCAGGATTTGCAAAAATCTTTTGAATATGGAGCAATAATTCCAAATTTCCCTTTAAATTCTGGATTAATATAATTTTTAGATGGACCAGCATCTTTTCCTAGAGTTTGTATTATCCAATTATTCTTAATTAAAAAGTCAGTGAATACTTTTGAGGATATATGATATTTTTTAAAATAATCTAAATTATCTCCTGTTTGCATCAATTCGATATATCTAAAATCTACTTGATTTGATTTTATGTAATTAGACCACCTGTCAAAATCCTTATCACTACTGTTTATGCCTTTTAATAGAACAGCGTTAATTTTTATATTTTTAAAATTAAGTTTTTGTAGCTTTTCAATACCGTCTAAAATTTCATTAAGTCGATCATGACCTGTAATTTTATGAAACTTGTTTTTATCTAAGCTATCAATACTGATGTTAATTCCATCCAAACCACTTTCTACAAGTTGTTCCGCAAATTTATCAAGTTTGTAACCATTTGTTGTAATAACAGTTTTACTTATACCTGCATTTTCTTTTATAGCCTTTACAATTGCATAAAAATCTTTTCTAATTGTTGGTTCTCCTCCTGTTAGTCTAATTTTGCTTACTCCTAATTCAGATAAACCTTTAGCTAATCTTTTAATTTCTTCTAAACTTAAAAAAGTTCTATTGTCACTTTTGTCAATTTTGAAGCCATTAGGTAAACAATAGCCGCATTTAAAATTACATACATCTGTTATGGATAATCTTATGTAGGGAAATTTTCTGCCAAATTTGTCTTTTAATAATTCCATATTTAGATAATCATAGTTTTGTAACTAAATTCAATAAGTCTTTTTACAATTCAAAGTTGAATTCAAAATAACACATTTACAAGATCAAATTAACAGTCTTAAATTAATTTATTATAAATTTGGGTTTAAAAATTATTCAGTCTTCAATCTCTTTTAAATTCAAAAACGACTGAAATAAACAAGTTAATTTCGAATTTATATACTTATTGTACTTAACTTAAGGAGGAAAAAATGAGTGCAGAAGCATTGAAAGTGTCATCAGTACTAGATACTTCTCATTTAAAGGTAAAATTTCCATTCAAAGCTAAATATGGAAACTATATAAACGGAAAGTTTGTAGAACCTAAATCAGGCAAATATTTTGATAATGTTAGTCCGATATCAAATGAGAAAATCTGTTCTGTTGCAAGATCAAACGAACAAGACGTAGAGGCAGCATTAGATGCAGCTCACGCAGCTTTCACCGAATGGGGAAAGACAGACATCACAACAAGATCAAATATTTTGTATAAAATTGCTGATGTTTTAGAAAAAAACCTAAACTTACTAGCTGTAGCTGAATGTTTAGATAATGGAAAACCTATCAGAGAATGTATGGCAGCAGATTTACCTTTAGTGATAGATCACTGGAGATATTTTGCTGGTGTGATTAGAGCAGAAGAAGGATCCATTGCTGAGATTGCGAATAATCAATACTCATATAACTTTCATGAGCCATTAGGTGTTGTTGGTCAGATAGTTCCATGGAATTTTCCATTATTAATGGCGACATGGAAATTGGCTCCAGCACTTGCAGCAGGAAACTGTTCAGTTTTAAAACCAGCTGAGCAAACTCCAGCTTCGATTATGGTAATGATGGAACTTATTGGAGATCTATTACCTCCAGGAGTTGTAAATATTGTGAGTGGTTTCGGTTTAGAAGCAGGTAAACCTTTAGCATCATCAAAAAGAGTTGCTAAAGTTGCATTCACTGGTGAAACAACAACTGGAAGATTGATTATGCAGTATGCAGCACAAAACATTATTCCAATTACACTAGAATTAGGTGGAAAATCTCCTAATATTTTCTTTGAAGATGTCATGGAAAAAGATGACGACTTCTTTGATAAGTGTATAGAAGGTTTTGTGATGTTCAATCTAAACCAGGGTGAAGTATGTACTTGTCCAAGTAGAGCTTTAATTCAAGAGTCAATCTATGATAAATTCATGGAAAGAGCGATTGCAAGAACAAAAGCAGTTGTACAAGACAATCCTTTAAAAATGGAAACCATGATTGGAGCTCAAGCATCAGTAGAGCAAATGGAAAAGATAAAATCTTATCTAGAGCTTGGTAAAAAAGAGGGTGCTAAAGTTCTTACAGGTGGAGATGTAGCTAAACTAAATAGTGGTTTGGAAAAAGGAAACTATATCCAACCAACTGTTTTCGAAGCTAAAAATGATATGAGAATTTCTCAAGAAGAAATTTTCGGACCTGTAGTATCTGTAATTAAATTTAAAGATGAAGCAGAAGCATTAAAAATTGCTAATGATACTCTTTATGGTTTAGGTGCAGCTGTATGGACTAGAAATGGTAATATCGCTCACAGAATGGGTAGAGCAATACAAGCAGGAATAGTATGGACTAATTGTTACCATGCTTATCCAGCTCACTCTCCATTTGGTGGATATAAACAATCAGGAGTTGGAAGAGAAACTCATAAAATGATGCTTAATCATTATAGACAGAATAAGAACCTACACGTTTCTTATGCTGAGAAAAAATTAGGCTTCTTTTAATCAATAATATATACTGGCCCATGATTCTAAATCATGGGCCGTACTTTAAAAATGAAAGTATCTGCAACAAATTCAGCGTTAAACTTATTATCTGAACTCCAGGAGAAATATGGAGAAAATTTAATGTTTCATCAATCAGGTGGATGTTGCGATGGTAGTGCACCTATGTGTTTTCAAGAGGGTGAATTTCCTCTAGGTGATAATGATATTAAACTAGGTGAAATTGGAGGAGTGCCATTTTATATGAATGGTGATCAGTATGAAAAATGGAAACATACTGATCTAACAATTGATGCTGTTAAAGGAATAGGTGGAATGTTCTCATTGGATAATGGAACTGGTCGCAGATTCCTGACTAAATCAGAAATCTGCCTAGTCGTAGATAACGACGAAAAAAAATAATTACCTATTGTCCTGGTGGTTTATAGCCTATCTGACTTGCTTTAGTAGTAGCTTTCGTAAAGTCTATTGCCTCTAACATTGTCATATTCTTAACAGCACCAGATGCTTCAACAACTAATTTAATTGCAGCGAAATTTTCAAATGCTCCAATATCAGTCACAACAATAAAATCATATGAACCTCTAACGATGTCCATACTATGAATTGTTCCACCAACTGCTTTTGTTAATTGTTCTACAACTGCTTTTCTATCACTTGTAGGATCCTTCATGAAACCTTGAAAAGCTTTTTCTGTGTAGTTACCCATTATATATGCTTTCATTATAACTCCTTTTTTTTAAAAATATTTTAACCTAAAAAATAAAATTTTAAAAATTTTTGGAGAATTTTTTAATTTCTTACAATTTCAGCTTGTTTTTCGGATGGAGAAATTTCTGTTTTAAATTTATTTGATATTTTTTGAACTTGAACTGCAGAAACTTTATATTCTGCGCATTTTGTCTCTTCATCTTTACCATCACCTGTAACCATGTTGACCATGTGTTCTGGAAAATGGAAAGTTGTGAAAACAATTCCCTCTTTTACTTTATCTGTTACCTCAACTTTTAATGAAACCTCACCTCTGCCTGAGTAAAGTCTTGCTATATCGCCGTTACTTAATTCTCTTTCTTTAGCATCTAAAGGGTTTACTAATAATATATCTTCATCCACAATATTTAAATTTTTAGTTCTTCTTGTCATAGTTGCTGCGTTATAATGCTGTAAAACTCTACTAGTGGTAAGAATAAGTGGATACTCTTTAATATTATTTTTGATTTCTGTAGATTCTTTCCAATCAAAAGACTTTAATCTTCCTTTTCCAAGTTTAAACTCTTTTTCATGTAAAATTTTTGTATCTGTTCCGTCTTCTTTTACAGGCCATTGTAATCCAAGTTTACCTAGTCTCTCTCTAGTAATCCCCTTAAAGAACGGAACAACATCCGCAACTTCTGCTAATACTTGATCAGCATCATAAGTTGGCTGATCATATCCAAGCTTTTGCATCATCTCAGTAACAATGACACCATCTGGTTTTGTGCCTGGTAAAGGTTCAGCGGCTTTATTAACTCTTTGAACTCTTCTTTCTGTGTTTGTAAAAGTACCGTCTTTTTCTAAAAATGTTGTTCCTGGCAAAACGACATCTGCTAATTTTGCTGTTTCACTCATAAATATCTCTTGAACAACTAATAAATCTAAAGATTCCATCGCTTTAATAACATGCGCACTGTTTGGATCAGTTTGAACAATATCTTCTCCAATAATCCATAATCCTTTAACTTCCTTGTTTATTGCTGCATCAAATATTTCTGGGATTTTCAATCCAGCTTTTGTTGGGTGGACTGCACCATATTTTTCAGTGTAAAAGTCTTGAATTTTTTTATCAGCTACTGGGAAATAACCAGCACCTTGGTGAGGTTGGCACCCCATATCCGCAGCCCCTTGAACATTGTTCTGACCTCTTAAAGGATTAACTCCAACACCTCTTCTTCCTATGTTGCCAGTAATCATTGCAAGGTCTGCAATCAACATCACAGTTTTAGAACCTTGTTCGTGCTCAGTAACTCCTAAACCATGGAACTCCATAGAATTTTTTGCTGTTGCATATGCAATGGCTGCTTCTTTAACTAATTGTTTATCAACACCAGCAACACTTGCTAGATGATCAATATCTAAACCATTAATGTGATTTAAAAATTCATCAAACCCTTCAGTTCTGTTTTCAACAAAATCTTTATTTAATAAGTTTCCTTTAACAATGTAGTAAAGCATCATGTTTAGTACAGCAACGTTTGTTCCAGGTCTTAATCTAATATGATAGTCAGCAAGTTTAGCAATATCAGTAGTAATTGGATCAAGCACAATTAATTTTTTACCTTTCATAACCTGTTGTTTAATTTTTGCACCAGTTACAGGATGAGCATTTGTTGGATTTGCTCCAATGACTAAAAATAAATCAGCATGATAAATATCCTCTGTGGAGTTAGTTGCTGCCCCTGTTCCAAAAGTTTGTTGCATTCCCCATGCAGTAGGTGAATGACAAATTCTTGCACAGCAATCTATATTATTTGTTCCAATTGCTGCTCTGATCATTTTTTGAAAAACATAATTTTCCTCATTAGTGCATCTAGCTGAAGAAATACCAGCAATAGCATCTGGGCCACTCTCATTTTTAATCTTTTCTAATTTTTGCTTTATATATTCGTAAGCATCATCCCAAGATACTTCTTCAAATTTTCCATTTCTCTTAATCAAAGGACTTCTCAGTCTGTCTGGATGATCATAAAAACCAAATGCATATCTTCCTTTTATACATGTATGACCTGCGTTTACTTCAGTTTCTTTTGGAGTATCTATTGCAACAACTTTTCCATCTTTTACAGAGGTCTCTAAATTACAACCGACACCGCAGTATGAACATGTAGTTCTAATTTTTTTATCTACTTTTACTGATTTAGATTGAAATACATCTGAAATAGCATCCGTTGGACACGTATGAGCACAAGCACCACAAGATACACATGATGAGTCTCCAAAGAGCATATCATTATCAGTAGTAATTCTAGACTCAAATCCTCTTCCACTCATTGTCAAAACAAACGAACCTTGAATTTCATCACATGCTCTTACACATCTTCCACAATTTATACAGTTGTCCAAATTCATTCTCATGTAAGAGTGAGAAGTATCTTTGGGAGTTCCTTTATGTTGTTTAGGGTTATTATATCTATGGTCGCTAATTCCTAAGTCATTTGCTACAGTTTGAAGTTCACAATTTTTATCTACTTCACAAGTATCACAATTCATTGGATGGTCTGTTAATACTAACTCAACAATATTTTTTCTTAAGTTTTGCAATCCATCATTACTTGTAAATATGTGTTGGTTTTCTCCAACAGGTGTATGACATGATGCAACTACTTTAGTTGGACCGTCTTTTTCTAGAGCAACTTCAACAGAGCAGACTCTGCAAGCACCATAAGGTGCAAGGTTAGGGTCGTCGCATAGTGTTGGTACCTTCTTTTCTCCCAAGTAACTTTTTACAAATTTTAAAATAGATGTATGATTTGGCCCTATTTCATAGGGTTTTCCATCTATATAGGCAACTTTTCTTTTTTCCGCACTCATTAATTATCTTTTACTATATCATTTTTAATTTCATCACCAAAATACTTTAATATGTTCATTATGGGTGTTGGTATCGCTCCACAAAGCGCACACAAGCATCCTTTTTGCATGGTGACTAATAATTCATTCAAAAGTTTAAGTGGAATTTTAGATGTTCCTTTCTTTAACTGATCAAACATTTCTTTTCCTCTGTAGGATCCAATTCTTCCAGGAAAGCATTTTCCACACGACTCTTCAGCTGAAAACTCAAATAAGTGATGAATGTATTCAGCCATATTAAAATCTTTAGGAATACTAACAACACTCGCATGACCTAACATAAAACCTGCTTTAGTAAATTCTTGGAAATCTAAATTTAGTTTTTCGATTTCTGATATAGGCACTACTCCACCTAAAGGTCCACCAATTTGGAATGCTTTTACATCTTCTTTGTATCCACCACCATATTCTTCAAATATTTTTTTCATTGGTGTTCCCATATCAATCTCATAAACACCAGGATTATTAAAAAAACTATCTAGACAAACTAGTTTTGTTCCAGCAGATTTTTTATTTCCAACTGATGAAAATTTTTCTGCTCCATTTAGTAAAATTCCAGTTGCAGCTGCTAATGTTTCTACATTGTTAACTACAGTTGGTTTTTTGTATAATCCTTCTGTTACAGGGAATGGAGGTCTTACATCTACTTCTGCTCTTCTACCTTCAATAGATGCTATTAAAGCTGTTTCTTCTCCACAAATATAAGCACCTTGTCCAATACAAATATTCAAATCAAAAGAAAATTCTGTTCCTAATATTTTTTCACCTAATAATCCTGCTTCTTTTAATGAATTAATACATCCATTAATTGCTTCAATTGATTTTGGATATTCGCCTCTTATATAAAGTACTCCTTCATTGCTACCAATTACATAACCACAAACTATCATTCCAAATAACACTTTAAGTGGTTGATCTTCCAATAAATATCTATCTGAGAAAGCACCAGAATCTCCTTCATCAGCATTACAAACTACATATTTTTTCTCTGATTTTGTTTTACTACAGAAATCCCATTTCATTCCTGTTGGAAATCCTGCGCCACCTCTACCTGTAAGATTAGAAGATAATAACGAGTTTATGATTTCTTTTTTATCCGTTTTAATAAATTTTTCTAAATGCTCTTTGAATTGATCAAAGTTTGATAATTTATCATCCATTAAAAAACTTGTTGTTGCAAAACTTTTTGAAAAGAATTTTTCTTGTTTTATTTTTTCACCTTTAATGATTTGATCTATTTGATTGATGTCATTACCTGCATAATTTTCTCCATCATAGTGAAACGCATGATTTTCATAGCAATGGCCAAGACAAAACATCTCGCCAACTTTATCGTTACCTAATTTTTCTTGTAATCTTTTCTTTAAAGGCTCTTGTGTACCTGCGCACATACAAGCGCTTCCATTACATACAAATGCTTTCTTCTCTCTGTGCGATGGTCTTAAAAATTCGTAAAAACTTTCCGCTCCGTGAATAGTTGAAACACCCATTTTGTATTCTTCAGCTATTTCCTTTATCCCTGCATCATCTTTAGAATTTAAGGATCTGTCAGATAGCTTTTGAAATAGATTATTTTTTAAGCCTATTCTTCCGGATAAATTACTTATGTTTTTAGACATACTCTTTATAAATTAGCTTAATACTATCCTTTTTTTATTATTATAAATATTAAAGCCACTTTCTTTTACAAAACCTAATAGAGTCATGTCAAAACGTTTAGCTAGATCCACTGCGAGACTCGTAGGCGCACCCACACCAGCCATAATACCAATATTTGCCATTAATCCCTTTTGAACTAGCTCAAAATTCAACCTTCCAGAGCAGGCAATAAACTGAGCTTTTATATTAAGTAGTCCGTTTTGAATAGTATGACCTAACAATTTGTCTAAAGCATTATGTCTTCCAACATCTTCACGGGTAGCTATTACCGAACCCGCTTCATCAATTAAAGCACTAGCATGAATTCCACCAGTTTTTGCAAACTCAGACTGTTCATTCATCAATAGACTTGGAGATTTTAAAATTATCTCCTCTTTTATTTTTGGAAAATGCGAAACTAATTTATCATTTTTTAATACTTCAATTGAGTCTAATGAAGTTTTTCCACATACTCCACACGAGGAGTTTGTTACGAAGTTTCTTTTTAATTTACCAATATCTAAATTATCTGTTTTATTTATTGTAGCTTCAATTACGTTATGTAAATTATAATCTCCAACAGGATCACCTATATGTTGAATGCTATCTATTTCATCCATATTCTCAATTATTCTTTCATTAAATAAAAATCCTCTAATTAAATCTTCATCATTTCCAGGTGTCCTCATTGTTATAGATATATTTTGCGTTTCAATTTTTCCATTCTTTTTATATTTAAGGCGCATTTCTAAAGGTTCCTCAACAGATACAGCATCTTTTACGATTTCCTCTTTTGAACCTTTAATTTTTGATACGTTGTATTTTATATCCATTTTTGAGGGTACTTTTTTTTTAATACAAACTTATTGATAACTATCCCAAATACTAAAATAATTATTGATCCAAGTATAATTGGACTTAACAAATAATCGTAAGAAACACTTCCAATGATAACTATAATTGGATTTCCGCCTGCAGGTGGATGAGTCACATCTAAAAGGATCATTAAACTAACTCCTAAGCCCACACCTATTGGAATAGTTATATAAATTGGAAGTGGTACAAAATTTAAAACAATAATTCCAACAGCAGATGTTAAAAAATGACCAAAAAATATATTTTTAGGCTGTGCAAAAGGACTTTCTGGAAATCCATACAATAAAACCATTGATGATCCAAATGAAGCAATCAAAAATAAACCAAATGTAGTTTTGTAAGTTAAATAAGTTAAAGCACCTATTGTGATTGCAGAAAAAAGTCCTGCTAGTAAAGATTTAATTAATCGATCTTTTTTCATATTTAGATTTTAAGGCCTTTGCCAATGTTTTGAAAGGTAACAAAAGACACTCTTTTCTTGAAATATTTTTTTTATTAAAAAGTTTTTCTAATATTTTCCACTCTTTTGGAAATTTTTCAGATGCATTTTCAAAAAAATTGTTAGCAATAGTTATAATTTCTTTTATTTTTTTAATAGATTTATTAATAGATGTTTTTGACAAAATACTTGCTGAAGCTTGGCAATAAACACACGATTTGCATTCATAAGCAAAATCAGTAATTTTATCTTCTTTAACTATAAGACTTACATTCATTTTATCTCCACATAATGGGTTTTTAAATTTAGCAAAATGAGAACAATTTTTTAAAACTCTATGGTTTTTAGTATCTGAAGCAATTTTTAAAATTTCTAAGTCCATTTATTGATCTTTATTAAAACGATATATGACTTATATTTAATTTGATGAGCGAAAACAATGTTTTGCCAGTCATATTAGCTGGTGGAAAATCAAGACGGTTTGGTGGGAATAAAGCAAATGCCAAACTGGGAGACTTAACTTTAATTGATCATACAATTCAAAAACTTAAGAATAGATTTAAAGAAATTTTAATCATCTCAAATGAGGAAAGTAAGAAAATAATAAGCAATGTTTTTTACTCAAATGATGTTATGGACGGACAGCTAGGACCTCTAGTTGGCGTGCTATCTTCAATGGAATGGATAATAGATAATTCAAAAAATTATAAGTGGATTATGACATTTCCTTGTGACACACCTTTTTTCAAAATCGAAATTATTGATCAAATGATGACCGCTCAAAGACAATCTAGTAAAAAATTGTTTTTTTTAAAAAGTGGAGAAAAAAGACACAATATTTTTGGCTTGTGGTCAACGGAGCTTAAAGATCAATTAAGAAAAGATTTAGAGGCAGGGGATAGAAAAGTTGAAGATTGGGCTAATAAAATTGGAACAGAAATAATTGAATTAGATCTTAAAGACGATAATAGTTTTTTAAACATAAATACTAAAATAGATTTAGAGGAAGCGTCTAAAAAGATATGAATTCTTATAAAGCAGCAATAAGTAAATTGAATAACAATCCATTAAAAATTGGCAGTGAAATTGTCTCAATAAAAGATGCTTTAAACAGAATATCGAGCAAAGAGGTAATTGCTAAATCAGATTATCCAGCCGATGATAATACAGCATTTGATGGTTTTGCAGTAAACTCAAAAGAAACAAAAAATACATTTCAAAAGTTTAAAATTCTTAAAACTATTGCAGCAGGGGACAACCCTTATATTAAAAAAGTTAATAAATTATCATGTATTGAGGTAATGACAGGTGCAATTATTAAAAAACCTTTTGATACCATTATTCCAATTGAGGATATTGAGTTTTTTCCAAGTAAAAAAAAAGCAAAATATATAATTATTAATAAAAAAATTAAAAAATCAGAATTTATTAGACCAAAAGGCTCAGATTATAAAAAAGGAAATAAAATAATTAGAAAAGGAGAATTAATTAATCCTGCTCATATCTTATCTTTAAAAACATTAGGTATAGATAAAGTCTTAGTTAAAAAGAAAGTAAATATAGTCTTTTACCCATCAGGAAATGAATTATCTGACAAAAAAAATATACCTTCATGGAAAATAAGAAATTCAAATACAATTTATCTAAACTCTTTAATCAAAAGTTTACCTGTAAATTTTACTATTCAAAAAATCTTAAGAGATAAAGATCAAAAATTATTTAAAGAACAAATATCTAAACAATTAAAGTCTAAAACAGACATCCTAATTACTTCTGGAGCCGTCTCTAAAGGAAAATTTGATTTTATTCCAAGTGTTATTAATCAATTTAAAATTAAAAATCACTTTAAAGGAGTTGCAATTAGACCAGGAAAACCAATCATGTTTGCAAAATTTAATAACAACAAATGTTTTTTTGGTTTACCAGGTAATCCTATTTCCTCAGTTGCTTGTTTTAGATTTTTTGTAATCCCTTTATTATTTAAATCTTTAGGTTTAAAAGTAGAAAAGCCAATATTTGCAAAACTAAAAAATAAATTTTCCAAAAAGAAAAAATTTACAAGATTTGTTAAAGGAAAATTAACCTTTGATAAAAAAGGCCTTGTTCAATTTGAGGTATTTGAGGGACAAGAGTCTTATAAAATAGAGCCTTTTGTTAAATCTAACGCTTGGGGTGTATTTAAAGATGGTGTTTCAGTATTCAATAAAGGAAATTTAATAGATGTTTACTCAGCGTCAGGTCTTAATGAATTTTTGATCAGCTAATCGTATTTTCTTGTCTCAAATTTAAAATAAGATTAATAATTCGGGATGCTCGATCTTAAAAATCCAAAAGTTGCAATACCAATAGTTCTTTTTGCTGGACTGTTATGGTCTTTTGGTCCTTATGTTGTAAGGCATATTGATCAACCTCAGCTGGTTCCTTGGCAATATTTATTTACAAGGGGATTAGTAATATTCATTTTACTAAATCTTTATCTATATTTTGAAGAAGGGTTAGATTTTTATAAAAACTATTTTAAAGTTGGTATTTCTGGTGTTTTAGGTGGCATTGGATTGGGCACGGCTATGATGACTTTTATATGGTCAATCACAAATACTAGTGCTGCAGTAACCCTTTTATGCTTAGCCGCAATGCCTTTTATAACAGCGTTGTTAGGGTTTTTATTTTTAAGAGAAAAAATTTCACTTACAGTTTGGGTGGCAATTTTAGTTGCAACATTTGGAATTGTTGTAATGGCGTTTGGAACAGGTGGAACAAACTCTCTTCCCGGTCTTGTCTTTGGATTAGCATCTGCTCTTGGATTTTCTGTTTTTTCTGTAACTTTGCGTTGGAGAAAAGAAACACCTAAATTTACAACAGTAGCAATTGCAGGTTTATTTTGTTTTTTATTTTCATCGGTAATGTTGATTTTAAATGACAGTCAATTTTTATCTTCTAGTAAAAATGAAGCTTTGTTCGCAACTCATGGAACTTTAGTTTGTGCAGGCTTAATATTATATTCAATTGGTTCAAAAAATATTCCTGCTGCAGATTTAACCTTGTTATCTTTAACAGAGGTAATTGGAGGAATATTTTGGGTTTGGTTACCATGGTTAGGCATCAATGAAGTTCCAGCAACAAACACAATTATTGGTGGCTTTTTTATATTTATTGCAATTTTCTATTACAGCATGATCATGCAATCCAATAGAAGATTTATTGGTTTAAATTAGTTTTTTATGGAAAGACCAGATTTTTTTGAATTGAATAACGGTGAAAAAGTAAAACTTCCCTTTTCAGATATAGAGTACAAAAATAGAGTATCAAAACTTAGAGATGTTATGTCGAATAATAACATGGATATGGCAATTCTAACCTCGATGCATAACATTGCTTATTATACAGGGTTCATTTATTGTTCATTCGGAAGACCATATGGATGTGTAGTCACAAAAGATAAAATAGTTACTATTTCTGCAAATATAGATGCGAGTCAACCTTGGAGAAGATCACATTGTAATAACGTAATATATACTGATTGGAAAAGAGATAATTTTTTAAAAGCTATTGTATCTATAATTGGAAGAAATGATCCTCCAAAAACAATTGGAATTGAAAATGATCATGTAACTTTAGATATAAAAGAAAAATTAAACTCTATATTTAGCATCGCGATTTTTAAAGATATTTCAAAGAATTTAATGAAACAAAGAATGATCAAATCAGATGAAGAAATTTCAATAATTAAAAACGGTGCTCGTATTGCTGATTTAGGTGCTGAGGAAATTGTAAAACACATAAAACCTGGTCAATCGGAATTAGAGATTGCAATAGCAGGAAGAGATAAAATGGAGAGGGAAATAGCAAAGTCTTATCCTGATGCGGAATATATGGATACTTGGGTTTGGTTTCAGTCAGGCATTAATACAGATGGAGCGCATAATCCAAAAACAAATAGAGCATTACAAAATGGAGATATATTATCTTTAAATACTTTTCCAATGATCTCAGGTTACTACACTGCTTTAGAGAGAACATTATTTGTCAATGAAGTTGATGATGCATCTCTAAAGGCTTGGGAAGCAAATGTAAAAGTTCATAAACGTGGATTAGAATTAATCAAACCAGGGGTAAAGTGTTCTGAAATTTGTGAGGAGTTAAATAATTTATTTGCTGAATTAGGTTATCTTCAATATCGAACGTTTGGCTATGGTCATTCATTTGGAATGCTCTCACATTTTTATGGAAGAGAGGCGGGGTTGGAACTTAGAGAAGATATTGATACTGTTCTTGAAAAAAACATGGTGATATCAATGGAACCTATGATTATGATTCCAGAGGGAAAGCCTGGTGCAGGTGGCTATAGAGAGCACGATATTTTAGTGATCAAAGAAGATGGCGTTGAAAATATTACTAAATTTCCGTTTGGACCTGATCATAATATTATAAAAAATTAAATGTCAGATAAAGTAATTGTAAATAGTTGGAATGAATGGGATCCATTAAAACATGTAATAGTTGGACGTGCTGATGGAACTTGTATTCCTGCTCCCGAACCAGCTTTAGATGCAAAAGTTCCTGAAGATAGTGATATGAGAGGTCAGTTTGGCCCAAGAACAAAAGACACGGTTGATAAAGCAAATGAACTTTTAGATAATTTTTCATCCATGCTAGAAAAGCGTGGAATTAAAGTTGATAGACCAACGCCTTTGGACTTTAATCAACCTACTTCAACACCAGATTGGAGGGCTGAAACAATGTTTGGATGTATGCCGCCAAGAGATGTTTTGCTTACAGTTGGGAATGAAATTTTAGAAGCAACTATGAGTTATAGATGCAGATGGTTTGAATACCTTTGTTACAGACCTCTATTAAAACAGTACTATAATGAAGATCCTAACATGAGACATGAGTCAGCTCCAAAACCAAGATTAACAGACGCAGATTATAGAAAAGATTATTTATCAGATAAAATTGGAGTACAAAAAAGACTTGAGTGGACTGAGCAAAAGTATTTTGTAACAACTGAGGAGGAACCATTGTTTGATGCCGCTGATATTTTGAGATTTGGAAAAGATTTAGTAGTTCAACATGGTTTTACAACAAATTTAAAAGGAATTGATTGGATTAAAAGACATTATAAAGATCATAGAGTTCATGCAGTAAATTTTCCAGGCGATCCTTATCCAATCCATATTGATGCAACTTTTACACCAATTAAAGAAGGATTAATTATTAATAACCCACAAAGAAGATTGCCTAAAGATCAAAGAAAATTATTTGAGGATAATGGATGGGAAATTTTAGATAGTGCACAGCCAGCTCATAATGAACCACCTCCACTTTGTTATTCCTCAACTTGGCTATCTATGAATGTTCTTGTTCTTGATCCAAAGACAGTTTGTGTAGAGAAAAGTGAAGTTTATCAAGCTGAACAATTAGATAAATTAGGCATGGAAGTTCTACCTGTCGAGCTTAGAGATGCCTATGCGTTCGGAGGAGGTCTTCACTGTTGTACTGCAGATGTATACAGAGAAGGAACATTAAAAGATTATTTTCCTAAACAATAATGGCAACGATTAAAACAAAAAGAGATAGAGTAAAATTTGCATCTGATAATGTTACAGGAGCATGTCCAGAAGTATTAGATGCTATTTTAAAAGCTAATGATGGAGATAGAACTCCTTATGGAAATGATGATCTCTCAAAGAGTTTACAAGATAAATTTTCAGAAATATTTGAAAAAGAAGTAATTGTTTTTCCAACATCCTCAGGGACGGCAGCCAATGCACTTGCGTTATCTACAATGACACCTTCATTTGGAAACATTTATTGTCATAGACTTTCACATATCAATGTTGATGAGTGTGGAGCTCCAGAGTTTTATACAGGTGGAGCAAAGTTAGTAAATCTTAACGGATTAGATGGAAAAATTACAGCTGAAGAACTTAACAATTCAATAGGTGGAAAAGGAATTGTCCATCATACACAACCCTCATCTGTAAGTATCACACAACTATGTGAAACAGGAGAAGCTTATAATTTGGATGAGATTAAAAATATTTCTGAAGTAGCTCATAAACATAAGCTCAATATTCATATGGATGGAGCTAGATTCGCCAATGCTTTAGTCTCATTAAATTGCAGTCCAGCAGAAATGACATGGAAATCAGGTATTGATGTACTTTCATTTGGAGCAACAAAAAATGGATGTTTAGCAGCAGAGGCAATAATTTTTTTTAAACCAGAATTAGTTGGTAATTTACCATTTTTAATGAAAAGAGCGGGGCATTTACTATCAAAAATGAGTTTTGTCTCAGCACAATTAGATGCATACATTTCAAATGATGTTTGGATAAAAAACGCTAAACACGCAAATGCAATGGGAAAAAAACTAAGCCAAGGTTTAGAAAAGCATAAAAATATAAATATTGCATATCCAACAGATGCTAATGAGGTGTTTGTAAAAATGCCTAAAGATATAATTGATCAACTTAATTCAGAAGGCTACACAATAAACGACGATGAATGGGATGGTAATGCTGTGAGATTAGTAACAGCATGGAACACAGATCCAACTGATGTTGATACTTTTTTAAACTATATTAAATCTTAGTTAGCTTGGATTTTCCTTTAAAAATTCAATATACTTAATTACATCATCTAATTTATCATCAGGTATATCTTTGTAACTGGCATTAAATTTACTTTTCACACAAATTGCAACATGAGCGTAGGGGTTTCTTCCTTTAGGATGATTGGGGTGATCAGGTAATTGTCCTACCAAATAATGGCCAGCTTCCTGAATAATTTTCCAGAGTTTACTTGCGTTTTCTTTGTTCATTATTCTACTCAATATTATTGTATAATTTAATTATAAATGCCAAAAGATAAAATTAAAATTCATATAAGAAATAATCATTGGAAAAAAGGATCTTTGCCTTGTGACTTAGAAGGCGAAAAAAATAGCAGTGTCACAAAAGATTTGTTTGAAAGTAAATTAAGCAAGTATTCTGGAATAAAAGATAAAATTTCATATTTAATTGACTGGGATGATAATAATTGGAAATCCTCAATGAAAGATGCCGATATCTTACTTGCATGGAATTTTCCAACAAAAGGTTTAAGTAAAATTGCACCTAACTTAAAATGGATCCACATTATATCAGCTGGAGTTAATCATCTCTCTCCATTTAATTGGGTAAAAAAAGATTTAGTTTTAACTAATAGTAGTGGAATACAAGCAAAAAAAGCTGGCGAATTTGGATTAATGAGTATTTTGATGCTTCAAAACCAAATGACAAGAATAATTACTAATCAAAAACAAAAAGAGTATGTCACCTTATTAAGCAACCCAATTGAAAATAAAAAAGTTGTAGTAGTTGGAACTGGTTCATTAGGAGGTTCAATGATTAAACATATTAGTTCACTAGGTGCGAATGTAATTGGTGTTAATAGACGAGGACGAAAAGTTGATGGATGTTCAAAAGTTATTAAATTTGATAAAATTGATATAGTTTTGCCTGATGCTGATTTTCTATATTTAGCAGTTCCAGAAACTAATGAAACAAAAGGAATGATAAACAAAAAAAGATTAGATGCTTTAAAACACACTTGTGGAATTGTTAACATTGGACGTCAATCTGTAATGGATTATGAGCATCTACAAAAAAAATTAAAAAAAAATGAAATTTCTGGAGCAATTTTAGATGTTTTTTCAGAGGAACCTATAAAAAGAAATTCCAAATTTTGGAATACCCCGAATTTAGTAATAACACCTCATATATCTTCAGATAGCAAAGGAAAGTACATTGAAATGGTTTTGGAAAAGTTTTTAACTAACTTAAAATTATTTATTGATAAAAAAGATTTAATTAACCAAGTAGATCCTAATCTAGGATACTAATACTTCGATTATTTTAGGATATTATTTTATTTTTTTCATTATCCACAATGACTGGACTTTCATAATATGTGATTTCTGGCTTAGAGTATCTTTCAGTAATCCACTTAATTCTTTCTTCATCAAACCATTTTTTGGCGAACTCTATTTTTGTAAAAGTATAAACACCACCAGCATAGCCTTTTTCAATATCTGCTATGTAATTTTTTCTCAATAATCCTTCGACGTCTACATATAATGTAGAAGTTTCGATAAACTTTTCTTTTAGAGTTTTTAAATTAAGTTCATTAGATATTTTAAATTTAACTAATACTGTAATCATTATTTTTTAAATTTTTAAATTGTATAAATGTTTACTCACCCTTTTTCAAAATGTTATTGTTAATCTCTAAAATTAATAAAATCTATAGGTAGGCCAATATCTATTGCTTTTATTGCCGAAATTGCTTCTTGAAGATCATCTTTCTTTTTGCCATCCACTCTTAATTCTTCTCCTTGTATTTTTATTTGGATTTTAAGTTTCATTTTTTTTATATCAGCAATAATTTTTTTAGCATTCTCTTGGCTAATTCCTTCTTTTAACTCACTTGTTTGTCTTATTGCTCCTCCAGATGCACCTTCAGAACTTTTAATATCAAATACTCTTGGATCTACTTTTCGCCTTATAAGATGAGTTTGTAATAATTCATTTACTTGCTTTAATTTGAGCTCATCAGGCGCAAGAGTGATCACATTTTTTTCTTTTCTCTCTATTGTTATATGAAGCCCTTTAAAGTCATAACGATTTCCAATTTCTCTTAAACAGTTAGCAAGAGCGTTGTCAAACTCTTGGTAATTTATTTTACTTATCACATCAAAAGAGGGCATGTTTTATTTTTTAAATTTTACTTTCTTTTAGCTCTGGTTTCTTCGTTTATTTGTCTTCCATATTCTCTAATTTGCATTCTTTCTAAAGCTTCAGACTCTTTTGTCTTATCTTCACTTTTCTTTTTTCTAGAATAATAAATTGGTAAAACAATTGATAATATGACTATAAATATAGCTAAAATAATTTGCCAAGTTTCCATGATCATATATTCTTACAATTATTTAAATAATCAATTTAAAAATGCAAAAAACTAATTGGAATTATCCGACAACAATGTGGGTAGGCCAAGATAGAATTAAAGATCTTAGTATTGCTTGTAGAAATTTAAATATAAATAAGCCCTTATTAGTAACAGATAAAGGTCTTGCAAACTCAGATATTATTCAAAATAGTTTATCTAACTTAAAACAAAATAGTTTTGAGGTTATTTTATATTCAAAGGTTATAGGAAACCCAACAGGCAAAAATGTACATGAAGGTGTTGAAATTTATAAAAAAAATAACTGTGATGGTGTCATTGCCTTTGGCGGAGGAAGTGGAATTGATGTAGGTAAAGCTATTGCTTTTATGTCAGGTCAAGATTTACCAATTTGGGATTTTGAAGATGTAGGGGATAATTGGAAAAAAGCTAAGTCAAATAGTATTGCACCAATTATTGCAGTTCCAACCACAGCAGGCACAGGATCAGAGACAGGACGAGCATCAGTTATTTTAAATGAAGATACTGGAATTAAAAAAATAATTTTTCATCCAAAGTTTTTACCCTCAATTGTAATTTTAGATCCATTGTTAACTAAAAGTTTACCTCCAGATATAACTGCTGCAACTGGAATGGATGCTTTAGCTCATAACTTAGAAGCTTATTGTGCCCCAGGCTATCATCCAATGGCAGATGGAATTGCGTTAGAGGGTATAAGAATTATTAATAATTGGCTCTTGGCTGCCGTTGAAGATGGGTCAAATATTGAAGCTAGAATGAATATGTTAACTGCTGCAAGCATGGGATCTACCGCATTTCAGAAAGGACTTGGTGCAATCCATTCATTAAGTCATCCAGTAAATGCATTAAATAATATTCATCATGGATTATCTAACGCAATCTTTATGCCTTATGTTTTGACATTCAATAAAGATGTAATTGAAAAAAAAATTATTAGAATTTGTGAATATTTAGAGTTTCAAAATAAAACATTTGATGAATTTTTAAATTGGACATTAAATTTAAGAAAAAAAACTTAATATTCCACACAAACTTACTGATGTTATTGAAGCAAACAAAATTGATATTGATCGACTTTCAAAAATGGCCCTTGATGACCCGTCAACTAGCGGAAACCCAAAGAAACTTTCTTTAGAGGATATGAAAATTATGTATCAACATAGTATTACTGGAGAATTGTTTAAATAAGAGATTAAAATTTATCTATTCTTCCATTTAATGACATCAAATTTAATTCCACTTTAAGGCTTGGATGTTTTTTCTTTAAATTTAACTTTATTTTTTCAAACGAATATTCATGAATTTTCATTTCATTTTGAGGAGTAAATTCTTTTCTTCCATTTACAATTTTTGCTGCACCACAATCTTTATGATTTATAACTATCAACTTTTCAATTCTATGTATTTTTATTGATGTATTTAAATTTTCCCAAAAGGTAGTGTGCCACTTTTTAAACTTTGAAGCTGTGACACCAACTGCAGCACCAGCAATTGTAAAAGCACTATATTTATTATTTAATTTTCTTCTTTTTAAATAATTTGAGACTTTACTTTGAAATCTTGGGTCCATACAAGAAAGAACCATTGCTTTATATTTTTTTTTCATGTTTTAATAATTTCCTTTTTGATTGGCTCCTTTATAAAAAATTTCTTGAAGATTATCGTTTTCTTTTTTTTTAATTTTTATGTCCTCTTCATCTAATAATGATTTTGGTCTTCCTATTTTTTCATGAAAATTAAATTTATCTTCTCCTCTTGCAAGCTGAACACTATTTTTTCCTATAACTTGTTTTACATTACTTCCTATGTAACTCTGTATAACAAAACCTATCCTTTTATCATCGCTCTTGTTTAATCCTGAGCCATGCACCGTTTTAGGATGATGTAGCGACATTTGTCCTGCAGATAGTATTAAGGCCTTTGTTTCCTGTTCAGGAACATTTTTTACTGTTTGACCTCTAGTTAAAAGATTTCCCTCATTAAATTTTTGATCATGGTCTTTAAGGTCATCTTTATGAGATCCTGACCACATTCTCATACATCCATTCTGTTCATTTGAGTCTGTTATCGCAACCCACGCAGTAACCCAATTATAAGGCTCTAATCCAATATATTTTGCATCCTGATGATAACTTACAAATCTCTTTTCTTTTGGATTTTTTATAAATAACGTTGTTCCACAAACAAGAATATCTTTACCAATTAAGGATTGTACTGCATCTAATATTTTTGAATTATGAGTTACTTCATCAAGCAAAGGGGAGATAAGATGTGCATTGTATCTTCCTGCTTTTTCTAATTCTCCAGGCAATTTTTTTTCAATAGTTTCAATTTCATCTCTAATTTCTTTTGCTTTGTCTTTTGAAAAAATATCTATAGGTGAAACAAATCCCTCATCCTTGTATTGTTGAAGTTGATTTGAGGAAAGATAAGTCATACTATTTTGAATGCCCGAAGTTATTAAAATTGGAATTACAGAAAAAAACAATCAAAAAATTCAAGAGGTAAAGACAGTTAAAGTAATTGCAAATCAAGGCATAGTAGGGGATAGGCATTTCAAAGAATTTAACGACCCATTTAATCAATTATCTTTAATAGAGTCTGAGAATATTGATTATTACAATATTAAATACGGTTTAAATATTCCATATATAGATTTTAGAAGAAATATAATTACCAAAGGAATTAAGCTGAATGATTTGGTTGGAAAAAAACTAAAAATTGGATCTGTTGAAGTTGAGGGTATGGATTTATGTAGACCCTGCAGACATCTTAATGAATCATTGAATCAAGATAATGTTTTAAAGGAATTTTTAAGAAGAGGTGGTCTTAGATGTCAGATTTTAACATCTTCCAGTATAAATACTGGCGATAAAATTGAAGTTCTAGATTAATTGAATTTTATCCAAAAGTTTTTTGAGTTTCATTACTGCTTGAATTTTGATCTAGTGTTGCAGGTGCATCAGGATCCAACTCTAATCCTGCAGGAGTAATAGTTGCTGGTATTGGGGTAAAAGTTGAGTCTGGATTTTCAACAGCTTCTCTCACTCTCATTCTATAAATTCCGAATGCTCCGATTAAACTGTGAATTAATATTAAAAAAACAAAAAAACCGTTTAAGCCAAACCAACCCATAAAGATAGAGCAAAGAATTGGACCACTGATTGCTCCAAATCCAAAAATTAATTGCAAACCACCTCCTGCTGCAACAAATTTTGATTTTGGAACATAATCATTAGTATGCGCAAGGTTTAAAGAAAATAATGGAAGACATAAACTTGCATATAATCCAACAGCTATAAAAAATATTATTTTTCTAAAGGCTAATTCATTCATGTAATAAATATTTTGTAATGGATCATTTGCGGTAAGAATTGATAAAAGCGCTAAGGCAGAACTCCCAAAAGTTGTAACAACTATCACTGTTCTCCTATCATATTTATCAGATAAATATCCTATAGGTCCTTGACCAAGCACACCGGCTATTGTTGCAATAAATAAAAGCACTGAAGTTTCCAAAAGAGATAATTTTGCAAGAGTTGCATAAACTGAAATTAAAGAAAAAAATGCAGCGTGTATTACACCAGTAAAAAAAGAACTAAAAGCCCCAAGAGGCGAAATTTTATATAATTCAGTTATACTTATTGTTTCTATTTTTTTGAATTTTGGGGCAGGTCTTTTTGTTAATAAAATTGGAACAAGTGCAATAGATAATAATACTGATACTAAAATAAATGGTTCGTAGTTTTGAGGTTCACTGACATTTAGCAATAACATACCAATTGCCAAGCCAAAAAATAAAACCATCATGTAAGCTGAAAGTAATTGTCCTCTATTTTTATTTGTAGCTCTGTCATTTAGCCAACTTTCAGTTACCACATAACAACTGACTAAACTTATTCCTGTAACAAATCTACTTACCGTCCACATTATTGGATTAACATAAACAACAGCTAACAACGCACTTAAAGATGCAAGTGATGCAAAAGCTGCAAATACTCTTATGTGTCCAACTTTTGATACAAAATTAGGAGTAGTTTTCGACCCAACAAAATAACCCACAAAGTATCCAGACATGAAGATACCGGTTGTTAAAACACTAAAACCCTCAAGAACAGATCTAATGCCCATCAATTGCATTTGCAATCCATGAGCAATCATCATTACCCCTATTCCCATAAAAAGAGCCCAGGACTTTTTTACTTCTTTTTGCATTTATATATTTACTGTCAATTAAATCTGGCGGCTAAGTAGTTTTGGTTTGTGTTTTTTTTATGGCTAATAATGAATGAATTGCAATCGTAATTATGATTACAATCCCTCCTAATATAGTTTGAGTTGAGGGTTGTTCTTTAATGATTAGCCAGACCCATATTGGCCCAATAATCGTTTCTAAAAGAAAAAAAAGGTTTACTTCAGCTGCAGTAATAAATCGTGGGGCTATAGTGACTAAAACAAATGGTATGGCAACACACATAACACACATAATAGGTATAAAAATCATATCTGTGCCAACAAGCGCAAAGTCTTTAACGAAGAAAAAGGCAAATATAGCAACGCATAATTTACCGATCACTGCAGAGGGTACTAAATCGGTAGATTTTGCATACCTTGCTAAATTAGCATTACAGGCTAATCCAAAAGCAGTAATTAAACCAAAAAGGTCACCGTAGAAATTACCAATACTTAATGAGTCGTAGAATATGTAAACACATGCTGTAAAGGTGATGATTATTGCAACCCATGTTTTCTTCTCAGGTTTTTCTTTTAAAAAAATTGCTCCTAATATCGCTGAAAGCATCGGGGCAAGCGCTATCATTAATAATGTATTTGCTACATTGGTATTTTGAATTGAGATTATAAAAGTAATATTACAAATCGAAAAACTTATTACATAAAATAATCCTGGATAACCGATTTTGAATAAAGCATTAAAAAAATTTTTTTTGTAAAAAATTATAAGACCTAAAAGCACAACTAAAAAAGGTATTGCTCCTCTATAAAAAAGCATGCCCCAAGTTTCTATGTTGGATAATCTTATAAAAAGAGAATCTGGTGTTATGAACATAACACCAATAAAAGCCATTAAAGAACCTTTTTGCTGGTTAGTGAGATTTTTCAAGCTCTCAAACCTTTCCAGAAATAATCTGCAAGGTTTATATTTGATAAATCAAAAAAAGTTTTTAAGCCTGTAGGTGAAGTAACGTTAATATCTCCATTTATTTTCTCATCTATAAAATCAATTCCTGCGAAATAAATGTCTTCTTTCACAAGATCTTTTGCAATTATATTTGAAATTTTAATTTCTTTTTTAGTTAATTTAATCAATTTTGGTTTCGCGCCTTTACTCATATTACTTAAAATTGATCCCTCTTTGGGCACTCTTGAAATGCAGCCACAAATCTTACCATTGATTATAAAAACTCTTTTATCTCCAAATTTTATTTTTGGTAAAAATTTTTGACACATTATGTGTCCGTGTTTTTTTACAAATTTTGAAATTAGTTTTTTGTTTAGTTTATTATTTATGTAAATAATATCATTACCGCTGTAACTATGAATTGGTTTAAGTATTATTTTCTTGTATTTTTTATAAAAATACAAAATATCTTCTATTTTTTTTGTAAATATTGTATCAGGCATAAAATTAATAAATTTCATTGAGTATAATTTTTCTGAAACATTTCTTATAGAACTAGGATTATTAATAACTCTAACTTTATTTTTAATAGTATCTAAAATGTATGTTGTAGATATATATTCAAGATTGAAAGGTGGGTCTTGACGAACTAAAATAAATTTTACTTTGGATAAATCAATATTTGTTTTTTTAATTATTTTAAAAAATTTTCTTTTAGAGTAATCAATTTTAATAAAACTTCCATTTGCAAAAACTTTTTTATTTTTAATTGATAGATTTTCTGGCTCATAATAAAAGATTTTATAGCCTTTATTTTCACCACTTTTTGCAAGAAATATACTTGTATCTGTTAATGGATTTAAGTTATTTAAGCTATTACCTTGAACAGCAATAATTTTATTGGTCATATAAGTTTGCTAAATTCTCATCTTTAGAAAATTTATACAACATATGATCTGCATTTGTTTTTTTATTTTCAATAATTCTAAATAAATGATCTATAAATTTTTCCTCGTTCATACCTTTCTTGTTAAGTATATTTCTGTTTGTTAGTCCTTTTTTAGAAATATTTAATATTATTGAGGACCAATACAATAGATCTTTGCCCATCAGAGGAGTAGATAGTCCTTTTTTTGGAGCATTGCTGTAAGCCTCTAAAACCTCGTTTACATCCCATTTTTTCACAACCTCTAATGCTTCATCTAAATTTCCATAAAGCAGTCCTGTGTTAAAAGCAGGACCAGAGCATAAACAATCCCAACCACAAGCATCCATAGATCTTAATTCTATATATTTTTTTAATCTGTTTTCTGTAAATATGGTTCCAAGATGCGTACTCAATTCTGCCTCTGTTGGTTGTAAATTTTTAATCTCATTTATTTTTCCATCCATGAAGTCCTTAAATATATATTTTTTTCCTGAAATATATTTCCCATCAGATTGTAAAAATAATAATGGCATATTCATTACAAATTCAGCATAATTTTCAAAATTTACTTTTTCTAAAAAAAATTTAGGAAGACCACCACGTGATGTTTGTTGCCATACATGTGATCTGTATGAAAAGTAATTGCTATTTTTTTTTTCAATGATTGAAGAATTTGCAAATAAAGCAATATTAATTGGGACTAAATAATTTGCTAACCTAAACTTTTTTGAAAAATCTTCCTCAGAAGTATAATCAATGTTTAATTGTGTGCCGCATGTTCTATACATCATATCTAAACTTAATGCTCCACCTTCAGGCATGTCTTTAGTCATGACCTCGTATCTTTGTTTTGGGTTGTTTGGTATCTCTGAAAGTTTGGATATAGGATCAAATCCTGCACTTATAATCCGAAAGTTAAGTTTTTCTAAAACTTGTTTTAATTCAAATAAATACTCATGAGACTCTGAACACGCTTCATGAATATTGCTTAGTTTTGCTCCAGATAATTCAATTTGGTTTCCTGGCTCAAGTGTAATATTTTTATCTTCTTTGCTAAGACCAATTACTTTATCATTCTCCTTAACTGGCTTCCAACCAAACTCATAGAGATGGTCAAACATTTTTGTTATGGATGAATAATCAATTCTCTTATTATCTTTTTTATTAAATATAAATTTTTCATGTTCAACACCAATTTTTAGATTTCCTTCTTCTTTGATGCCATCTTCAAAATATTTAATAATTTGATCTTTGTTATTTATCATCCTAATTTCTTATACCTTTTAAATAATCATTTATCTCATTAATACTAGATATTTTGTTTGAACATGTCTGATTTTTACAAATTACAACGCCTGAATCAGAGTTATTTTCTGTATTGTAAATAAATATAGCTCTATCAAAATAGTTTTTTAATAAATAATTTTTTATCTCTTTGTTATCCCCATAAAACGTAAATGAAATAGTTTCGTGATACATATCTAAAGCTTTAACAAAGCTAAACATTTGTGAAAAATTTGAGTTTAAAATTTGGTGAAATGATTGTTGAAGTATACGTGATTTTTCAGACCAATGTATATCATTTGTTATGTAATATAATTTATTTATTTGGGTTAAATAAACACTATTACCATTAGGTATATTATTATCATTTAAATCAACGGGACTAACGAAAAGATCATTTATTTTGATAGGATTTTTTTGAAGAAGTTTTGATTTGTCGTCATAAAACATATTCCATGCTTCAACCATTATTTTGGAAGCTTCATCTAAATATTCTTTTTTTTCCTCAATTTCGTACAAATTTAATAATAGTTTTGAATAGAAAACATAATCTTCTAGAAAAACATCAATTTCTTTTGACTGATAACAATGAAATATTTTGTCTGACATTTTTTCTTTAAGTATTTTGAACTTTTTAAAAGCAATTTCTTTAATATTCTCGTCTTCCAAAACAACAGATGCATTTAATAAAGCCGTAATTAAAAATGCATTTTGATCCGTTTGAGATTTATCATCAAATAATGGTTTAACTCTTTTGTTTCTTATTAGAATTAGATCTTTCTCTGCTCTTTCTATAATTTCTTGTTCTTTTTCATCCAAATCATTATGTTGCTCAACAAGAATATTTTTCCCCTCAAAATTACCTTCATTAGTTACTAAGTATTTTTTTGCAAATATATTTAAATTAGTTTGTAAAATCTTGCTTAGTTCATCGAAAGACCATGTATAATATTTTCCCTCCACACCTTCACTATCAGCATCATATGCTGACCCATATAATCCAATGTCATTTACAAATTCTGTATTTATATAGTTTATTGTTTGAATTAATTTTCTTTTAAAGTAATCAGATTTTGTGCTTTGATAAAATTTTGATAAAAGGCTTATAAACTGAATGTTATCATAGAGCATTTTTTCAAAATGTGGAATGATCCACTTATCATCAACTGTATATCTGGCTATGCCACCGATTAATTGATCGTAAATTCCTTTTGAACAAATATTTTTTAGCAATGTTTCCACTGGTTTAAGATATTTTTCATCATTAGTTTTTAAATAGAAATAAAACATGGCATCAAATAAATAAAATTGAGGAAATTTTGGAGCACCTTTGAAACTCCCATGTTCCTCATCTAAATATGAAATAATTTTATCTACAAAAGGTAAAAGAGGTTGATTTAAAACTGCAGATCTTTGATTAATTTTAGAAAAAATATCCTGCATTTGTGAAGCTTGTGCGATTATTTTTTCTCTATTATCTCTATAAACATCTGAAACATTATTTAAAACTTTTCTAAAATCAGGTCTTCCTTGCATTTCTTTTGGAGGAAAATAAGTTCCTCCTGTAAAAGGAACACCATTTTCATCTAAAAACATAGAAAGAGGCCAGCCTCCTTGTGTACCAGTTAAAATTGATAAGCTTCTCTGAAAAACATAATCAAGATCTGGTCTTTCTTCTCTATCAACCTTAATATTTATAAATTTTTCATTCATTATTTTTGCTGTTTGCTCATCTTCAAAACTCTCATGAGCCATGACATGGCACCAGTGACAACTGGCATAACCAACACTTAGAAAAATTGGTTTTTTTTCATCCTTAGCTAATTTTAAAGTTTCACTTTTCCAGGGATACCAATCAACAGGATTATTTTTGTGTTGTTTTAGATATGGACTTTTCTCTGAGGCCAGTCGATTAGTCATATGAAAATTTAGTGATGATAAAAAGGATCTCTTGCGAATATTTTCCTTACCATGGGCTCAAATTCTTTTAATGTCATTGATTTATAATCTGGGTCAAAGGAACATTGGTCGTAATTCTCACAAAAATCAATAGTTGCTTGATAATATTTATGATCTTTATATCTTTCTCTAGCATTTTTATCTCCACCTAAATGTTCTGCTGAATAATAAGTTTGAAATAAACCATGTTTTTCAATGATCCAATGTGTTTTTTCAGATACATAAGGTCTTAATATTGATGCAGCATATTGAGAGTGATTCATTGGAGCTAACTCATCCCCAATGTCATGCAATAAAGTTGCAACAACCATTTCCTCGCTCTCACCATTTTTAAATGCTCTTGTAGCTGATTGTAAAGAATGCTCTAATCTTGTAACTTTATATCCTTCAAGTGTACTATCTAGTTTTGAAAGATAGTTTAAAATTCTATCAGCAGTTTTTCTTTCATATTCTTTTTCGTGTTTGTCCAAAAGGGCATAATCCTCTTTGGTTCCATGCTTCATTTCAGTAAAACTTACTTTTTTCATCAGTTATTTGAACCAGTGCTTAAGAGTGATAATTGAGTAACTTTATCCCCACCTAATTCATCAATTATTTTTACTGGATAATCACCAGTAAAATAATGATCTGTTAATTGAGGATAGTTATCATTTCTTTTTTCAAATCCCATGGCTTTATACAGCCCATCTAAACTCAAAAATTTCAAACTTTGTGCACTTATAAATTCTTTTATTTCATCTACAGTTTTGTTAGCAGCCAAAAGTTCTTTCTTTGTGGGGGTATCTACACCATAAAAATCAGGATATTTGATTTCAGGACAAGCAATTCTAACATGCACTTCTTTAGCTCCAGCATCATATAACATCTTAACTATTTTATAAGAGGTTGT